>NZ_JACHMH010000001.1:9027500-9371047 GCF_014204915.1 Crossiella cryophila
GCGACGGCAAGCAGTCGCTGTGAGCCCGCGTTCTGCGGTGCGTCGGTGTGGTGGCGGCGCAGCAGCGCGTTGCCGCCCTCGCGCCGTTGCTTGATCACCTCGAGCGTGCGGTACGCCTTCTCCCAGGCGAGTTCCTCGGTCGGCGCGATGATCGGCCGGAAGGCGACCTGGATGCGTGGCAGGTCAGCGCGGCCCGCCGCCCTGGCCGCGGCGTGCACGGCCTGGATCTGCTCGGCGGTCTGCGCGAGCGGCTCGCCCCACAGGCAGTAGATGTCGGCCTCGGCGCCGCCGGCCGCGTAGGCCGCCGGCGAGGAGCCGCCGAAGGAGACGTTCGGCCTGGGCAGCTGCACCGGGAAGACGTCGCTGACGAAGTCGTCGAACCGGTAGTGCTCGCCGTGGTGGTCGAACGCCTCGCGGGTGGTCCAGATCCGCTTGACGATCTGGATGTACTCCCTGGTCCGGCTGTACCGCTCGTCCTTGGTGAGCCGGTCGCCCTCCCGGCCCTGCTCCCGGTCGTTGCCGCCGGTGATGAAGTGCACGGTCAGGCGACCATTCGCCACCTGATCGAGGGTTGCGAAGGTCTTGGCCGCATACGTCGGGTAGGAGACGTTCGGCCGATGGGCCAGCAGGATCTGCAGGGTGTCCAGTTTGGTGGCGACGAAGGCGGCCACCTGCGCTGGATCGGGTGAACCTGAGCCGTAGGCGAACAGCACCCGGTCCCAGCCGTGTTCCTCGTGCGCGCGGGCGAGTTTGAGCGTGTACTCCGGGTCGAAGGAGGCGCCGGATCGCGGCGCGGTCTCCGAACCGTCGTTGGTGCCACCGATTCCCAGGAACTCCACAGGCATGGTCGGACCTCTCTGGCGCGCGGGCGCTGGTGACGCGGGCGCGCGGCGTCGACCGGCCGCGATGACCGGTGCTGGTGAGGACGCGTGATGACGGGCGAGGAGCCGATCGGCGCCGGGGTCCGGGCTGAGGGGTGGACCGCGAGAGCGTGTGCCGACCGGAGAAGGCGGTCAGCTACGACACGAGCTGGACCACACTCGACCGAAGTCGATGTGGTCGCGGGTCACGAGCGGCGGACGCACCAGCACGGGATCCACGGAACCGCAAGGACTTCACCGCGTCAACACCTGCCCACAGGGTGGACGCCCCGGCCGGGTTTCCTTGACACCGCGTGAGCTGCTGCGCACGATCGAAGTGCCCGGACGCGTTGAGGGGCGCGTCCCGCGTGATGACACCGCCGTCTCCGGCGTTCCACCTGCCTGACCTTCTCCCGACGCGCGCCGCCGTGGCCTCGCGTTCCCCTCTTCTCGCAAGGAGATCTGGCATGCCGAGGCCAGCTGTGGTCGTCATCGTGGGCGCCGGTCCGAACGGGGCCGGTCTGCTGGAGCGGATCAGCGCCAACCTGGACGCGGCCGAGGAATTGCGCACTGGACCGCTGGAGATTCACCTGGTCGATCCCTTTCCGCCTGGCCCCGGACGGGTGTGGCGGCACGCGCAGTCACCACTGCTGCGGATGAACTCGATGGCCGAGGACGTCACGATGTTCACCGACGAGTCGGTGCGATGTCAGGGGCCGGTGCGCCCCGGACCCTCACTCGCCGAGTGGGCGACCGCGGTGCGTGCCGGCGAGATCACCGGCGTCGAGCTGGATGCTGAGCTGATGTCGTTGCGCGGCAATGACTTTCCGACTCGCCAGGTGCAGAGCAAGTATCTGGAGTGGTTCTTCCGTCACACGATCAGGCGACTTCCGGACTCGGTGACGGTGCACGTGCACGCGACCACGGCCACCGCGGTCACCGGGAACTGCGACCAGGCCCAGCAGGTCTGGCTGGCCGACCGGGTGGCGCCGCTGGCCGCGGACGCGGTGGTGCTCGCGCTCGGCCACCTGGACGCCGAGCCAGAGCCGGAACAGCGGCGGCTGGCCGACTTCGCCACCGAGCACGGGCTGGCCTACCTGCCGCCCGAGTACTCCGCCGACGCCGATCTCTCGGCCATCCCGGCTGGTGAACCGGTTGTCATGCGTGGGTTCGGGCAGGCGTTCATCGACCTCATGGTGTTGCTGACCGAGGGCAGGGGCGGCCGGTTCGAGCCGGTCGGGGACGGTCTGCGATACCTGCCTTCGGGGCAGGAGCCGGTGCTGTACGTCGGCTCGCGGCGCGGGGTTCCCTATCACGCGAAGACCACCTACCGGTTGCAGGGCGAGTCACCCGAACTGCCGAAGTTCTTCGACGCCAACACCATCGACGGGCTGCTGGCCCAGCCGGGCCGGCTGGAGTTCCGCCGGGACGTGTGGCCCGCGATGGCCAAGGAGATCGGCTGGGGGTACTACCGGGAGCTGTTCACCGGGCACCCGGACAAGGTCGCGATGGACTGGGCGGAGTTCGCCGAGCATTTCGCCGAGCTGGAGTTCCTCGGACAGCGGATGCGGGACCTGGTGGCGCGGGCGGTGCCGGCCAAGGCGGACCGGCTGGACCTGGCCACGCTGGACCGGCCGCTGCGCGGGATGAGCTTCGACCGGTTCGCCGACCTGGGTGGCTACCTGCATGACTACGTGGAACAGGACCTGGCGCGGCGGTCGGATCCGGCGTTCTCCGCCGATCTCGGCGCGTTCCTGGCCCTGCTGTCGGTGTACGGGCAGCTGCCACGGCTGCTGGAGAGCGGGCGGTTGTCGGCGCGTTCGCAGGTCGAGGAGTTCGACGGGTGGTGGGCCGGGTTCTTCAGCTTCTACGCCAGCGGTCCGCCGGGTGACCGGCTGGAGCAGTTGCTGGCGTTGTCCAGGGCCGGGGTGCTGCGGTTCCTCGGGCCGGACATGTGGGTGCGGGCGGATGCCGAGCGCGGGCGGTTCGTGGCGGGCAGCGCCGGGGTCACCGAGGAACTGACCGCGAGCGGGCTGATCGAGGCGCGGCTGCCCAGGGCGAACGCGCGGCGCAGCGGTGCCGAGTTGCTGCGCAGGCTGGTGCAGGACGGCGACGGCGCCGAGGAGGTGCTGGCCGAGGGGGCTTTCGGGCACAACACCGGGTTGTTGCTGGTCCGCGGGGACGACGCGCGGGTGCTGGACCGGGACGGGCGGGCGCACCAACGGCGGTTCGCCCTCGGCGCGCACACCAACGGCCGGTCAGTGGCGGCGTTCGCGCGGCCGCGGACCAACGCGCCTTCCTTCCGCCGCAACGACAACGTGGCCCGGGAGCTGTTGCGGTTCCTGGCCAGTGCGGAGCGGCCGGAGGACCTGGTGCCGGTTCCGCGCACAGCGGAATCTGAACACGTCTTTGGTGATCTTGCGGGCCGAAGTCGTTGCTGATCAGCGTTTCCCAACTCCGTTGAGGTGACGCTATGCAGCCAATTTCGTCACCGACCCGAGGGACAGGGTGATGATCACGTTGTTCGGACCGGCCCGGAAATCTGGGTAGCGTCCGGAGGCGATGGACGACAACTGGTTCCTGAGTCTGGTACTCGCCCCGGCCAGCTACCTGGTGGTCCTGGTGGCCTTCGTGATCGTGCTGCGAAGACTGCTGGGCTTCCGGGTGGGTCTGGTGCGGGCGGTGATCGCCGCGGTCATCGGGCTGACCCTGATCCCGCCGCTGGCGCGGGTGCTGTTCGAGGCGGACAGCAAGGGTTCGCTGATCACCGTCTGGATCGGGCTGGCGGTGCTGGTGCCGATGGTGCTGCTGGTACTGGCCGAGGTGCTGGTGCCAACGGGCTCGGTGCCGGGTCCGGTGGACTGGCTGCGTGGACTGCGGCGCCGATTCGGGCGCGCGCGGCGGTACTCGCAGATCAGCCGGATCGCCTTCCGGCACGGGCTCAGCCCCTACCTGCGCGGCAGCCGGAGATCGGTGCCGCAGGGGCAGTCCAAGCTGGCCAGATCGCTGTGGCTGGCGCTGGAGGACGGCGGGGTCACGTTCGTGAAGTTCGGGCAGGTGCTCTCCACCCGGCGGGACATCCTGCCGGCGGAGTTCATCACCGAGCTGAGCCGGTTGCAGCACCAGGTCGCCGCGGCGCAGTGGGCCGAGGTCGAGTCGGTGCTGGTGGCGGAGCTGGGTGCGGTGCCGGAGGAGGTGTTCGCCGAGTTCGACCGGGAACCGCTGGCCGCGGCCTCGATCGCGCAGGTGCACCGGGCCACGCTGCGCTCCGGCGAGCAGGTCGTGGTGAAGGTGCAGCGGCCCGGCATCCGGCCGGTGGTCGAACGCGACCTGGACATCGTCGACCGGCTCGCCCGCACCCTGGAGGCCAGGACCCGCTGGGGCCGGGCGCTGGGTGTGGTGGAGCTGGCGAAGGGGTTCGCCGACGCGTTGCGGGAGGAGCTGGACTTCCGCATCGAGGCGCGCAACATGGCCGCGGTGGAGGCAGCCGCCGCGGTGCGTGGCGGCGATCCAGGGATCCGGCTGCCGGTGCTGCACGAGCAGTTGTGCAGTGCACGGGTGCTGGTGATGGAACGGCTCGACGGGGTGCCGCTGAGCGGGCGGCTGCCGGTGGAGACCGATCGGCAGGAGCTGGCCAGGGCGTTGCTGCGGTGCCTGCTGCAGCAGGTGATGGTGGACGGGGTCTTCCACGCGGATCCGCATCCCGGCAACATCCTCGCGCTGGCCGACGGCCGGCTCGGACTGCTGGACTTCGGGTCGGTCGGGCGGCTCGACGGTCAGCTCCGGGGCGCGGTGCAGAACCTGTTGCTGGCCATCGACCGCGGCGATCCCGCGGCGATGACCGACGCGCTGCTGGAGGTGGTGAGCAGACCGGATGACATCGACGAGTCCGCGCTGGAGCGCGCGGTCGGGCAGTTCATGGCCCGGCACCTGGGTCCGGGCATGCGGCCGGACGTGGAGATGTTCACCGATCTGTTCCGGTTGATCGCCACCTATGACCTGACGGTGCCGCCGGAGGTGGCCGCGGTGTTCCGCGCGCTGGCCACGATGGAGGGCACGCTGGCGGCGCTGGCGCCCGGGTTCAACATCGTGGCGGAGGCGCGTTCCTTCGCCACGGACAAGGTGAGCGCGGCGTTGCGGCCGTCCTCGGTGAAGGAGGCGGCGAGCCAGGAGTTGCTGGCGCTGCTGCCGGTGTTGCGCAGGCTGCCGCGGCGGCTGGAGCGGATCACCGGCGCGATGGAACGCGGGCGGTTCGGGCTGAACGTGCGTTTGTTCGCCGATGAGCGGGATCGGCGAGTGCTGCGCGGGTTCCTGAACCAGGTGCTGCTCACCGTGCTGACCGCGACCACCGGCTTGATGGCGGTGTTGTTGCTGAGCACCACGGCCGGTCCGATGGTGGCCGACGGGATCAGCCTGCTGCACGTGTTCGGCTACAACCTGCTGGTGATCAGCTCGGTGATCGCGTTGCGGGTGCTGCACCTGGTGTTCCGACGAGAGACGACCTAGGAGGCAATTGGTCTGTGACAGAACCATGACGTGCCACGGGCACGGCTGATACATCGCGGATGGACGGTGTAGGCATGCGTCCCTCCTCGACCAGCCCTGCCGCTGCCTGGCGGATCGCACTGTCGGTGCCACTGTTCCTGTTCGCCTTCATAGCCACCTACCTGCAGTTCGTGCGCACCCGGGAAGGGCAGCGCTGGGAGAACGAGGTGCTGGCCGCGGGCGGGCGCGGGACGGGGTGGCTGCGCGACCGGAACTCCGGGCTGCTCGAGGTGATGGACGACCGTCCGTTGCTGATCGGCGCGGTGGTCGGCGTGATCCTGGTGGCGCTGGTCGGGCGGCGCTGGTGGGCCGGGCTGGCCGCGGTCGTGGGCATGGGGCTCACGGTGGCCGCCTCGCAGGTGCTGAAGTTGTCGCTGCTGGAGCGGCCGCGGTTGCAGACCGGGCCGTTGCCCTCGCACAACAGCTTCCCGAGCGGTCACGTCAGCCTGGCCATGGCGTTGGTGCTGGCCTTGCTGGTGGTGCTGCCCAGCAGACTTCGGGTGCTGGCGGCGGTGCCGGGCGCGCTGTGGGTGGCGTCGGTGTCGACGGCGACCATGGAGGCGGGCTGGCATCGGCTGAGCGACACGCTCGGCGCCGGTCTGCTCGCGGCCACGGTGTGCTGCCTGGCGGTGGGCCTGTTGCTGGCGCTGGGCAAGGCGCGCCGGGCGGTGTACCGGCCGGGTCCGCTCGGGCTGGTGCTGGGCTGGGTCGCGGCGGTGGTCGCGGCCGGCTGGTTCCTGGTGCGGTACGGCGATGTGGACGCGACGGCGACGGAGATCGCGATGGCCGCCGCGCAGTCGGCGAGTGTGCTGATCGTGCTGGCGGTGACCGCGCTGCTGCGGTCGGTCGAGCTGCTCGCGCCCGTGGTGGTGCGCGGGGATTCGCCCGCGCCGCCGCCGGTGGTCGAGCCGCCGTTGCCGGGCCCGCGACCAGGGTCGTTGCCGGGTCCGATGCCGGGGCCGTTGCCTGGGCAGCGTCGGGTGGCCAGTCCCGAGGAACTGCGCTACTACCGCCAGCAGCTGGTGCCCTGAGCTGAGGTATTGCCGCGCGTGCCGCGTTCCCGGCTGGGGGCGCGGCACGCTGCTGTGCGGGCTGTGCGGGCTGTGCGAGTTCGTCGGGCTCGGCAGGCAGGCGGTCGGTGCGGTGCCGGGCCGCACGGGAACGTGCGGCAGCGGCCTGCGGCGTTGTGGTGGTGGACCGGGCGAGGGCTCCACACCTGGTGGTCAGGTGTGGAGCCCTCGCTTGTCCGGGTGGGCTACGGCTTGTACTTGGGCGGTGGTGTGTTGGCGGCGGTGGCGCGGGGCATGACGGTGGTGGAGACCGGGCCGTCCATCACCGCGCCGTGGCGCATCAGCCAGGCCGAGACCTCGGTCTTCACCACGGCCAGGGTGGGGCGGCGGCGGGGATCCGGGTCAAGGGCCGCCGCGAGCAGGTGGCGGTGGGCACTGTGCTGGGGCAGGTGCGTGCAGGGCGTGCCCTTGGCTGCGGCCATCAGGGCCGAGACCGGGGTCTCGAAGACGCCCCGGGGCGGGTGGGCGGCCAGGGCGTAGCTGACCGTGGCGGCGAGTTGCCAGGCGTCGGCGGCCGGGGAGGCGGACGCGCCTGCGGCGACCTCGGGGGCGATGAAGTCCGGGGTGCCCATCATCATGCCGGTGGCGGTCAGGGTGCTGTCGCCCTTGGAGCGGGCGATGCCGAAGTCGATGAGGTGGGCGGTGCCACCCTCGTCGAGGACCACGTTCGCCGGTTTGACGTCACGGTGCAGCACACCCTGCTCATGCGCGTCGGCCAGGGCGCCTGCCATGGTGGCCCACAGGCGGGCGGCGGAGACATCGTCGACGACGCCGTCGTTGTGCACCGCGTCGGCCAGGGTGCCGCCCTCGATGTACTCCATGACGATGGCCAGGCCGTCGGGTTCCTCGACGACGTCGTAGACCCGGACGCAGTTCGGGTGCCGGACGGCGGCCAGGGCGCGGGCCTCGCGGAGCATGCGCTGCTCGGTCTCGGCGTCGGGGGCGTGCGCCAGCTTCACCGCGACGGTGCGGCCCAGGCTGGTGTCCATGGCGAGCCAGACCTGGCCAAAGCCGCCCGCGCCGAGTTTGCGCAGCCTGCGGAACCGGCCGCCCGCGGGGTGCCAGACGCCGCCGCGGGGCAGCACCGGGGTGGTGCGGGTGGCGCCGGAGGGCATCCGGCCTGCGCCCGCGACTCCGGCCGCGGCGGCTCCGGCCGCGCCGCCCAGGAAGGCGGGCAGGGGGCCGGGGGTGTTGGCGAGGGCGGCGGCTGGGGCCTTGAGGGTCGGGGGCTTGCCGGTGGCGACCATGGGGGGACGGAGTGGGGGCTGGCCGGTGGCGTTGGGCGGGGGCTGCTGACCCGCGGCGTTGGGTTGGCCGGCGGGGTTGGGCAGGCCGGACAGGTTGGACTGGCCGGGCTGTCCAGGGGTGTTGGGGACGCCGGACTGGCCGGGGGCGTTGGACTGGCCAGGCTGGTTGGGCCCGCCGGACTGGCCGGGCAGGTTGGGCATGCCGGGCTGGCCGGGGGTGTTGGTCGGGCCGTGCTGGCCCGCGGAGGTCGCGGGGGGTTGACCGGCGACCAGGGTCGGCGGTAGGTGCTGGGCGGCGGCCTTGGGCTGCTGGCCTGCGGCTGTGGTGGGGGGCTGCTGGCCTGCGGCCGCGCTTGGGGACTGGTGGCCTGCGATGACCGTGCGTTCCTGGCCGGTGACCACGGTGCGGGGTTCCTGGCTCCGGACGACCGTGGGGGGTTCCTGGCTTCTGACCACGGTGGGGGGCTCTTGGCCCGCGGCCACCTTGGGCTTGCCCTGGCCTGCGATCACCGTGGGAGTGCCCTGGCCTGCGACCACGGTGGGAGTTCCCTGACCGGCGGCCGTCTTGGGCGCGTTCTGGCCGGTGACGACCGTGGGGGGCGCGGGCTGGCCCGCGGAGTGGGGGGCGCCCTGGCGGCCTGGGGCCGGGCGGGGCTGGGGGGACTGGGTTGAGGGGCGGTGGGTGGCTACTGGGGCCGCGGCGGGGTTGTTCGTCACCTTGGTGGCCGCTACTGGTTCGGCCAGGCGTACTGCCGGGTCGATGCGGGTGGGGTTGGGGGGTGCGGTGCTGGGTTTTCTCGGCAGTTGGTTGGACGCCGGGCGGACTGGTTCCGCGAGGGGCTTGGGTTTGGGGGGCGGCAGGGGTTTGCGGGGTTCCAACTGACGCCTTTCGGCTGGTTCGGGGTCACGTTCGGAGCGGCTGATCACCGAACGCCGGGGGGAGCCGATCAGCATCACGGCGAAGATGCCCGCGATCGAGGTCGGCAGGAAGCCGAGCCACAGGTGGCCGAGGATGCTGGCGCTCAGCGGGACCGTCAGGACCGCGAGCAGCACGAACGGCAGGCGGAAGAACAGCCAGGCCGGCCACTTGGGGCCGCGGCGGAAGGCGAGCAGGCTCTGGAAGACGACTGCCAGCAGGATCAGCACCGGCAGCACGCCGAGCAGGATGATGTAGCCGATGGCGCCCAGCCAGCTGGTCGCGCCGCCCGGGTTGAACAGGGCGTCCGCCGCCTCCGGGGCGTTGGCCAGGTACTGGCCCTGGGTGCCCAGCAGGCAGAAGTCGCGGCCGAAGCCGCCCAGGTCGGCTGACAGGCCGCCGGTGGGGACGCCGCGGGCGGCCGCGGTGATGATCCGGTCGGTCGCGGTGAACGCCATCCAGGGCAGCACCAGGGTGCTCAGCAGGCCGAAGAGGGCGATCGGGATGGTGGTCGCGGGGGTGTACCGGTTGCCGATGCCGTGCCGCAGCAGGGCCACGCACACCGCGCCCAGCGGCGGCAGCAGGCCGAAGACCACGCCGGCGGCGGTGACGGTCCAGGCCCAGTCACCTGGGCAGACCGCGAAGCCGAACAGGCGGTGCAGCGCCGACAACAGCGAGCCGACCAGCTGGACGACCGCGTCCACGAACCCCTCCATCCCCACTTCACCCGAAGCTGACGACATCCACCCTATTAGTCCTTACATCG
Organism: Crossiella cryophila; assembly: GCF_014204915.1. NCBI lineage: Bacteria > Bacillati > Actinomycetota > Actinomycetes > Pseudonocardiales > Pseudonocardiaceae > Crossiella > Crossiella cryophila. Next base: position 9,036,905 of record NZ_JACHMH010000001.1, read on the forward strand.
GGTGTACGTGTCCGCACGCTCCGCGAGTGGGTTTTCCGGGCCCACTTAGCGCACTGGCAACGGAAAAGCCACTGGACTGTGACGTCCGGAGCGGTCAACGGCGCGCACTCCGAAGAACACGTTGTCCTTCGACCGCTTGACCGTCGCCCGGGTGACATCGCCCACCGGCACCACATGGGTCCACCAGGTGTCCGTGGTCTCCCGCCAGAGGATCTCGTACCCGGCCAGGTCCGTTTCCTGGCCGCGTTGCCAGACCAGTTCGGTGTCGTTGGTCAGGGCCTGGGTGAGGATGCCGACGCCGGTGGGGGTGCCGGGCGCCTGGGCCAGGGACCACAGGGTGGCCAGGTTGACCTTGGCCACGCGGGCGATGTAGTCGAAGTCGCAGAACTCGGGCAGGTCGCCGTACTGCTTGCCGTCCTGCACCCGGACGTCCTGGTGCTGGTGCGCGAAGTCCTCGTTCGGCTCGGTGAAGCGGGCCGCCGGGAAACCCAGCTCCAGGAACGGGATGTGGTCGCCGCCGCGCAGGTAGCGGTCCCTGCGGTGGATCACCCGGACGTTCATGCCGGTGACGTCCTCGCCGGCGACCGCTCGCACGTACCTGGCCAGCTGGCGGGTGGCCGAGTCGTTCTCACCGCCGACCGAGCGGCGGATGTTGGCCTGCTCGGGGGTTTCCGAGGTGGGCACGCCCTCGGCGAAGAGCCGGACCGTGCGCGGGTCCCTGCTGCCGTCATCGGCCGTGCTGCTGCCCACGATGTCGTTGGTGAACATGCCCTGCACGTCCGCGCCCGCCGCCTTGAGCTGCCTGGCCAGGTGCCGGGAGCCGTGCAGGCCCTGCTCCTCCCCCGCCACCGCGGCGAAGATCACCGTGGCCTCGATCGGCCGTTTCGACATGATCCGGGCCAGTTCCAGCACCACCGCCACGCCCGAGGCGTCGTCGTCGGCACCGGGGGCGTCGCTGACCGCGTCCATGACGTCGGAGGCCCGGGAGTCGTAGTGGCCGGCGACCACGTAGGTGCGCTTGCCCGCGCCGCTGCCGCGCAGGGTGCCGAGCACGTTGGTGATCTTGGTGGGCACCGGGATGCGCGGGTCGGGCTGCTGGATGTAGGACTGGAGTTCCACGGTCAGCCTGCCGCCTGCGGTCGCGGCGTAGCGGTTCAGCTCGGCGAAGAGCCAGTCCCTGGCCGCGCCGATGCCGCGTTTCGGGTCGTCCTGGCTGGACAGGGTGTGCCGGGTGCCGAACGCGGCGAGGGTGCGCACGTTCGCCTCGATCCGCTTCGGGTCGATCTCCCGCAGCAGGGCCTTCAGTTCCCGGTCGACCGGCCCGCCACCAGCGGCGGAGGTCTCCGGGGCGGCCTGGGCGGCGCCCGCTGGGAAGATCAACGGGGCGGCCGCGGTGGTGAGGGCGGCCGTCAGGAAGGTGCGTCGGCTGGGCGACTCAGGGGCCATGCCCACTGTCTAGACAGTCAGGGCGTGACTGTAAATACGCCAAGGGAACCGATTGCCGGGAAGCAGCCGGGCTTCGTTCGCGTTATGTCGAACATGGCCCTGTCTCGTTCTGTTCCGCTGTCCGTGCTCGACCTCGCGACCGTCACCAACGGCTCCACCGCCTCGGTCGCGTTGCGCAACACCCTCGACCTCGCCGCGCAGACGGAGAAGCTGGGCTATCACCGGTTCTGGCTGGCCGAGCACCACAACATGCCAGGGGTGGCCAGCAGCGCCCCTGCGGTGCTGATCGGCCAGGTGGCCGCGGTCACCAAGACCCTGCGGGTGGGCTCCGGCGGGGTGATGCTGCCCAACCACCCGCCGCTGGTGGTGGCCGAGCAGTTCGGCATGCTGGAGGCGCTCTACCCGGGCCGGATCGACCTGGGCATCGGCCGCGCGCCGGGCACCGACCCGCGGACCGCGCACGCGCTGCGCCGCTCCACCGCGCCGCTGTCCGCCGATGACTTCCCCGAGCAGCTCACCGAGCTGACGCACTACTTCGACGAGATCGCGCCCGGCCAGCCGGAGCCCGCGGTGCGCGCGGTGCCCGCCCCCGGCAACCGGCCGCCGCTGTGGCTGCTGGGTTCCAGCGGCTACTCGGCCCAGCTCGCCGGGCTGATGGGGCTGCCGTTCGCCTTCGCGCACCACTTCAGCGCGGAGAACACGCTGCCCGCGCTGCGGCTCTACCGGGACAACTTCCGGCCATCGGCCGAGCTGGACCGCCCCTACGCCATGGTCTGCGCCTCGGTGATCGCCGCGGACAGCGATGAGCAGGCACGCTGGCTGGCCGGTCCGGGCGGGCTGTCCTTCCTGCGGCTGCGCAGTGGCCGTCCCGGGCTGATCCCGACCGCGCAGGAGGCCGCTGACTACCCGTACTCGCCGATGGAGCGGGAGTTCGTCGAGGCCAGGCTGGCCAGTCAGATCATCGGCGGCCCGGAGAAGGTGGCCGCGGGCATGGAGAAACTGCTGGCCGAGACCGCGGCGGACGAGCTGATGGTGACCACCATGGTGGCCGAGCACGCCGACCGGCTGCGGTCCTACGAGCTGGTGGCCAAGATCGCGGGCTGACCCCGGACAAGAGAGAGCCCCGAGGCCGCTGGGGGTCCGGCCTCGGGGCTCTAAGGTCTCATGATCTTGGCGGTGTGAACCACCATCGCGCTGAGACTCAGTAACTATAGCTCGTGGATCGCGGCGGGGCACATCCTCCAATCGAACGGATGGGACGCCGTTCTACTAGTCACATGGAGTGAGTACTTTTCGCCAACCGGGAGTACTCCGTGAGTTGGGCCACCACGAAGCGATGGTCCTCCACCTGCGGCAGTCCGGACACCGTCACCGAACCCACCACACCGACACCACGCACCGTCACCGGGAACGAACCGCCGTGCGCGGCGTAGGTGTCCTGGTCCAGCCGCATGGTCTCCTCGAAGGTGCTGCCCTTGGCCCGGCAGCGTTCGCCGATGAGGAACGAGCTGTGCCCGAACCGGGCGACCACCCTGGCCTTGCGCTCCACCCAGGCGTCGTTGTCCGCGGAGGTGCCGGGCAGCGCGGCGTGGAAGAGCCGCTGGCCGTTGCGGTGGATGGCCACCACCACCGGCAGTCCGGCCGCCCGCGCCGCGGCGACGAGCTGGGAGCCCAGTTCCCACGCGGTGTCGTTGTCGAAGCGGTCGAACTGGAGGTCCAGTTCCTGCTCGGTCAGCTCGTCCAGGGTCCAGGGGCTGGTCATGCCGTCACCACCACGGGCTCGCGGGTTTCGGCGGACCGCTTGGCCGCCTCGATGATCTCCAACGCGGCGATCGCCTCGGCCGGCTGGACCGGCAGCGGCGCGTCCTCGCGCAGCGCCGCGACCACCGCGGCGTAGAAGTCCTGGTAGGCGCCGGGCTCGGTCTCCAGCCGCACCGACTCCGCGCCGACGCCGAACTGTCCCCAGGCCGACTGAACCTCGGTCCCCCAACCCGGTGAACCTGGCAGGCCGCCCGCGGCCATCGCGTCCTCCTGCGGGTCCAGGCCGAACTTGGTGTACCCGGCCTGGTCGCCGAGCACCCGGAAGCGCGGGCCGAGCTGCGCGGCCAGCGCGCTCATCCACAGCTGCGAGCGGGTGCCGTCCTGGTGGGTCAGCGCGACGAAGGCGTCGTCGTCGACCCGGACGTCGGCCCTGACCTGGCCCAGCTCGGCGTAGACCGAGGTCACCGGACCGAAGAGCTGCAACGCCTGATCGACCAGGTGCGCGCCGAGGTCGAACAGGATGCCGCCAGCCTCCTCGGCGCCGGGCAGCTCGCGCCAGTTGTCCCATGGGGTCGGCGCCCAGCGCTCGAACCGGGACTCGAACCGGTGCACCCGGCCCAGCCGCCCCTGGTCGAGCAGCTTGCGCAGGGTCAGGAAGTCGTTGTCCCAGCGGCGGTTCTGGAACACGGTGAGCGGCACCCCGGCGGCCGAGGCACGGGTGGCGAGCAGACGGGCCTGTTCGGCGCTGGGCGCGAACGGCTTGTCCACCACCACCGGCAACCCGGCCTCGATCGCGGTCAGCGCGAGCGGCACGTGGGTGCGGTTGGGCGTGGCCACGACCACCAGGTCGAACTCGTCCCTGGCGGCGAAGAGGTCCTCGGCGGAGTCGAGCACCCTGGCTTCCGGGTGCCGGGCACGCAGTGCGGACCGGCGTTCCGGGTTGGCGGTGACCACGGCGCTCAGCCGCAGGCCGGGGGTGGCGGCGATGAGTGGGGCGTGGAACACGGCGCCTGCGATGCCGTAGCCCAGCACCCCGACACGCAAGTCGTCTGTGGAGACCATATCCTGATTAAAACAACACTGTTGATTAACAGCAAGGTGTCATGATCTGAAACTGATGTCCGAACCGTCGACCCCGCGACCGCCTGCGAGCGGCGCCAACCTCCGCGCGCTGCGCGGACACAACAGCACGCTCGTGCTCGACCTCATCCGCGGCACCGAGGGCCTGAGCCGGGTGGAGATCGCCCAGCGCACCGGGCTGACCGCGCAGGCGGTGTCCAAGATCGTGGGCAGGCTGATGGAGGAGGGCCTGGTCGCCGAGTCCGGTCAGGCCGCGCCGACCGTGGGCAAACCACGCACGCTGCTGCGGCTGCTGCCCGAGGCCCGGTTCGCCCTCGGCGCGCACGTGGACCGGGACGAGCTGCGGTTCGTGCTGGTCGACCTGGCGGGCACGGTGCTGGAGCGCCGCCGGGTGCCGCTGCCTGCCGAACCCACCCCGGACGTGGTGATCCCGCTGCTCGCCCAGCACGCGCTGGGCATGGTCAACAGCGGTTCGGTGCCGCAGGAACGGCTGCTCGGCCTGGGCATCGGCTGTCCAGGCCCGCTGGACCACCACACCGGGGTCGTGCACCAGGCCACCCACCTGCCCGGCTGGGTGGACGTGCCGCTGCGGGACCGGGTGGCCCGGCTGACCGGGTTGCCGGTGATCCTGGACAAGGACACCAACACCGCGATCGTGGCCGAGGGCTGGCGCGCGGAGGGCCTGTCCGAGGCCGCGCTGGTCTACATCGGCACCGGCATCGGCGCCGGACTGGTGCTCAACGGCGTGGTGCACCGCGGCAGCCGGACCAACGCGGGCGAGTTCGGGCACACCACCCTGCAGGCCACCGGACCGCACTGCGCGTGCGGGCGGCGCGGCTGTGTGGAGGTGCTCTGCTCCCCCGCCACCGTGCTGGCCAGGGTGCGCCGCAGGCGCGGCACCGGCGGAGCGCCCTCGCCGATAAGCCCCGAGGTGCTGCCGGAGTTCCAGCGGCTGTGCGCGGACGCGGCGGCCGGTGACATGGTGGCGCGGGCCGAGCTGACCAGGGCCGCCCGGCTGCTCGGCGGCGCGATCGCGGACCTGGTGAACCTGCTGGACATCGACCAGGTGGTGCTGGCCGGGCGCGCGGTGGACGCGGGCCGGGAATATTACGTACGAGAGATCGAGCGCGCGTTGCAGACCCAGATCCGCTCGCCGGAGTGGCAGCCGGTCAAGGTCAGCGTGTCCGACCTGGCGCAGGACCTGGTCGCGGCGGGGGCGGCGATGTTGCTGCTGTCCACCTTCTACGGGCGGCAGCAGCTGGGCCAGGCACGCAGCGGCGGCTGAGCTACTCGGCCGCGGCGTCCTCGGCCTTCTTGTCCCGCTCCAGGCTGCCGTCCAGGTTGACCCCGCGGAAGCTGAGCACCAGCAGCGCGACCGCGCCGAAGAACAGCGCGATGTCGGCGACGTTGCCGACGAACCAGCCGTTGTAGTCGATGAAGTCGACCACGTGGCCGCGGGCAAAGCCGGGATCGCGGAAGAGCCGGTCCAGCAGGTGCGTGCTCGCGCCGCCGAGCAGCAGGCCCAGCGCCAGTGCCCAGCCGGTGGAGCGGACCCGCACCGCGATCCACACCAGCGCGATCACCGCCACCCCGCTGAGGATGGCGAAGACCCAGGTCGAGTCGGCGCCAAGGGAGAAGGCCGCGCCCGGGTTGTAGAGCAGCCGGAAGCGGATGAACTCCCCGATCACCGGGATCGGGGCCTGGCCGGTGAGCGCGTCCACCGCCCACAGCTTGGTGAGCTGGTCCAGCACCAGCAGCACCGCGGCCACCAGCAGGGTCAGCGGCAGACGGCGGGGCGCGGCGGGGTTCGCGGGCGTGGTCTCGGTGCTCATCACCCGACAGGGTAAGCCGATCGATCGAACTCCGCCGCTCCCAGCTCCCTCCCAGGCTCGGTCCAGGCTCCTCGCACATCCGGCGGCCATACCTGACACCGGTCGCGAGAAACGCGGCCGTGGCGTGGAGGGTTGGTGATCGACATGGGTGGTGCGGCCGTGACCAGGGGCGCCGGACCCCGTGCTGAACGTCCGGAGCGGCAGCGGACCGCGAGCGTGGACATCGTGGTGCCGGTGTTCAACGAGGAGAAGGCGTTACCCGGCTGCCTGCACGTGCTGCACGCCTACCTGAGCGCGCACTTCCCGTTCGACTGGACGATCACCGTGGTCGACAACGCCAGCACCGACGGCACGCTCACCGTGGCCGGGCGGCTGGCCGAGGCGTCCTCGCGGATCCGGGTGCTGCGGCTGGAGGAGAAGGGCCGGGGGCTGGCGCTGCGCACCGCGTGGGGCTGGAGTGACGCCGATGTGGTGGTGTACATGGACGTGGACCTGTCCACCGGCCTGGACGCGCTGCTGCCGCTGGTCGCGCCGCTGGTGAACGGGCACTCCGACCTGGCCATCGGGTCCCGGCTGGCGGCGGGATCGCGCACGGTGCGCGGGCCGCAGCGGGAGTTGATCTCGCGTGGCTACAACTCGCTGATCCGGCTGGCGCACGGCGCCCGGTTCTCCGACGCGCAGTGCGGGTTCAAGGCGGCGCGGGCCGAGGTGATCCGGCCGCTGCTGGACAAGGTCGCGGACAACTCCTGGTTCTTCGACACCGAACTGCTGTTGCTGGCCGAGCACAACGGGTTGCGGGTGCACGAGGTGCCGGTGGACTGGGTCGAGGACACCGACAGCCGGGTGCGGATCGCGCGGACGGCCTGGGAGGACGTGCGCGGGCTGCTCAGGGTGGCCAGGGCCAAGGCGAGGGGAACGGCCACTGTGGACAACCTGCCCCGGCGGCCGGAGCCCGCGCCGATCCACCCGGACGCGGTGCTCGGGCGGCGGGACAGTGGGCTGCTGTGGCAGCTGGTGTCCTTCGGGCTGATCGGCGCACTGTCCACTGTGGCCACCGCGGCGCTGTACGCGTTGTTCCGCGGCTGGCTGGATCCGTTGCTGGCCAACCTGTTCGCGCTCACCCTGACCACGATCCTGAACACCGAGGCCAACCGGCGGTTCACCTTCCTCGGCTGGAGCGGGTCGAAACGCCGGGTGCACCTGCAGGGGCTGCTGGTCTTCGCGCTGTACTACGCGCTCACCTCGGGGGCGCTGCTCGCGTTGCACGCCACCGATCCGGATCCCTCGCGCTGGCTGGAGGTCAGCGTGTTGCTGGGCTCCTCGGTGCTGGGCACGGCGGCCCGGTTCGTGGTGCTGCGCAGCTGGGTCTTCCGTGATGGCAAGGAGAAATCGGCATGACCAGGACTCGTTGGCGACCGTGGGCGCTGCTCGCGATCTGCGTGCTCGCCGCCGTGCTCTACGGCTGGGCGCTCGGCTCGGCCGGCTGGGGCAACGCGTACTACTCGGCCGCGGTGAAGTCGATGTCGCAGAGCTTCACCAACTTCCTGTTCGCCTCCTTCGACCCGGCCGGGGTCGTCACCGTGGACAAGCCGCCGATGGGTCTGTGGCCGCAGGTGCTGTCGGTGTGGATTCTCGGTTACAGTGGCTGGGCGGTGTTGCTGCCGCAGGTGATCGCCGGGGTGGCGGCGGTGTTCCTGTTGCACCGCACGGTGCGACGCTGGGCAGGCGAGAACGTCGCGCTGCTGGCGGCGCTGGTGTTCGCGCTGACGCCGATCACGGTGGCGATCAACCAGGACAACAACCCGGACACGTTGCTGGTGCTGTTGCTGGTGGCCGCGGCCTACGCGCTCACCAGGGCGGTGGAACGCGGAATCCCGGCCGGGAGCACGACCAGGTGGCTGCTGCTGGCGGCGTTCCTGATCGGCTGCGGGTTCCTGACCAAGATGTTGCAGGCGTGGATCGTGGTGCCGGTGTTCCTGGCCGCGTACCTGGTGGCCGGGATCGGCACGGTGCGGCGGCGGATCGCGGATCTCTTCGCGGCGGCGGGAATGCTGGTGGTCTCCTCGTTCTGGTGGGTCGCGGTGGTGGACCTGTGGCCGGGTGAGAAGCCCTACATCGGCGGGTCGACGGACGGGACCGCGCTGGATCTGGTGTTGGGGTACAACGGTTTGGGCCGGATCTTCGGCCGTGGCGCGGGTGGCGGGCAGTTCGGTGGCACGCCGCCTGCCGGGGCCGAGGTGCCCAGCGGCATGATGGGTGGCGGCGGGTTCGGTGGCACGGCCGGGCCGTTGCGGATGTTCAACGACCAGATCGCCGGGCAGATCAGCTGGCTGCTGCCGTTGTGCGCGGTGGTGCTGATCCTGGTCGCGGTGACGGTGTTCCGGCGCGGGGTGAGCGGGCAGGTCCGCGCGGGCTGGGTGCTGTGGGGTGGCTGGTTGCTGGTCACCGGGGCGGTGTTCAGCTTCGCCGAGGGCACGTTCCACCCTTACTACACAACGATGCTGGCGCCCGCGGTGGCGGCGGTGTCCGCGGCCGGTGCGCGCGAGTTGTGGCGGCGGTACCGGGAACCGACCGGGTTGCTGTGGTTGTTGCTGCCGTGGGCGGTGGGCGGGACCGCGGTCTGGGCGTTCGCGCTGACCTCGCGGGACACCGGCTGGCAGGGGTGGACCCGGTGGGCGGTGGCGGTTTCCGGCGGGATCGCGGTGCTGGCGTTGCTGATCGGGCGGCTGCCGCGGGGTGTGCTGGTGCGGCGGGTGGGCGCGGTCGCGGCGGTGGCCGGGTTGTTGCTGACGCCCGCGGTGTGGTCGGCGGAGAAGGCGTTCGCGAGCACGGCCGGGGCGATGAACGGGACCAATCCGACGGCTGGACCGGCCACGGCCGGGTTTGGCGGGCGGGGTGGGGCGCGGCCCGGTGGCGCGGGGCAGGGTGCGTTGCCGCCCGGAGCCGATGGACAGCCGCCGGGCGGTGCGCAGGGCGGCGGGCAATCGCCGGGCGGCGCGGCGAGCGGTGGGCAATCGCCGGGCGGCGCGGCGAATGGCGGGCAATCGCCGGGCGGCGGACAGGTGCCGGGTGGCGCGGCGAACGATGGGCAATCGCCGGGCGGTGGGCAGGTTCCCGGCGGCGCGGCGGGCGGGATGCGGCAGGGGCCCGGTGGCGGGTTCGCCGGGCGGGGCACCGCGTTGACCGCGGAGCAGCGGAAGATCCTCGACTACGCCAACGCCAACTCCCGCGGTGCCCAGATCGTGCTGGCGGTGGAGGGCGGGTCGATGGGCGCGTCCGCGTTCCTGATCAACAGCGACGTCACCGTGATCGGCATGGGCGGGTTCTCCGGTGGGGATCCCGCGCCCAGTGTCGACCAGCTCAGCCAGTGGAAGGCCGAGGGCAAGCTCGCGTTCGTGCTCAGCGAAGGGCCCGGCGGTCGGGGTGGCCGGGGTGGCGCCACCGGTCGGGCCACCTGGATCGAGCAGAACTGCACGCTGGTGGATCCGAGCGGCTACGGCGGGACGGCCACCGGGCCGAGGCTGTACTCCTGCCTCACCTGATCGGGGACATCCAGCAAGCTCCCAGGCAACTCCCAGGTTGGGCGGGAAGACTGAGTGGTGTGGACGCCGCTGACTCCTCCCGCCCGGCCAGGGTGCTCGTCGTCGACGACGAGCCCAACATCCTGGAGCTGCTCTCGGCCGCGTTGCGGCTGAGCGGGTTCGAGGTGCACGCCGCGGACACCGGGGCCAGGGCGCTGACGGTGGCGCGCGAGGTGGTGCCGGACATCGTGATCCTGGACGTGATGCTGCCCGATCAGGATGGGTTCACCCTGGCCAGGCGGTTGCGGGCGGCACAGGAACAACTGCCGGTGCTGTTCCTGACCGCGCGGGACGGGGTGGCCGACCGGATCGCCGGGCTCACCGCGGGCGGCGATGACTACGTGACCAAACCGTTCAGCCTGGAGGAGGTCGTGCTGCGGTTGCGGGCGATCCTGCGGCGCACCAGGGCGGTGGCCGAACCGGCCGGGGTGAGCGGGAAACTGCGTTACGCCGATGTGGAGCTGGACGAGGACGCGCACGAGGTGCGCCGGTCCGGCACGCTGATCACGTTGTCCCCCACCGAGTTCAACCTGCTCCGCTACCTGATCACCAACGCGGAGAAGGTGGTCAGCAAGGCGCAGATCCTGGACCGGGTGTGGAGCTACGACTTCGACGGGGACGGCCGGATCGTCGAGTCCTACATCAGCTACCTGCGACGCAAACTGGACTTCTGCGATCCACCTCTGATCCACACCATCCGCGGCGTCGGCTACACCCTGCGGATGCCCAGGTCCGGCGCGCGATGAGGCGGCCGCTGACCCTGCGCACCCGGTTGCTGGTGACGCTGCTGTTGCTGTCCGGACTGGGACTGGCGGTGGTCGCGGTGACCAGTCAGCTGCTGCTCGCCCGCTCCTTGATGTCCAAAGTGGACGAACAGTTGCAGGGGCTGGCCCGGCCGTTCAGCAACGACCGCCCGCCGCCGCGCAACCGCCCGCAGGACGGCAGGCCGGACCGGCAGCTGCCCACCGACGCCAGGGTGCTGTTCTTCAGCCCGGGTGGCGATCTGCGGGACAGCCTGGGCAGCCTGCCCGGCGACGCCAGTGGACCCGAGCTGAACCGCGCCGAGTTGCGCGGCCGGACCGACCGGCCGTTCGTGGTGCCGGACAAGGCGGGCGGCAGCGACTGGCGGGTGCGGGCGATGGTGATCCCCAACGGGGACATCGTGGTCACCGCGCATTCGCTGGCCGGGCTGGAGGCCACGCTCAACCAGCTGCTGGTGATCGAACTGGTGGTCGGCGTGCTGGTGCTGGGGCTGATGGCCGCGGCGGCGACCGCGGTGGTGCGCATCGGGTTGCGGCCGTTGAACCGGATCGAGCAGACCGCGCAGGGCATCGCGGGCGGGGAGATCGACCGGCGGGTGCCGGACAGCGATCCGCGCACCGAGACCGGGCGGCTGGGCGCGGCGCTGAACGTGATGCTCGGACGGCTGGGCGACGCGCTGCGCGAACGCGAGCAGTCCGAGGGCAGGCTGCGGTTGTTCGTCGGGGACGCCTCGCACGAGCTGCGCACCCCGCTGACCTCGATCCGCGGCTTCGCCGAGCTGTACCGCAAGGGCGGCGCGCCGGAACGCGCGGACGTGGACCGGATCATGAGCCGGATCGAGGCCGAGGCCAGCCGGATGGGCCTGCTGGTCGACGACCTGTTGCTGCTCGCCCAGCTCGACCAGCAGCGGCACTTCGACTTCGCCGAGCAGGACCTGCTGGTGCTGGCCGGGGACGCCGCGCACGACGCCCGCGCGCACGATCCCGACCGCAAGGTCACCCTGGTGGCCAAGGACGGTCCGGTGCGGGTGCTCGGTGATGAGTACCGGCTGCGCCAGGTGCTGGCCAACCTGGTGACCAACGCGCTGCGGCACACCCCGCCGGGCACCCCGGTGCGGATCACCCTGACCAGGGAATCCGCCGCGGCGCAACGATCCGCGCCGGCGGCGGCGGCCGGGACCGCGCCGCCGACCGGGGGCGAGGTGGCGGTGCTGGAGGTGGCCGACGACGGGCCGGGCATCCCGCCGGAGCACGCGCCGCACGTCTTCGACCGCTTCTACCGGGCCGATCCGGGGCGGAGCCGGGCCAACGGCGGTTCCGGGCTGGGGCTGGCGATCACCGCGGCGATCGTGCACGCGCACGGCGGGCGGGTCGAGCTGCACACCGGGCAGGGCTCCCGATTCCGGGTGCTGCTGCCACTCGCCTGAATACCTACTGGCAAAAATTAACCCGTCCGGGAAAATGCCATCAGGTGATCCCATTACCAGCAGTATTCGATTTCCGACTTTTCGCAAATTGCGACTAGACTCGGACGCGCTGTCTCCGCTTTGAGAAAGCGAGCCCTCGCGTGAACTACCTGCTCGCCGACCGCTATCGGCTCGACGGTGAGCTGGGCCGGGGCGGGATGAGCGTGGTCTGGTACGGATTCGACACCGTGCTGGAGCGCGAGGTCGCGATCAAGGAACTGCGCACCCCGCCGGACTGGTCCGCCGCCACCGCCGCCGCCCACCACGAGCGCATCCGCCGGGAGGCCACCAGCGCCGCCCGGCTGGATCACCCGAACGTGGTTCGGGTGCACGATCTGGTGAGTGCGGACGGTAGGCCGTGGATTGTCATGGAACAAATTCCGAGTCGATCACTGCAACAGGTGGTCGACGAGGACGGCGCATTGCCGCCGATGCTGGTCGCCCGGATCGGACTGGCGGTGGTGGAGGCACTCGACAACGCGCACCACCGCGGGATTCTGCACCGGGACGTGAAACCGGCGAACATCCTGATCGCCGACGACGGGCAGATCTTCCTGACCGATTTCGGGGTGGCCCGGCTGACCGAGGCGGAAACCGCGGCCACCACCGGCGCACTGCACGGCTCCCCCGGCTACATCGCGCCGGAGCGGCTGAAGGGCCAGCTCCCCCGGCCCGCCTCGGACTTCTGGTCGCTGGGCGCGACGCTGTTCACGGCGGTGGAGGGCAGATCGCCGTACACGCGGGAAACCGCGGCCGCCACGCTGACCGCGACGATCACCGCGGAACCGCCGACCACCTCGAAGGCCGGGGTGCTGGGGCCGGTGGTCTCGGCCCTGCTGCGGCGCAATCCGGTGGACCGGCCGGGGCCGGACCAGTTGCGCGAGCAGCTCGGCCGGATCATGGCCGGACGGGCGGGCTCGCCGCCCCCGCCGAAGCCGACCACCGCGCCGCCGCCCCGACGCACCAGCCTGGTGTTCGCGGGCATGACCATGCTGGCGCTGAGCGTGGCCATCCTGGTGTACCTGTCGCTGACCCCCTGACTCCGTCGGAGTGTTGGCCGTTCCGGTACGGGGTGTTGGCCGTTCTGGTACAGGGTTTTGGCCGCTTCGGTACGGCCCGGCCGAGGCTGGGGCGCGACGCTGGGTGGCCCTGCGTACAACAAGTGCCAACCCGGCGTACGAGAACGGCGAACACCCGGGCGGGGTGGGCGAGGGTCAGGCGGCGCGGATGGCCGCCAGGCGGAGGCCGGTGACGGGGTCCGGGGTGACGTCTGACAGCCGGGTGGACCAGTACAGGTGACCGTGCGGCGACCACAGCGGGGCCAGCGGCAGCTCGCGCAGCGCGATGTTCTCCGCCAGCCGCAGCTCCCGGTCGGCCGCCGCCGAGGTGTCCGCGCCGGCCAGGAGTTCGGCGAAGGTCGGGTGGGTGAAGCCCACCCGCGCGGCCAGGGTGGCCAGCAGGGCGGTCGGGTGGGGGTAGGTGGCGCGGGCGGTGAGCAGGTAGGGGCCGTCGAAGCGGCGGTGTTCGAGCCGGTCGGCGTACTCGGCGGCGGGCAGGCCCTTGGTGGTGATGGCCTCGGCGTTGAGGGACAGCCGGAGCTGGGCGGCCAGGGGTTCGATCCAGGTGCGGTGGTCGGTGTCCTGGTCGAAGTACACGGTGAGGTTCTTGGGCAGTTCGCTCTGCCTGGCCAGCAACGCCGCGGCCTGGACGTCGTGGTTGCAGGGGCGGCAGGCGGAGTCCTTGCGGTCCGCGCCCAGGGCCGAGGGCAGCAGGGCGGTGGCCGGGGTGACCCGGTGCGCGAGCGGGCCGGTGGCCAGGGCCTCGCGGTCGATGGCCATGGACAGGGCGTGCCTGCGGGCCGGGTCGGCGTACCCGGGTCCGGCCGGGAAGGCCAGGTAGGTGGTCTCCGGTTGCGGCCAGGTGCTGCTGCGGTTGGCGAACTGGCTGGTCAGCTTGCCGTGTTCGGCGGCGGGGATCTCGGTGGCCAGGTCGATGCCGCCGGCGACGAGCTGGTTGTACTGGGTTTCCGCGGTGGCCACCACGACCTTGATCGACTCGGATTTGGCCTTGGTGGCGCCGGCGTAGGCCGGGTTGGCGGTCAGCCGGATGCCCTGGGACCACTGGCCTTCGGCGCGGTAGGGGCCGTTGCCGATCAGGGTGGTCCAGTCCCGGCGGGTCAGGGCCTGCTCGGACAGCGGCGCGAGCAGGCTGCTGGTGAGCGCGACCGGGAAGTGCCGCTGGGCGGCGGCCAGGGAGACCTCCAGGGTGAGGTCGTCCGGGGTGCCCACCTCCTGGACCTGGAGCTGATCGAGGAGTCCGGCGGCGGCCCAGCGCTGTTGCCGGGCCATCGCCCAGGTCTGGGCGTAGGCGCGGGCGGTGACCGGGGTGTTGTCGTGGAAGCGCCAACCCGGGCGCAGCCGGATCGTCCACCGACGTTGGTCGGGACTCTCCACCTTCTCCGCGGCCGCCGGGACCGGGGCCGCCGCCGGGTCGTCCAGGGTCATCAGCGGTGTCCACAGCGCGCCGACCAGCAGCTTCCCTGGCTGGTCCACGGCCTGTCCGGGCAGCAGCGCGGCGGGTTCGGTGACCGCGACGGTGAAGGCACCTGGCTGGGCGGGCGCCGGGGCCTCCGGGGTGGTGCAGGCGGTCAGACCGCTGATCGCCAGGGCCATCAGCAGGGCGTTGCGGCGGCGCATCCGGGCTTCCTCCTTCTGGGGGCGGACAGGTCGATGCCTTGTCCCCCACGGCATCCCAGCCTAGGTTGTTCCTGGCCGAACGATCGGGAGGGCGTTATGGCTCGGGTAGGGAAGCGGTCCGGGATCGTCGCGATGATCACCGCGCTGGCGCTGGCGGCCACCGCGCTGCCGGCGTGGGCCTGTGACGAGGAGCAACCGGAGTTCCAGGCGCCCGCCGCCGCCTCCGGGCACGCGCACGGCAAGAGCGGCAAGGACACCGGCGCGGTCAAGAACGTCGAACTGGTCGGCTCGGTGCCGGGCGCGCAGGGCGCGATCGCGCTGGACTTCCTGCAGTACGGCCGCCAGGACGTGCTGCTGGTCTCCGGGCAGTTCGGGCTGAAGTCCTACGACATCAGCAAGGACCCGGCCAAGCCGGTGCAGATCGGCGAGCTGTCCATGCCCGGCCTGTGGGAGACCGAGGACACCGAGGTCGACCCCAAGCGCAAGCTGGTCTTCCTGGCCAGGGACCCCAGGGCCTTCGGCGGCAACGTGCAGACCGGCAAGTCCGGCGTGTACATCGTCGACGCCAAGGACCCGGCCAAGCTCACCGTGCTCAGCTTCGTCGAGTTGCCCGCCGGGCACACCACGAGCTGCATCGAGGACTGCCGCTACCTGTGGACCGGCGGCCCGGCCAAGGCCGCGGACATGCCAGCCGACTGGGGCGGGCGCCCGGTGTGGGTGACCGACATCCGGGATCCGCGCAACCCCAAGGTCTTCGCCAAGCCCATCGACACCGGCCGCAACGACGGCAAGACCGACTACGTGCACGACGTCCAGGTCGACGCCACCGGCATCGCCTGGGCCGCCGGCCGGGGCGGCGTGCGCGGGTACCGGACCAGCGGCTGGCACTGGGACCCGGTGGCCAACCGGATCCGCAAGGCCACCCCGTGGGACCCGATCCCCTACGCCGGCGGCGGCATCGACGAGCTGGCCGCGGCCTCCAAGTTCATGCACAACAGCTACCGCCAGGTCGGCAGGCGGGCCGGGGACGGCGCGAACCCGTGGCACTACGGCGGCGGCGACCTGCTCTTCGCCACCGAGGAGGCGTTCAACCCCGGCTGCGCCGCCGACGGCGTGCTGGTGATCTCCTCGCTCAAGGGCTCCTACGGCGGCGAGGGCTGGCGCTCCTCCAAGGAGAAACCGTTCCGGCTCAACACCGTCGGCACCTGGAGCGTGGCCGGTCAGGAGGGCAGCAACCCGGACAGCGGGGACTGCTCGGCGCACTACTTCGACATCCGCGGCAACATCCTGGTGCAGTCCTTCTACGCCCAGGGCACCCGGTTCATCGACGTCAGCGACCCGACCAACCCGACACAGGTCGGCTACTTCCGACCGGTGGACGCCGCGTCGTGGGAACCTGCGTGGCACCGCGGCCTGACCTACGTGGCGGACAACAAGCGCGGCATCGACATCCTCAAGCTCACGAAGTAGTCCGGCCGGCCTGAGAACCTGGGGGAGACAATGACGATTCCCGAGTCGCCACGCGGTATCGACCGACGGCACCTGCTCACCGGACTGGGCGCGCTGGGCGCGGCCGCCATGGTGGGCGTGGGCACCGGCACCGCGGCCGCCGCCGAGGCCACCCCGGCGGAGACCGCGCTGGCCGAGGCGGCCGGGATCACCCCGATGGACCTGCGGTTCCGGATCGCCGAGCAGTTCCGGCCGTTCGCGCTGCTGGCTCCCGGGTTCGAGCAGTACGACACGGCCGCGCCGCCACTGCCCAGGACCAGCGGGGACTTCCTGGTGCGCACCGGGATCAGCCCGCGCGCGCCGTTCGCCTCGGTGCTGGTCGAGGTCAACGAGCTGGCCCCGGGCGCGTCGGTGGTGGCCGGGCTGGCCGCCAACTCGGCCAACCGGGTGCTGGCCCGCTACGACGCGGCCGCGGGCACCGCCAGCATCGAGGTCACCGTCAACGGCACCACCACCGTGGTGAAGTCGGTGGCGGCGAGGTTGCGGGCGCCGTTCCGGTTCGCCTTCGTGGTCAACGAGAACGCGGTCACCGCCCTGCACGACAGCACCGGCACCGGCACCGGCTGGGCGCCGCTGGTCAGCGAGCGCGACGGCGTGTCGGCCAAGCTGGACCTGCGCCGCCCGGCCACCCTGGGCACCTACGCCTACGCCTACGGCGCGGGCGGCGACGGTTCGGTGGTGCTGGGCCGGGTGCAGGCGGGCTACTTCGGGCAGGCCGGGCTGCGGGACCTGCACGCGGTGCAGACCCCGGACGGGAAACCCCTGGTCCGCAACGGAAAGCTGTACCTGACCGCGACCTGCGCCGGGCTGGGCTTCTTCCAGCAGGCGCACTGGGGTGTGTGGACCCTGGACCTGAAGGACCCGAGCCGGATCACCCAGGTCGCGCAGCTGTACTTCAGCCGCGAGGACGGCGTGATCGTCGGCGACCACGCCGGGCAGATCGTGCTGGACGGCGACGAGTTCATCGTGGCGATGAGTTCCTGGGGCGATTTCGCCTTCCGCGGCGTGCACATCCGGCACCTGCGGACCAGGGCGAACGTGCTGGCCGGGGTGCACGTGCTGCCCACCCAGCGGCTCACCGTGCCCACCAACGTCAGCTCATGGGACCCGTCCATCACCAAGATCGACGGCCGCTGGCACGTCGGCTTCGTGGAAAGCCCCAGCCAGACCCCGTTCAACTTCCACCCGGCACTGGCCGTGGCCCCGCGCGGCGCCGACTACCACGAACGCCTCACCCTGCGCGGCCGCGACGCGACCGTGCGGGAGTGCGAGGGCACCATCCTGCAGCGCGTCGGCGGCCAGTGGTACCTGCTGGCCAGCGACGGGATCGGGCGGCAGTACCGGGTCTACGACCTGGACGTGAAGTTCCTCGGCACCCTGGACGCGCCGTACAAGACCAACATCCCGCACCCGCAGATCGTGCCGGTCGGCAAGAACTGGCTGCTGATCACCTTCGACGGCACCCAGTACGCCGACCCGGTGCTGGGCTACGGCGGGCACGGCGATGTGATCATCATGCGGGCCTAGGTGCCCGGCGAGTCCTGGCGGTGGGACCCCTCGCTGTACGCGGGCAGTGCGGCGTACTACGCGAGGGGCCGACTCCCCTACCCCGAGGCCCTCGCCGACGCACTCACGGCTGAGCTGGGCCTGGACGGATCCGGGCGGCTGCTCGACATCGGCTGCGGGCCAGGCTCGCTGACCTTGTTGCTGGCCAACCGGTTCGAGCAGGCGATCGGCATCGACGCGGACGCGGACATGGTCTCGGCGGCACGCGGGCACGCCGCCGAAGCCGGGATCGCCAACACCCGGTGGCACTGCCTGCGTGCCGAGGAACTACCGGCCGGGCTGGGCGAATTCCGGCTGATCACCTTCGCCCAGTCCTTCCACTGGCTGGACCGCCCGCGGGTGGCCGCGGCGGCCCTCGGCATGCTGACCGCCGACGGCGCCTGCGCGCACGTGCACGCCACCACCCACCAGGGCCGCGCCGACGGCCCGGCACTGCCCTTCCCCCGGCCCCCGCACCAGGAGATCGCCGCTCTCGTGCGCGACCACCTCGGCGAGGTGCGGCGGGCGGGCCAGGGCAGCCTGCCGAGGGGCACCGCCGGTGGCGAGGACCTGGTCTACCGGGCGGCCGGGTTCCGCGGACCGCGGCGGATCGAGCTGCCGGGCCGGGTGGTCACCCGGCGAGCTGACGACCTCGTCGCCGCGGTCTTCTCGCTGTCCAGCTCGGCCCCGCACCTGTTCGGCGACCGGCGCGCGGAGTTCGAGGCCGATCTCCGGCGACTGCTCCGCGCGGCCGGTCCGGACGGGATCTTCAGCGAGCACACCCACCCGGTCGCGGTGGACCTCTGGCTGCCCTAGAACACAGTGATCCAGTAATCCCAGAACGCCTGCAACACCCCCGCCAGAATCAGCGCGAACCAGCCCGTGAGGACCACCGTGTGAAAGGTGACCAGGCCCCGCCGCACCCCGGCCGGGCAAGGCAGATGCCCGTGATGCAGGTTGTGCAGCGTGACGTAGAGGAAGATCGGGATCGTCACCGCCCACACCACCAGGCAGTACGGGCACAGCGCGCCGATCCGGTACAGGCTCTGGAAAATCAGCCAGTGCGTGAACACGACGCCGAAGGTGACCCCGGCCTGCACGCCCAGCCAGAACCAGCGGCGGAACCGGGCGCCCGCCAGCAATGCCATGCCGATGGTGGTGATCGCGGCGAACCCGGCCACGCCGAGCAGTGGGTTGGGGAAGCCGAAGACCTCGGCCTGGGCGGTGCGCATCACCGAACCGCAGCTCAGGATCGGGTCGATGCTGCAACTGGGCACGTAGTCCGGATCGCGCAGCAGCACGATCTTCTCCACGGTCAGCACGAAGGCCGCGGCCAGGCCGAGCAGGCCGCCGGTGATCAGCAGCCAGGGCAGCAGGCGGAGCGGGAACGGGGCCCGCTCCGCCACTGCGGTGCTCACTTCGCCAGTGCCGCGTCGATGGCGGACTTCAGGCCCTCGTAGCTGGGGCGGCCGGTGTACTGGGCGCCGTTGACGAAGAAGGTCGGGGTGCCGCGCACGCCGAGGGTGGTGCCGTCGGCGCGGTCGGCGAGCACCCGGGCCTGGGTGGCCGGGTCGTCCAGGTCGCGCTCGAAGGTGGGCAGGTCAAGGCCGATCCGGCGGGCGAGGTCGAGGAAGGCGCCGCGCTGGTCGGTCTGCTGCTCGCCCCACTGCGCCTGGGTCTCGTAGAGGCCCTGGTACATCGGCTCCAGCTTGCCCTGCTTGCTCGCCGCCTCCACCGCACGGGCGGCGAGTTCGGCGTTGCGGTGACTGGGAATCGGGAAGTAGCGCAGCACGAAGGTGACCTTGCCCGCGTACTCCGCGCGCAGCCGCTCCACGCCGGGGTAGGCCGCGCGGCATGCCTCGCACTCCAGGTCGAGGAACTCCACCACGGTGACCTTGCCGTCGGGCGCGGTGGAGAGCTTGTGGCTGTTGGGCCGGACGAGCACCTCGGCGGGTGCGGTGGACGGTGTGCCCGCCGGAGCGGGCTGGGCGGCCGGGGCCGGGGTGTTGGGGCGGTTGAACACGAACAGGGCGGTGACCACCGCGGCGACGACCGCGATGACGACGAGCGAGATCCTGGCATTGGCAGACATGGGTGTCCCTCGGTTCTGGGTGCGTGCGGGTGGGCGCGAACGCGCGCGGGCGCACGAGGCCGGCGGGACCTCGTGGCGGATGCGGGCGGATCGGCCTACGTGCGCAGCACGCAGAGCAGGGCGAGGCTGGGCGCGGGGCGGTGTCGCCCGGTGGGCGGGCGTGGGGCGCGGAGCTGGGCGAGCACGGTGGTCACCGTCCGCGGGCCGGGCAGCGCGGCCAGCACGAGCAGCACCGCCACCAGCAACGCCAGGCAGGCGCCGAGCAGGTCGGCCGGGTGGTCAGGGCCGTGCTGCGGCGCGGCCTGGCCGGGCGCGCAGTTGTCGGCGACCAGCAACGCGACCGAGTACAGCGAATGGCAGCCCGCGGTGTGCGGATCGTCGGCGTGCCCGGACTCCTGGGTCAGGAGCAGGCCGACCAGCAGGCCGAGGACGGCGAGAGCCCGCGCGAGACCCGCTCGCGTGCAGTTCCCTCGCCGTCCGCCGAACACGCCGCTCAGGCTACTGGAGCGAGCAGGGCGCCCACTGCGCTCCGCCCGGACAAGCGTCGAACTGCTCCGGCGTCACCCCGAACGGCTGTGGCTGGTCCACGAGTCGCCGACTCCCGGGCTCGAGCCGGAGGTAGACCTTCAACGGCTCCGGCTCCGACCTGGTGGCCGGGGCCGCGATCAGCTGCCCGGCAACGGGTTCGGTCACCTTGACCCCGCCCGCCACCGCCACGCCCAGCGGCACGATCAGCGATAGCGCGGCCGCCCCCGCCGTCAGCAGACCCCAGCACCCCGGATAGCTCCGCTGCAGTGCCAACGTTGATCTCCCCTCGAATGGCAACAGTCTTTCCCTAAAGCATGTTGGCAGGCTACCGGGAACTGTTACAGAACGTCGCTGATAGCCGGTCGTAGGCAAGCCGCAGGTGCGCCACGAACAACTCGGTGCTGTGCCCGGGATCCCCCGCGCGCAACGCCGCCACCAGCGACCGGTGCTCGCCGGGGACCTGACGGCGGTAGTCGGTGCTGATCGCGATCCGGCTGAGCAGGAACAGGATGATCTGGGCGCGGATGGCCGACCATGCCTGGTTCAGCCGGTCGTGGCGGGTGGCGGCGTAGACCGTGTCGTGGAACTCCAGGTCAAGGCGCAGCAGTTCGTGCTCGGTGCCCGCGGTGTGCATCCGGTCCACGATCGCGTCCAGGGCGGTCAGGTCGGCCGGGGTGGCGTGGGCGTGGAAGCGGGCCACCGCCAGGCGTTCCAGGGCCTCGCGCAGGGTGTACAGCTCCTCGGCGTCCTCGGCGGACAGGGTGGTGACGGTGGCGCCGCGGTGCCACTGGGTGCGGACCAGGCCCTCGCGTTCCAGCTTGGCCAGCGCCTCCCGGATCGGACCCCGGCTGACCTCCAGGCGGGCGGCCAGGTCGACCTCGCGCAGGGGCGCGCCGGGCGGGAAGGCGCCGTCGAAGATCGCGGCGCGGATGCGGTCGGCGACCTCGTCGGCCAGGCCGCGGCGGTCGGCGGGACGCAGCGGCGTGGTGTCGGTCACCTTGGCCTCCAGCAGCAGGTCGGCAGATTGTCTGAATGTTAACATTCTGCCGTCCTGAGTGACCCTGTTTGAGGAGTGCGCATGTCCGTGCCTCGATTCCACCTGGCGATCCCGGTCGACGACCTCGGCGCCGCGCGGCGGTTCTACGGCGAGGTGCTGGGCTGCCCGCAGGGGCGGTCCGCGGACAGCTGGGTGGACTGGAACTTCTACGGCCACCAGCTGGTCACCCACCTCGCCCCGCGCAACCCGGACGCGCACAACCCGGTGGACGGGCACGACGTGCCGGTGCCGCACTTCGGGCTGCTGCTGGGCACCGTGCAGTTCGACGAACTGGCCGAACGGCTGCGCGCGGCGGGCACCGTGTTCGTGATCGAGCCCTACCTGCGCTTCGCCGGGGAGAAGGGCGAGCAGTGGACCATGTTCCTGCGCGACCCGGCCGGGAACGCGTTGGAGTTCAAGGCTTTCGCCGATGACGACCAGGTGTTCGCGGTCTGACCCGGAGGGGGGTGGGCCAGACCGCGAACTTCAGGCGTGGCGCTGGGCGCCGACGGCACGACGGTCAGCGTCGCGCCACGCCGGGCTGGTCCTCGATCGCCGGGCTCACCACCGGTCCGGGCGAGGAGCTGGTGCCAGGGGTGACGGTGACCTGCCCCTGCGCGGGCACCGGCGGGTAACCCTGACCCGCGTTCTGCTGGGCGTGCCGTTCCTCGATCCGCTCGTTCATCTCATCGGCCATCAGCTGCTCGCGCTGGCGGGCCCTGATCCGGTTCAGGATCGCCATGGTCACCCCGTGCATGAGGCCGAGCAGCAGCAACACGATGCCCAGCTTGGTGATCACGGTCTGCACCATGCCGCCGACCTGGACCTCCATCGTTGAGATGATCATGAACAGGCCCAGCACGACCAGGTGGAACAGCACCGCGACCAGCCGGGCCATGGACGCGGCCGCCTCCTGGTCCCGGTAGCCCTGCTGGAGGTAGGCCTTCCCGCTGCGCAGGATGAGCTGGCCGTCGACGAGCACCAGGATCACCCCGAGCACCAGGAACGCGACATACCCGTTGAGGTTCTCGTCCACCTGACTCACCTTCTCGACGTCTGGACCAGCGCGTGTTGGTCTGTTCCCCGGGTACCCGCTGGGCACACACGGTGAAACACCGGTGCCGCCGGGTCACTGACCGCCGGAAATGCGTATGGTGACGTCGTGTCTGGTCATTACTACCGGGAGGCCACGCCGGTGCAGGCGAAACCGCGCCGCAAACGGCGCTGGGGCCGAATCGTGCTCATCGTGCTGCTGGTCCTGCTCATCGGACTGGTCGCCTTCTGGTTCTACCTCGACTCCAAGCTGAACCGGATCAACGCGCTCAAGGACTACCCCGGCAGGCCGGCGGACACCCCAGGCACCAACTGGCTGGTGGTCGGCTCGGACAGCCGCGAGGGACTGTCCGAGGAGGACCGCGAGGAGCTGGCCACCGGTGGCGCTGCGGGCAAGCGGACCGACACCATGATGCTGCTGCACATCCCCGACGGCTCCGGACCGTCCACTTTGGTCTCATTGCCTCGGGACTCCTTTGTGGACATCCCAGGCAAGAAGAAGCAGAAGCTCAACGCCGCCTTCGCCCTCGGCGGGGCGGAACTGCTGGTGCGCACGGTGGAGACCAACACCGGGATCCACATCGACCACTACGCCGAGATCGGCTTCGGCGGGTTCGTGCACATCGTCGACGCGGTCGGCGGGGTGGACATGTGCATCGACAAGCCGATGAAGGACCCCAAAGCAGGCCTCGACCTGCAGGCCGGCTGCCAGGAACTCGACGGCGCGCAGGCACTGGGTTACGTGCGCACCAGGGCCACCCCCCGGGCCGACCTGGACCGGATCGCGCGGCAGCGGCAGTTCCTCTCCGCGCTGGTGGACAAGGCGACCGGGTTCACCACGATCATCAACCCGTTCCGGGCGATCCCGTTGGCCAACAACACCGTGGAGACGCTGACCGTCAACGAGGGCGACCACCTGCACAACCTGACCGGGCTGGCCTGGGCGATGCGCGGGGCGGCCGACGGCGGGCTGGTGACCACCACGGTGCCGCTGGGCGCCAGCCGCAGCGTGGCGGGCGTGGGCTCGGTGGTGCAGTGGGATCCGGCCAGGTCCAAGCGGTTCTTCGACGCGCTCAAGAACGACACCCCACTGCCCCAGGACCTGATCACCTCGGGCTGACATCAACCGATCGGCTGATGCCGGTCATCAACCGCTCCACCTGCCACCTGGACGATCCGCGAACATCGCCGTCCGCCGCAAGCTGTGTTCCGACAACGGAACTAGCGAGAGGCGGGCGGCGATGCCGGTTATCGAGGTGGCCAACCTGCACAAGCGCTACCGCGAGCACACCGCGGTGGCCGATGTGTCCTTCACCGTGGAACGCGGTGAGATCTTCGGGATCCTGGGCCCCAACGGCGCGGGCAAGACCACCACGGTCGAATGCGTCACCGGGTTGCGCGAACGGGACGGCGGCACGGTCCGGGTGCTCGGCGAGGACCCCGCGCACGGCAGCCTGGCGCTGCGGGCCGCCCTGGGGGTGCAGCTCCAGCAGGGCCGGTTGCCGGACAAGATCACCGTCTGGGAGGCACTGGACCTCTACGCCTCCTTCTACCCGGAACCCGCCAGCCCACAGCGGCTGATCGAGGAGTGGGGGCTGCGGGAGAAGCGGAACACCGCCTTCCGCAAGCTCTCCGGCGGGCAGAAACAGCGACTGCTGATCGCGCTGGCCCTCATCGGCAACCCGAAGATCGCGGTGCTGGACGAGCTGACCACCGGCCTGGACCCGCAGGCCCGCCGGGACACCTGGGAACTGGTGGAACGGGTGCGGGACAACGGGGTCACGGTGCTGCTGGTCACCCACTTCATGGCCGAGGCGGAACGACTCTGCGACCGGATCGCGGTGATCGACCAGGGCCGGGTGGTCGCCCTGGACACCCCGGGCGGCCTGGTCGCCAGCGTGCGCGCGGAGGTACGGATCCGGTTCCGGCCCTCGATCCCGCTGCCGCCAGGGTTCCTGGAATCGCTGCCGGATGTGTCCGGAGTGGACCGGAGCGGATCGGTGATCACGGTGCGCGGCACGGGAAACCTGCTGCACACGGTGACCGCGACGCTGGCCAGGGCCGGGATCGTGGCCGAGGACCTGCGCCTGGACCAGACCGGCCTGGACGACGCCTTCGTGGCACTCACCGGCACCGAACGCTGAGCCCGACTCTCCACAAAGGACACTGACATGCACGTGCTGCGCAAGCTCTTCGTCGTCGAACTCAAGCTGCTGCTGCGGGAACCCGCCGCCTGGCTGCTGGTGCTGATGCTGCCGCTGGCCCTGGTCACCATGTTCGGCCTGACGGCCAGCCCGCGGACCAACACCAACCCGATCGTCACCTACTTCCCGGCCATGGCGCTCTCCCTCGGCGTGGCCCAGCTCGCGCTGACCCTGCTGCCCGGCGCGCTGGCGACCTACCGGGAGAACGGCATACTCCGTCGTATGGCCTCCACCCCGGTGCACCCGAGCAGGCTGCTGGGCGCGCAGCTCGCGGTCAGCCTGCTGATGGCGCTGACCGCGCTGGCCATGGTGCTCGTGGTCGGCTCGTTCGTTCTCGGCTTCCCGCTGCCCAAGGAGCCGCTGGGCTTCGCGCTGGCCTTCCTGCTCGGCACCGGCGCGCTGTTCGCGGTCGGGCTCTGCGTGGCCGCGGTGGCGCCCAGCGGCCGGGTGGCCAGTGGGATCGGCGCCGGGGTGTTCTTCCTGTTGATCATCTTCGGCGGGGTGTTCATGCCTGCCGAGGTGACCCCGAAGTTCATGACCACCATCGGCTCCTACCTGCCGATCGGGGCGTCCATGCAGGCCATGCGGGCCAGCTGGGCCGGGGAGTGGCCGGACACGCTGCCGCTGGTGGCGATGGCCGGGCTGATCGTGGTCTTCGGCGCCGTGGCCGCGCGGACGTTCCGATGGGAGTGATCCAGGAGCTGCACGGGCGGCCGGACGCGCCTGCCAGGTGGGTGCACCTGGCCTGGGTGTACGGCACGCTCGCGCTGTCCAGTTCCCTGGTGTGGGTCACCGGCGGCTGGCCTGCCGGGACCGAGCTGACCGTGTTGCTGGTGCTGCTGGGGCTGGCCGTGTTGTGGCTGCCCTGGCTGCCGGACCTGGTCGCGGAGAACCGGCGGGACGGCCGGTTCTGGATCCCGGCCGAGCGGCAGACCGGCAGGCGGCGGTGGCTGGCGATCGGCTACTACGCGGTGCTGGTGGCCATCGGCGGCAGCCTGCTGGCGGTGGACCCGCAGTACGCCGCGTTCGCCTCGGTGGCCTACCCGTCCGCCTTCCTGCTGTTCCCGGCCCGCGGGGCGATGGTCGGGGTCGGGGTGACCGCGGTGGTCAACCTGGCGGCGCAGACCGACTGGCTGACCGAGCACGTCCAGCCGTACTCGGCGCTGCTGGGGCTGTTGCTGCCGCTGGCCTTCGGCGGCTGGGTGATCGGCAGGGAGAGCGAGCGGCGGCGCGCCATGGTGACCGAGCTGACCGCGGCCAACGCGGCACTGCGGGAGACCATGGCGGAGAACGCCGGGCTGCACGCCCAGTTGCTGACCCAGGCCAGGGAGGCCGGGGTGCGGGAGGAGCGGCAGCGGATGGCGCGGGAGATCCACGACACCCTCGCGCAGGGGCTGACCGGGATCATCACCCAGCTCAACGCGGCCGACCGGGTGCCGGGCGAGGCGGAGCGGCGGGAGCACCTGGACCGGGTGCGGACGCTGGCCGCGGACAGCCTGGCCGAGGCGCGCCGGTCGGTGCGGGCGCTGCGGCCGGAGGCGCTGACCGACTCGCCGCTGCCGGAGGCGCTGGCCGAGCTGACCGCGAAATGGGCCGCCGCCAACGGGATCACCCCGGAGCTGGCGGTCACCGGTGATCCGGACCGGCTGGCCACCGGGGTGGAGGTGGTGCTGTTCCGGGTGGCGCAGGAGGCGCTGACCAACGTGGCCAAGCACGCCAAGGCGAGCAGGGTCGGCGTGACACTGTCCTATGAGGACGATGTGGTGCTGCTGGACGTGGTCGACGACGGGGTGGGCATCCAGCCGCGCACCGGCTGCGCGCCGGGGGTGGAGGGCTACGGTCTCGGCGTGATGCGGCAGCGGGTGCGCGGGGTGGGCGGCACGCTGGAGATCGAGAGCGGTCCGGGCCAGGGCACCGCGGTGGCCGCCGCGGTGCCGGCGATCCCGTTCGAGGCCGGGGAAGGCGAGGCATGAGCCGGATCAGGTTGCTGATCGTGGACGACCACCCGATCGTGCGGAACGGGCTGGCCGTGGCCTTCGGCGCGGAACCGGACATCGAGGTGGTCGGCGAGGCGGCCAACGGCCTGGAGGCGGTCGAGCTGGCCGCGCGGGTGGCCGCGGACGTGGTGCTGATGGACCTGCGGATGCCGGAGCTGGACGGGGTGCGGGCGATCCGGCGGCTGCGCGAGCAGCACCCGGAGCTGCGGGTGCTGGTGCTGACCACCTTCGACACCGATTCGGACGTGCTGCCCGCGATCGAGGCCGGGGCCACCGGCTACCTGCTCAAGGACGCCCCGCCGGAGGAGCTGCTCAAGGCGGTGCGGGCGGCCAGCCGCGGTGAGTCGGTGCTGGCGCCGACGGTGGCCGGGCGGTTGATCGGTCAGGTGCGCAAGCCGGCCCGAGGGGCGCTGAGCAAGCGCGAGCTGGAGGTGTTGACGCTGGTCGCGGGCGGGGCCACCAACCGGGAGGCGGCGCGCAGGCTGTTCATCAGCGAGGCCAGCATCAAGACGCATCTGCTGCACATCTACGCGAAACTGGACGTGCGGGACCGCGCGGCCGCGGTCGGGGAGGCGTACCGGCGGGGCCTGTTGTAGGCCCCGCCGACGCGAGCCAGCTCCGGATCAGTCCTCGTCATCCGGCCGGGCGTGGTCCGCGATGCCCGGATTCGGGTCGCGGGACAGGTCGATCAGCGGATGCCGCGGCGCCCCCTCCGGCAGCGCGTGATCCGGCTTGCCCGGGTTCGGATCCCGGGACAGATCGATCAAAGGTCGTTCGTCCGCACTCATGTTCCCTCCTCAGAAACTCCCTCTGCATGGGTGCGCCCGACACGCTACCCATGGCTCGTCCACACAGGATTGTCGGTGCCATCGCGCAGAATCGCTCGTGATGCGTATCGCGGTGGTGACCAGCCCCAACGGGGAGGCGAGACTGCGCGAGCTGGCCGAGGACGGGCAGCCCGTGAGCGAGGTCACGTCCACCACTGCCCTTGCGGGCACCATGGCGGCGCTGGAACAGGCCCATCACCCGCGCTGGGTGCTCGCGAGCAGTGCCGAGTTGTACCCGCAGCTGCTGCGGGCCGGGGTGCGGCTGGAGCGGTGCCATGACCTGGAGCTGACCGAGTCGCTGCTGTCGGGGTACGCGGGCCGGTGGGGGGAGCCGAGGGGGCTGGCGGCGGCGTACGCGCGGCAGGCCGGGTTGCCGGTGCTGCCGGATCCGCCGGTGCGGCCGCGGGATGAGCACCCGGTGTTGTTCGAGACGGCGCGCAACGATCTGGTGGATCTGGATCCACTCGACGCGGTGATCGCGGTGCACCGGGATCAGCAGGCCCGGATCGCGGAGCTGCCGCAGCCAGGACGGTTCCGGTTGCTGGTGGCGGCGGAGTCGGCGGGTGGGCTGGCTGCGGTGGAGCTGGGGCATGTGGGGGTGCCCTGGCGGGTGGACATCCACGACGCGCTGCTGACGGAGTTGCTGGGGCCGCGGCCGCCGCTGGGGGCCACGCCGCCCCGGCTGGTGGAGCTGACCGAGCAGATCATCGAGGCGTTCGGCGGGCGGCGGTTCCATCCGGATTCGCCTGCCGAGGTGCTGCGGGCGTTCGCCAAGGCGGGGTTCTCGTTGCCGTCCACGCGGTCCTGGGTGATCAAGGGGGTTGATCACCCGGGGGTGCCGTTGTTGTTGGAGTACAAGGAGCTTTACCGGATCTACACCGCGCACGGGTGGTCGTGGTTGTCGGCCTGGGTGCGGGGTGGGCGGTTCCGGGCGGAGTGGGTGGCGGGGGGTGTGGTCTCCGGGCGGTGGGCGACCCGGGGCGGGGGTGCGTTGCAGATCCCGAAGACGGTGCGGCGGGCGGTGGTCGCCGATCCGGGGTGGTCGCTGGTGGTCGCCGACGCGAGTCAGTTGGAGCCGCGGGTGCTGGCCGCGCTGGCCGGGGATCAGCGGTTGGCGGCGGCCGGGGCCAGTGGGGATCTGTACTCGGCGCTGGCGGATGAGGCTTTTGGCGGGGACCGGGATCGGGCGAAGATCGGGATGCTGGGGGTGATGTACGGGCAGACCTCGGGCGGGGCCGGGGAGTTGCTGGCGGCGTTGCGGAAGCGGTATCCGGCGGCGATCGAGTATGTGGAGCGGGCGGCTCGGGCCGGGGAGTTGGGTGGGCTGGTCCGGTCGCATCTGGGGCGGACCTGTCCGCCGCCGGGGAGTGAGTGGCAGGGGATCGTGGAGGACGCGGAGACCGAGACCAGCCAGGCCCGGCAGGCTCGGGCCCGGGGGCGGTTCACCCGGAATTTCGTGGTGCAGGCAACGGCTTCCGAGTGGGCGCTGGCGTTGCTGGCCTGCTTGCGGACCAGCCTGCCCGCTCCGGCGGAGCTGGTGTTCTTCCAGCACGACGAGGTGATCGTGCACTGCCCGAGCGAGCTGGCCGAGGCGGTGGTCGAGGTGGTCCGGGATGCGGCGGAGCGGGCTACCCGGTTGCTGTTCGGGGACACACCGGTCCGATTTCCGTTGAGCGCGGCGGTCGTCGGGTGTTACGGAGATGCCAAGTAGGCGGGCTCAAGACCGTCCCCGTACCACAACGGCCAACATGCCGTACGAAAACGGCCAACACTCGGTACGACAACGGCCAACACGCGCGGAGGTCGGAACTTCGCCCGGCGTGTTGGCCGTTCTTGTACGGAGTGTTGGCCGTTGTGGTACGCCGTGTTGGCCGTTGTGGGACGGGGGTTGCGGGTGGAAGCCTTGTGTGGCAAGGGGTTTCGTGGGGTGGGTCAGGGTTCTTGGGTGTAGGCGAGGTAGCGGGCTGCTGAGCGTTGGACGATTTCGTGGGCGTTGGTTTCGATCTTCGAGTCCCACCAGGCGCCGTAGATCGTGTTGAACGACAAGGGCTTGAGGAGTTCCGCGGCGCGGCGGACCACGGCCGGGCGTTCGGGGATCAGGTTGGGGTAGCTGTACATGAAGGCCACGTGGGTCCGGTCCGGGATCACCTGGACGATGTCGCCGGTCAGCAGGGTTTGGCCGCGATGCAGGACCGTGCCGCCGGCGAAGTGGACGCCCAGGTTGATGAGGGTCACCTCGTCCAGGAGGGTCTTGTGGGTGCCGGACCAGAGGTGGATGCCGGGGTCTGGGCGGCCGATCCACTGGGCGTCGTTCTCGTGCAGGTGGATGGGGGCGTCGAAGGTGTGGGACCACTCGACCATGGTGGTGTAGTAGTGCGGGTGGCTGATGGCGATGGCGTGCAGGCCGCCCTGGTCGTTGATCTCGGTGATGATCTCGTCGGTCAGGTAGGCGGTGCAGTCCCAGAGGATGTTGCCGTTGGGGGTGTTCACCAGCAGGGCTCGTTGGCCGATGGCGAAGCGGGGGTTGGTGCCGATACCGGTGAGGCCGGGGCCTTCGGGTTCGATGCGGGCCGAGAGGGCCGGGTCTGCGCGCAGGTCCTCGAAGGTGGTCCATTGCTGGCCGGTGCTGGGGACGTACTGACGTTCGTCGGTGCAGATGGGGCAGTCCGGGCGGGGCGCCGCGTATTGGGTGCCGCAGGTCCGGCAGATGGGGCGGGTGTGGCTGGCCATAGGGTTTCCTCCCAGTGCGCCGGGTCTGGCCCGGCATACCGGACACGCTAATCGGCGGGGCTGGGAGTTGGTGTGGGACGGGTCATCGCGGAGATCACCGTGTCGGTGGACGGGTTCGTCGCCGGGCCGGAGGTGAGCGCGGCGCAGCCGATGGGCCTGCACGGGCTGCGGTTGCACCACTGGCTGGGGTTCGGCGACACGCCACCCAGTGCCGCGGACCTGGAGGTCGCCGGGCGGATGTTCGCCAACACCGGGGCGTTCGTGCTGGGGCGGCGGCTCTTCGACGTGGGGATCGGGAAGTGGGGTGGGGACGGAGCCTGGCAGCGGCCTTGTTTCGTGCTCACCAATCGCGAGCGGAGCGATCACATCCAGGGCGTCACGCGGTTCATGTTCGTCACCGACGGGGTGCGGCGGGCGGTGGATCGGGCGCGGGCCGCGGCCGGTGGGCGGGATGTGGTGGTGGCCGGTGGGGCGCAGGTGATCCGGGCGGCCATGCACGCGGGGCTGGTCGAGGAGTTGCGGTTGCACGTGGCGCCGGTGTTGCTGGGGGCGGGGACCTCGCTGTTCGACCAGGGGCCGCGGCTGGAGCTGGAGCCGGTGCTGGTGGAGAGCAGCGCCGCGGTGACCCACGTGACCTATCGGGTGCCGCTCCCGACCGGGTGATTGTGCGGGCGAGGCGGGCCCCGGCGTCGGTAGCTTCACCTCATGGGAGATCAGCAGTCGCCGATCAGCCTGGGGGGCGCGGTGTCCGCGCCGGGGCTGCGGGACCGGGTGCGGGTGGAGTGGGCCGAGGGCGAGCAGGCATTCTCGGTCAGCAAGCAGGAGCACGGGTACCGGTTCGCGCCCGCGGCGGACAACACCGTGCTGCTGGACGGGCGGGCGTTCCGGATGGTGAACGTGCACTTCCACCGGCCGGTGGAGCACTGGCTGGACGGGGTGCCGGCCGGGCCGCACATCGCCGAGCTGCACGCGGTGCACGTGCGCGCCGAGCAGGATCTCCGGGTGTGCGCGGTGGCGATCTTCCTCGATCTGGGCGCCGAGGAGCCGGGGGTGCCGGTGGAGGTGCCGCCGTTCGCCTTCGACCTGGCCGCGTTGTTGCCGCCGGGGCGGGATTTCTACCGGTACGAGGGGTCGTTGACCACGCCGGGGTACGACGAGACGGTGAGCTGGGTGGTGTACCCGGAGCCGGTCGCGGTGGGTGATGACCGGTTGCGCGGGTTCATCCGGGCGCACGCGGACAGCGCACGGGCGCAGCAGCCGCGGAATCGGCGGTTCGTGTTGTGGTCCGGGGAGTGTGGCTAGGCGAGCAGGTAGGCGACCAGGGTCAGGCTGGCCATCGAGAGCAGGGTGGTCAGCAGGATCGCGTCCCGGGCCAGCGCGCCGGCCCGGAGTTCGTACTGGCTGGCGAAGACGAAGGCGTTCTGCGCGGTGGGCAGCGCGGCGAAGAGCACCGCGGCCAGCAGCGGCGGGCCGGTGAGGCCGAAGGCGAAGTGGCCGACCAGGAAGCAGACCAGGGGCTGCAGCACGATCTTGAGCAGCACCACCAGCAGCACCTCGCTCCGGCGGGGCAGGTCCGCTGACTGGCCGCGGCCGAACAGGGACATGCCCAGCACCAGCAGCGCGAGTGGCACGCCCGCGGCGCCCAGCAGGTCCAGGGGCTGGGCGAGCAGGGGCGGGATCTGCCAGCCCAGGGC
The DNA here is from genome assembly GCF_014204915.1 of Crossiella cryophila. Taxonomy (NCBI): domain Bacteria; kingdom Bacillati; phylum Actinomycetota; class Actinomycetes; order Pseudonocardiales; family Pseudonocardiaceae; genus Crossiella; species Crossiella cryophila. Next base: position 9,068,743 of record NZ_JACHMH010000001.1, read on the forward strand.
GGCCATGGCCAGACCGCCCGCGGCGCCCAGGATCACCGGGTTGCGGACCGGGAGCAGCAGGACCCGGCGGAAGCGGCCGGTGCCGCCGGTGTTGAGGTCGGTGTCGATCAGGGTGAGCACCGTCGGCATGACGACCAGCAGCTGGAACATCAGCGCGGCCACCACGAAACTCGGGTCGCCGAGCACGGTGATGGCCACCGGGATGCCCAGGTTGGCCGCGTTCACATAGGCCGAGGACATGCCGCCGATGGCCTGATCGGCCAGCCTGCGGTGGAACAGCCAGCGGCTGGCGGCCAGGCCGATCGCGCCGACCAGGACCGTGCTCACCGCGAAGGCCAGGATCGAGGTGCTGGCCAGGCCCTTGAGCGAGACCCGGCTCAGCGTGGTGAACAGCACCGCGGGCATCGCCAGGTAGAAGACCACCCTGGTCAGCGCGCGTTCGGCGGCCAGGCCGAACAGGTTCGTCCGGCGCACCAGGTAACCCACCCCGGTCAGTGCCCAGATCGGCACGAAACCAGCGACAACGGTGGGCACCCGGTGAAGCTAACCCGGCTGACGCCGGTGTGGCGGCGGTTGAGATTCACCCAACACGCCGCCACCCCGGGGGTTCGTCAGAGCTTGATGGTCCAGGTCAGGATGGTGCCGGTGTCGGCACGGGCCACGTCCTGCACCCGCAGCTTCCACACGCCGTTCTTGGCCTTGCCCGCGGCGTTCGCGGTGAAGGAGCCCACCACGTCGTCCGCGCTGTCCGAACCGCTGGAGTTCTTCAGCCGGTACGGGGTGCCGTCCGGAGCCAGCAGGTCGACCACCAGGTCACCACGCCAGGTGTGCTTGATGTTGACGTCCACGGTCACGTTGCCCGCGTTGCCCGCGCAGTTGGCCACGGTCACCGGGCTCTCCACGGTGGCCAGGTCCGGCACCGGGATGTCGGTGTCGTTGGTGACGGTGCAGGTGGGCGGCGGCACGGTGCCGCCCTCACCCACGAACAGCAGCTTGTTCGGCGAGCCGGTGCCAGGACCGATCACCTTGTCCGGGGTGGCCGCGTTGACCATGGCGTCCCGCACCTGCTGCGGGGTGAAGGCCGGGTTGGCCTGCAGGATCAGCGCCGCCGCACCCGCGACGTGCGGGGCGGCCATCGAGGTGCCGGAGATGGTCCGGGTGATGGTGTCGTTGTCCTTCCACGCCGAGGTGATGTTCACCCCTGGCGCGAAGATGTCGACGCAGGTGCCGAAGTTGGAGAAGGTCGCCTTGTTGTCGTTGATGTCGGTGGCGCCGACGGTGATGGCCTCCTGGGTCCGCGCCGGGGACACCGTGCAGGCGTCCAGCGGGCGGCCGAAGGGGTCGCCGTTGCCAGCCGCGAGCGCGAAGGTCACGCCCTTGGCGATACCGCCGCGGACCGCGGCGTCGACGGCGTCACTGGCTCCGCCGCCCAGGCTCATGTTGGCGGCGGCCGGCTTGACCGCGTTGTTGGCCACCCAGTTGATACCGGCGATGACCTGCTCGTAGGTGCCAGAGCCCTGGCAGTTCAGCACGCGGACCGCGACCAGCTTGGCGGCCTTGGCCACGCCGTGCGCGGTGCCACCCACGGTGCCCGCGACGTGCGTGCCGTGCCCCTGGCAGTCATCGGCGTTGGTGTCGTTGTCGATGAAGTCGTAACCGGAGACCGCCCGGCCGCCGAAGTCCTGGTGCGTCACCCGGATACCGGTGTCGATGACGTGGACGCTCACCCCGGCGCCGTCAACCGGATACGTATACGACTGATTCAGCGGGAGGGACCGCTGGTCGATTCGGTCGAGTCCCCAGGATGGCGGATTCGGCTGGGTTCCGGAAATACTCACCGTGCGGTTCTGCTCGACAAATGCGACGTTCGGGTCAGCCGCCAGACGCCGCGCCTGCGATTCCCCGGCGGTCACCGAGAAACCACGGAGGGCGGTGTCATAGGTTCGTCCGACCTTTGCGCCATAGGTGCTCGCGAGGTCACTCGCGACCGTGGCGACCGAGGTTGCCCTGACCTCGGCGCTGTCCTTCAGCACGACGATGAAGCTGTTGGGCACAGCGCCCTCACCACCCGCGTTGCGGATGGCGGCCTCCGGCGCGGCGACGGCAGGCAGGGCGGCCATGGCGGTGGTGGCAGCGGCCAGCAGCGTTACCGCCACCGCCTTGCCCCGCCAGTCCCGTGTTCCACTCATCGAATAATTCCTCTCCCGCAGAGCTGCCGGACGGCACCTGTTGGCACCACCGGGCAGGGTTGGCTCTAGTGCAGAACGGAAGTGAGGCACGCTCGCGCGAACGTAAGGGCGGACTCTATTCACTGTTTGCACTCACGTACAGCCGTGGACATGCGTGCAGGGGTACGCTAGAAAAGAGAGTTCACCGTTCGCGGTTGTTGCGGAAACACTCTCGAAGGAAATGGAAGAAAAGCGTAGCTCCATTTCCACATGGGGTCGATAAGCCGAACAGGCCGTATTTCTAGACTGCTCGGTTCAGCCCGAAAGTAGGGACCTGATTGGTCTAGACCTAACGGGGGTTGACCGGTTACGGTCAGGGTGCCGCCTTGTTGTGAGTCGCAACGAATTCCCGAAAGGCCCCGCCATGCCCCTTTCACATCGTCGTGAGAGCGCTCACGGAAGCCGGTCGATCGCGAGACTGACCACCGGCGCGCTCACCCTCGCCCTGCTGAGTTCGACCCTGGTCACCGCGGGTCCCGCCGCCGCGGCCGACCCCATCTACAAGGACCCGGCCCAGCCGGTGGCGGCCAGGGTCAACGACCTGCTCCCCCGGATGTCGCTGAACGAGAAGATCGGCCAGATGACCCAGGGCGAGCGCGCCTCGGTCAGCGCGGCCGACGTGACCACCTACCGGCTCGGCTCGCTGCTCTCCGGCGGCGGTTCCGCGCCCAACCCGAACACGGCCACCGCCTGGGCCGACATGTACGACAACTACCAGCGCTCCTCGCTGGCCACCCCGCTCAACATCCCGCTGATCTACGGGGTGGACGCGGTGCACGGGCACAACAACGTGCGCGGCGCGACCATCTTCCCGCACAACATCGGCCTTGGCGCGACCCGCGATCCGGCGCTGGTGCAGCGGATCGGCGAGGCCACCGCCAAGGAGGTCGCGGGCACCGGCATCGACTGGGACTTCGCGCCCTGCCTGTGCGTGGCCCGCAACGACCGCTGGGGCCGCACCTACGAGTCCTTCGGCGAGCACCCCGAGATCGCCACCTCGATGACCTCGATGATCACCGGCCTGCAGGGCAGCGCGCTGAACCAGCCCGGTTCGGTGCTGGCCACCGCCAAGCACTGGATCGGCGACGGCGGCACCACCGGCGGCAAGGACCAGGGCGACACCCAGATCTCCGAGGCCGAACTGCGCTCGGTGCACCTGCCGCCCTTCCGCGAGGCCATCGCGCGCAAGGTCGGCTCGGTGATGATCACCTACAGCAGCTGGAACGGCGCCAAGCTGCACGGCCACAAGTACCTGATCACCGACCTGCTCAAGAACGAGCTGGGCTTCACCGGCCTGGTGGTCTCCGACTACAACGCGATCGACCAGATCGACGGCCAGCCCGGCTTCACCGCGGCCGAGGTGCGGCAGTCGATCAACGCGGGCATCGACATGGTGATGGTGCCCGCGGAGTGGCGGAAGTTCATCGACCTGCTGCGCGCGGAGGTGCAGGCGGGCCGGGTGCCGATGTCCCGGATCGACGACGCCAACCGGCGCATCCTGACCAAGAAGTTCGAGCTGGGCCTGTTCGAGAAGCCGCTCACCGACCGCTCCTTCACCGGCACCGTCGGCAGCCCCGCACACCGCGCGCTGGCCCGCGAGGCGGTGCGCAAGTCCCAGGTGCTGCTGAAGAACGCCAACGGCGTGCTGCCGCTGCCCAAGACCGCGAGCAAGGTCTTCGTGGCCGGCAAGAACGCCAACGACATCGGCAACCAGAGCGGCGGCTGGTCGATCAGCTGGCAGGGCAGCAGTGGTGACATCACGCCGGGAACCACTGTGCTGCAAGGGATCCGGGCGGCGGTCTCGCCGCAGACCACGGTGACCTACGAGCGCGGCGGCAACGGCGTGGACGGCAGTTACCAGGCCGCCATCGCGGTGGTCGGCGAAACCCCGTACGCGGAGTTCAACGGCGACCGCCCCGGCGGCCTCGGCCTGGACGCGGAGGACCTGGCCACGCTGAACCGGCTGAAGGCGGCAGGCATCCCGGTGATCACCGTGCTGGTCTCCGGCCGCCCACTGGACATCGCCCCGCAGCTGCCGGACTGGACCGCGCTGGTGGCCGCCTGGCTGCCCGGCACCGAGGGCAACGGCGTGGCCGACGTGCTCTTCGGCGACCACAAGCCCACCGCGACCCTGCCGGTGAGCTGGATGGCCAGCGCCGCCCAGCAGCCGGTCAACGTGGGCGACGGCAAGACCCCGCTGTTCGGCTACGGCTTCGGGGACCGGTTCCCGGCCACCCAGAGCCCGTACAGCCTGATCGGCGCCAGCTACTACGACGAGCAGCGCGGCACCGATGTGCAGCGCTGCACCGACTCCGGCTGCGGGCAGAACGTGGGCTGGCTGGCCGCTGGCGACTACCTCGCCTACGCCGACGTCGACTTCGGCGCCACCGCCCCGCGCACGGTGACCACCAGGGTGGCCTCCGGCGCGACCGGCACCGGGACGCTGGAGTATCGGCTCGGCTCGCCGACCGGTCCGGTGGTCGCCACCGTGTCGGGGGCGAGCACGGGCGGCTGGCAGACCTGGCAGAGCCGGGTGGCCAACGTCAGCGGCAACGCCACCGGGGTGCAGCGGCTGTACCTGGTGGCCGCCGGTGGCGGCGGGGCGAACTTCGTGAACGTGAACTGGTTCCAGTTCGCCCGGTGACCGGCTGATCCGTGGCACCCCCGCCGCACTTCGGGCGGGGGTGCCACGGCCGGTATAACTGGGTTATACTCGGGCCATGACGACGCTGAGTACCAAAACTGCGATCTCCGTGCCAAGGGAGACGTTTCTCCAGGTAGAGGTGTATGCGGACCGACTGGGAGTCACCCGCTCGGAGTTCTTCACGCGGGCCGCGCGATTCTATCTTGAACATATCGACGAAGAATCACTGACAAATCAGATCAATGCCGCCCTGGCCTACGTCGAGGGCCCGGACACGACCACCACCGCCGCGGTCGCCGCGGGTCGCCGCCACCTGGCCGGGATGGCTGACGAGTGGTGATCGAACGCGGCGGCATCCACTGGGCCGATCTCGGCGAGGCCGAGGGTTCCCGCCCGGCCAAGCTGCGCCCGGTGCTCGTCGTGCAGTCCGCCCCCTACAACGTGAGCAGGCTGGGCACCGTGCTGGTCGCGGCCGTCAGCTCGAACACCAAACTGGCCCTCTTCCCCGGCAACGTCTACCTGCCCAGGACCGCGACCGGGCTGCCCAAGAACTCCGTGATCAACGTGACCTCGCTGGTCACCCTCAACAAGGAGGACCTGTCCGAGCAGGTCGGCATGCTGCCGCTCCGACTGATGCGCGATGTGGACGCCGGGCTGCGCCGGGTGCTCGCGCTGTGAACCTCAGTCGCTGCGGGGCAGCCGGACCACGGTGAGGAAGAAGTCGTCCACCTGCCGCACCACCTTCACGAACTGCTCGAAATCCACCGGCTTGGTGACATAGGCGTTGGCGTGCAGCTGGTAACTGCGCAGCACGTCCTCCTCGGCCTCCGAGGTCGTCAGGATCACCACCGGGATCCGGCGCAGCGCCGGATCGTTCTTGATCTCCGAGAGCACCTCCCTGCCGTCCATCTTGGGCAGGTTGAGGTCCAGCAGCACCAGGTCAGGGCGCGGGGCGTCGGCGTACTGGCCCTCGCGGCGCAGGAAGGACATCGCGGCCACGCCGTCGCTGACCACGTGCAGCCGGTTGCCGACCTTGTTCTCCTCGAATGCCTCGGTGGTCATCAGCACATCACCGGGATCGTCCTCGACCAGCAGGACCTCGATGGGGCGGGTGATGGACGGATCGATCACGCGGACTCCTCGGCGAGCGCGGGCAGGGTCCAACAGACCGTAGTGCCTGCGCGGACCTCGGTGTCCAGCCAGATCCGGCCGCCGTGGTGTTCGATGATCTTGCGGCAGAGCGCCAGGCCGATGCCGGTGCCGGTGTAGTCGGCCTTGGCGTGCAACCGCTGGAACATCACGAAGATCTTCTCCGCGTACTGCGGTTCGATGCCGATCCCGTTGTCGGCGCAGCGGAACAGCCATTCGGCGCCGTGCCGCTCGACGCTGATCCGGATCAGCGGGGTGTCCTGGCCGCGGAACTTGATCGCGTTGCCGAGCAGGTTCTGCAGCACCTGGGCGAGCAGGGTGAGGTTGCCGAGCACCCTGGGCAGCGGGTCGGACTCGATCACCGCGCCGGTCTCCTCGCGGGCGGCGGTCAGGCTGGTGCGGGCCCGTTCCAGGGCCTGGGTCAGTTCGACCGGGGTGAACTCGCCGATGGCGCGGCCGACCCTGGAGAAGGCCAGCATGTCGTTGATGAGCTGTTGCATCCGCTTGGCGCCGTCCACCGCGAACTCGATGTACTGGTCCGCGCGCGCGTCCAGCTGCCCGCCGTAACGGCGTTGCAGCAGCTGGCAGAAGCTGGCCACCTTGCGCAGCGGCTCCTGCAGGTCGTGCGAGGCGACGTAGGCGAACTGCTCGAGTTCGGCGTTGGAGCGGCGCAGCTCCTCGGCGGACTCGGCCAGCTGCTGGGCCTGTTCGCGCAACGTCTCCTGCACCCGCACCGCGGTCATCAGCGCGGTGAACATCTGCACCCGCATGGCCTCGATGTCCGCGGCCAGCGCGGCGATCTCCTGCGGCCCGTCACTGCCGACTTGCCGGGCCAGATCGCCCTGGGCCACCCTGGTGGTCTCCTCGCCCAGGATGTGCAGCGGCCCGGTCACCCAGCGCCGCAACGCGAACCACAGCACCACCGCGCACACCAGCGCGAAGGCCACGAACCCGATGCCGAGGCCGGTGAGCACCCACAGCGCGCGCTCCATCGCGGCCTTGCTGGCCAGCCGCTGCGCGCCGACCGCGCTGTCCAGCTTGGTCAGCGATTCCTGCAGGGCCACGAAGCGCGGCTCGGTGTAGTCCAGGCCGCCCAGCAGCGCCCCGCTGGCGCCGTTCTGCCGGACCTGGGCGATGGCCGGTTCGGCCAGTTCCCGTTGCCAGCGCCGGGCCGCCGCCTCCACCGTGTCCACTTTGGACAGCAGTTCGGTCCGGCCGTCGAGCAGTTCGCGCAGCCGGGTCAGCGTGCTGAACTCCTGGTTGCGCTCGGCCTGGTAGCGCTCCAGCCGGTTCTCGGTGCCGCTGAGCACGTAGTCACGCACGGCCAACTGCTGGGCGCCGTAGGTCTGGCCCAGCATGGCCGAGCGGATCCGGGCCGGGGACACGTCGTCGACCACCTCGGTGCTGGCGGCGAAGAGCCGGGAGGCGGCCAGCACCCCGGCCAGCACGCCGATGGCCAGCAACGCGCCCAGCACCCCGAAGGACACCGCGAGCCGCCGCCGCAGCGACCACCGCCGCCGTTCATCCACAGTGGACAGTGCGGTGACCTCGGCCGCGTTCATCCGGCTGAGGGGTGGAAGGACAGTTGCAGCATGGCCACGTCGTCGGTGAGCGGGCCGCCGTTGAGCTGCTGCACCTCGTTGATCACCTCGTCCAGCCAGCGCGCGGGATCGGGGCCGGGTTGCGGACGCGCCCGCAGCAGCCGGACCAGACCGTCCTCGCCGAGCCGTTCCCTGCCCCGCCCGGTCCGGCCCTCGAACAGCCCGTCGGTGTAGAGCAGCAGCGTCCACTCCGGCGGCAGGTCCAGCCGCAGCGCGGGCCACTCGCTCCGCTCGAAGATGCCCAGCGCGGGCCCGCTCGGCCGTTCCGGGAGCTGCCGGGTGTCCGGACCGGCCAGCGCGATCGGCGGCGGGTGCCCGGCCAGGTACTGGTGCGCGATCCGCCGGTCCGGCGAGATGATCAGCATGCACACGGTGGCGAACACCATCCGCGGGTACGGATGCCGGATGATCTTGCGGTTGAGCGCGGGCAGCATCCGCTCCGGCGGGGTCTCGGCCAGCACCAGGGTCCGCCAGCCCGCACGCAGGCACACGCCGAGCGCGGCCTCGTCCGGCCCGTGCCCGGAGACATCGCCGATGAGCACGAACAGGGTGCCGTCGTCGGCCTCGACCAGGTCGTAGAAATCGCCGCCGACCAGGGTCTGGCTGCGGCCGGGCCGGTACCGGGTGCGGTGGCCGATCCGCGGGTCCGACAGCAGCGGGGTGGGCAGCAGACCGCGTTCCAGCCGGGAGTTCTCCTGCGCGAGCAGCTCGGCCTCGCGCAGTTTGCGCAGGCCCTCCTCGACCCGCTTGCGCTCCACCGAGAACCGGATCGCCTTGGCCAGCAGCCCGCCGTCGACCTGCCCCTTGACCAGGTAGTCCTGCGCGCCTGCTGCCACCGCTCGGACGCCACGCTGCTCGTCGCTGTGCCCGGTGAGCACCAGGATGGCCGCGCCCGGCACCCGTTCCAGCACGGTGTGCAGGGCCTGCAGGCCGTCGGCGTCGGGCAGGTTGAGGTCCAGCAGCACGCAGTGCACGCCCGGCCGCAGGTACGGGCGGGCGTCCGCGACGCTGCGCGCCCAGTGCAGGTCAACGCTCAGCCCTGCCTCGGCGATCAGCTCCTCGACCAGGAACGCGTCCCCGCGATCGTCCTCGACCAGCACGATCGAGAGCCGTCCGTCGCCCTGTGGGTCACCCACCTCCGGCCTGCCTCCCTCGTCCCCCGGAGAATACGCAGCGGGTGACGCGAGTGCCGGAGCGGAGTGCGGGCCGGCCATGGGGGTACCCGAGCTTTCTGTAGCCGTCGTCATAGGAGGAGCCGGATGGAAAACAAGGCCAAGTCCACTGTGGACAAGCTGGAACTGCTCCAGGGTGTGCTGAAGCTGGCCTTCGCCGCGGTGTCGGCGATCAACACGGTCCGGCTGCTGGTCCGGCTGACCAAGGAGAAGAACCTGGTCAGCGTGAAGGGCGCGGTCGCCGTCGGGCAGGCCGTCGCGGCGGTGTTCGCGGCCAAGACGGCCATCACCGACTTCCGCAGCAGCCAGACCCCCGGGGACCAGACCTTCGGCACCGACTGAGCCGGTGCGGGGAGTGGGCACGCAGGCCGCGGCCTCGCCGGGCGGTGTCGCGGTCAGCGTGTCCTCACCTCGGCGTAGGCGTCCAGGCCGGTGAGCCGGGCGACATAGCCCGCCGAGGTTCCCGGCGGGGCGCACAGCACCAGCCGTCCACCAGCCGCGGCGGCCTCGGCGGCCAGCTCGAAGAACATCCGGACCCCGGCGCTGGCCAGGTAACCGACCTCGGCCAGGTCCACGGTCAGCGCCAGCGCGCCGCCCCGGCCGGTCCGGCGCAGCACGGGTTGCAGCAGGTCGACGGTGGTGGAGTCGACCACGCCGCGCAGCCGCACCAGCGGGCCGCCAGGACCGGTCTCGATCACCACGGCCAGCTCGTCCAGCCCGGGTTCGACCTCCCGGCCGGGCCCGGCGCCCAGTCTGCGGCGCAGTTCCACCGTGGTGCCGGCCTCGGTGTGCCGCACCCGCACCGAGTCCATCGCGGCCTGCATCAGCAGCAGTCCCCTGCCCCGCCCGTGCGGGTCCTCATCCGGCACCCGCCAGCTCCCGGCGTCGGTGACGGCGAGCAGCAGCGTGCCTGCCGGGTCGAGTTCGGCGGTCAGCGTGACCGGGCCCGGATCGGCGCCGGGATAGGCGTGTTCGACCGCGTTCGCGGTGGCCTCGCCGACCGCGATCTGCACCGCCAGCGCGTCCTCGCCGTCGATCTCCCGCTCGGCCAGCCAGTCCCGCAGCTCCCGGCGCAGCACGCCGAGCTGGTCGGAACGCCCTGGCACGGTCCGGTCCAGCGGGGCGTGCGGTGAGCGCACCCGCAGCAGCAGCAACGCGATGTCGTCGGCCGGTGGGCCCTCGGGCAGCAGCCCGGCCAGCAGCCGGTCGCAGCAGGCGTCCACGGTGGCCTCGTGGTCGGCGGCGATCTCCGCGATGCGGGCCAGCAACCCGGCCGCGCCGCGATGCGGGGGCCTGCCGGTGCGGTCCACCGCGCCGTCGGAGTAGAGCAGGAGCAGGTCACCGGGTTCGACCGGGGCCCGGCGCAGCGCGAAGTCGCCGTCGCCGAGCCCGAGCGGGTTGCCGTCGGCCCTTGGCAGGAACACGGCCCGGCCACCAGGGCGGGCCCGCACGATCGGCGGGTGCGCGGCGCTGGTGTAGCTCAGTTCGCCCAGGGCAGGGTCGAGCACCGCGATGCAGGCGGTGGCCCCGGCCGCGCCGGGGATCCGGCGGGCGAACTCGCCCAGCCGGGTGATCACCTCGGCCAGTTCCATCCCGGCCAGCAGGTAGGCCGAGAGCGCGCTGCGCAGCTGGCCCATCACCGCGGCCGCCGCCGGTCCGCTGCCCACCACGTCACCGACGCTGAACGCCAGCCTGCCGTCGCCGAGGCTGATCGCGTCGTACCAGTCCCCGCCCGCGCTGCGCGCCGATCCGGCGGTGGCGTAGCGGGCGGCCAGCCTGGCCCCCGGCAGCACCGGCAGCGCGGTCGGCAGCAGGCGTTCCTGCAGGACCCTGGTCAGGTCCGGCCGCGTCCCGAGCAGGTCCTCTCCCCCACCGCGCTCACCAGCCACCGTCCCGGCCCTCCTGAGCGTTGGCCCACCGACCACACCGGTGTCACCAACCCCGGCTATGTTGTGCCTTACCCCGTAGCTGCCTACGGTAAAAGTGAAACGCCTGTTCACTTCGGGAAGCTTCAGTGGAGGACGCAGTGTCGACGGCCGGCGAGCAGTCAGAGGACCAGGCCCGCGCGGCGGCGCTGATCGATCTTGACTCGGCGGCCTCCACCGAGTCAGCCGGGGTGCTCAAGGTCGGCGGCGAGGTCGACCTGCTGACCACCCCGCTGCTCAAGTCCGGCATCGAGGAACAGCTCGCGATCAGCCGCCCGCTGCTGGTGATCGACCTGAGCGGGGTCTCCTTCCTCGGCTCCAGCGGCCTGGCCGCGCTGGTCGAGGCGCGCGAGGCGGCGCAGGGCAAGGGCACCGCGCTGCGCCTGGTCGCGGGCAACCGCACCGTGTTCCGGCCGCTGGCCACCACCGGTCTGAGCACCCTGTTCGACCTGCGGGAGACCCTGGAAGAGGCGCTGGCCGCGCCGATCTGAGCGGTGGACGCGGCCCGCGCCTCCGGAACTCGCCGGGTCAGGTCCTGCGCACCGCCCTGGCGAGCTGGTCTTTGGACATGTTCGACCGCCCGGGGATGTCGGCGGCCTTGGCCTGCTGGTACAGCTCTTCCTTGGTGACCTGTGCCGGCACGTCCGGGGCGATCCCGGCTGCGGTCAGGTAGGTCTGCCGCGCGTGGTCGAACAGCTCGCCGAGGCGCGTCAGCTCCTCCCGGTCCACCGCCGCGCGCAGGGCGGGGAGCAGCTCGGTCTCCTCCTCCTTGACGTGGTGGTCGATCGCGTCGACGAACTTCCGGAAGGCCACGGTGAAATTCGGCTTGCCCGCCTTGGCCTTGGCCAGCAGCTCGGCCGCCTCCAGGTGCTCCTCGGTGCCGTGCCGCACCTGCGCCTGCTCACCGGGGTCGGCGACCATCAGCACCGGGTAGACGTGGATCTCCTCGGCCCGGCTGTGCGCGGCCAGGCGCACCTCGATCTCGTCGAGGCGCTGCGCCCGCTCCGCCGGCTTGGCTTGCTTGAGCTGCTCGAACAACCGCTCCATGAGGCGATGATCGGCCTTGATGAGCGAAACCGCGTCGCGGGCCATGGGGTCCTCCTCGTGGTGGGTACGCCCAGCCGAATACCCGGACCGGCCAGCCTCAACCACACCCCTTTAGGCTGATCCGGCCATGGCGAACATCGAGTACAGCGGCCACGGGGACCCGGCGCGCAGCCTGGCCCTGTTGTGGCGCACCAGCGAACGGGCCAGCCGCAAGGGCAAGCCCGAGCTGAACGTGGACCGGATCGTGCGCACCGCGATCGACCTGGCCGACACCGAGGGCCTCGGCGCGCTGTCCATGCGCCGGGTGGCCGAGGAACTGGGCGTGGGCACCATGTCGCTCTACACCTACGTGCCAGGCAAGGGCGAGCTGATCGACGTCATGCTGGACACCGTCTTCGGCGAACTCCCCCGCGAGCACCCCGAGGGCGGCTGGCGGGACCGGCTGGAACACCTGGCCCGGCAGAACCAGGCGCTCTACCAGCGGCACGCCTGGCTGCCGCACGTGCTGATGAGCCGCCCGGTGCTGGGCCCGAACGTCACTGCCAAGTACGACCACGAACTCAGCGCCATCGACGGCATCGGCCTCAGCGACGTCGAGATGGACTCGGTGCTGTGGCTGGTGCTGGACTACGTGCACAGCGCGGTGCGCAACGCCGCCGAGATCGCGGTGGCCAACCAGAGCAGCGGCGTCACCGACGAGCAGTGGTGGCAGGCGCACGCCCCGCTGCTGAGCAAGGTCCTGGACCCGGCGCGCTACCCGGTGGCCAGCCGGGTCGGCCAGGCCGCCGGGATGCAGCACGGCGGCGCGGTCGACCCGGCGCACGCCTTCGAGTTCGGGCTGGCCAGAGTGCTGGACGGGGTCGAGGTGCTGGTCCGCCAGCGCTCCGCCGACTAGACCGGGGCCCGGCTAGATCTTCTCGCCCGCCTGGACCTTGCGGGTCACCCAGCGCTCGGCCACGAAGGACAGGAACGGCACCGTCCCGGCCAGCAGCACCAGCAGGGTGCCGCCGATCGACCACTTGGCCTTGAGCGCCAGATCGAAGGCCAGCACCAGGTAGACGGCGTAGAGGAAGCCGTGGATGGGGCCGATGAAGGCGACCAGCAGCGGCATGTCCGCGAGGTACTTCAACGGCATGGCCACCAGCACCAGCGCGAGCAGGCCGACGCCGACGATGTAGGCCATGATCCGGAACCGGGACAGGGTTCCGGGCTTCACCTTTGTTGCCACTGTTCCGCCTTCTGCTTGAGGTAGCGGTTGTACTCCGCCAGCTCGGGGTCGATGTCCGCGTCCTGGGCCGCCGGCCGGGGCCGTCCTGGCAGCCACTTCTCCGCCACCGGCTCGGCGGGCTGCTCGGGCACCTCGGGTTCGGGCGCCTCGGCGCTCTCGTCCTGGTCCTCGTCCGCGCGGGTGGACTCCATGCGCAGGAACCGGATCCAGCCGACGATGCCGAAGATGCCGAACAGCGGCCACTGCAACGCGTAACCCAGGTTCAGGCCGCTGCCGGTGGTGGAGAGCGCCCGTTCGAGCTGCCACCAGCCGAGCCAGCCGCACACGAGCGCGACCAGCAGCACCAGGACATGCCCGGCCAGCCATCCAGGGCTCAGGTACCGGCTGCGCACGGCATTGACGGTAGCACCGCGACTCATCCGACCGGATGAGCGGTCCGGTTGCCCGGATCCGGCTGAATCAGGACAGATCAGGCAGGTACGGCGCGACCGCGTCGACGCCGACCGCGACCATGGCGAGCTGGAAGAAGCCGCGCTCCAGCAGCTCCAGCAGCCCGTCCCGGTCGACCTCCTCCTGCCGCAGCCAGGTGATGGTGACCTCCTCGGCGAAGGCGACCCAGCCGCGCACGGTCATCGCCAGCTTCGGGGTCGGCTCGATGCCCAGGTCGTCCACGTTGTGCAGGACGATCTCCGCGATCGCGGTCCTGGTCTGCTCGAACAGCGCGCGCATGGCCTCATCGCCGGTGGCCGCGCCGCGCACCAGCGAGGTGTAGGCGTCCCGGTTCTGCGTCACGTAGTCCACGAAGCCGATCAGGCTCTGCCGCATCCGCGGCACCGGCGGCAGTGCCGGGTCGGGGGCCAGGAAGTCCAGCAACTGGGTGGCCGCGGCCCTGGCCACGGCCAGGTGGAACTCGCGCTTGGAGCCGAAGTAGTGGAACAGCAGGCCGGTGGAGATGCCCGCCTCGGCGGCCAGATCGTCGATGGACAGCTCGTCCAGGGTGCGCGTGCTGAGCAGCTCCACACCGAGTTTGAGCAGCTGAGCCCGCCGGAGGTCGGGGCTGAGACGAGTGCGCTGGGCCACGCCGTCCAGCTTATTGACTTCGGTTCAACAACACCAGTAGCTTATTGAATAGCACTCAATAAGGAGGCGGACCCATGCACGAGGTGCACGTAGCCGTCATCGGCACCGGATTCGCCGGCCTCGCCATGGCCATCCGGATGAAACAGCGCGGCATCACCGACTTCGTCCTGCTCGAGCGCGCGCAGGAGGTCGGCGGCACCTGGCGGGACAACACCTACCCTGGTGCGGCCTGCGACGTGCCCTCGCACCTGTACTCCTTCTCCTTCGCGCCCAACCCGGACTGGACGCGCTCGTTCTCCCCGCAGCCGGAGATCTGGCGCTACCTGCGCCGCACCGCGCGGGACCAGGGCGTGTACCCGCACATCCGGTTCGGCCACGACGTGGAGCGGGCGGACTGGGACGAGCAGCGCGGCCGGTGGATCGTGCGCACCACCCAGGGCGTGTTCGCGGCCAAGGTACTGGTCTCCGGCATGGGCCCGCTGTGCGAGCCGCAGCTGCCCGACATCAAGGGCCTGGACACCTTCCAGGGCAACGCCTTCCACTCCGCGCGCTGGGACCACGAGCACGACTTCGCGGGCAAGCGGGTGGCGGTGATCGGCACCGGCGCCTCGGCGATCCAGTTCGTGCCGCAGATCCAGCCGAAGGTGGCCGAGCTGCACCTGTTCCAGCGCACCGCGCCCTGGGTGATGCCGCGCCGGGACCGGCCGATCACCGCGATCGAGCGCACCCTGTTCCGCGCCTTCCCGCCGTTGCAGCGCCTGGTGCGCGCGGCGATCTACTGGGGCCGGGAGACCTACGTGATCGGCTTCACCCGGCAGCCCAAGATGCTGCGGATGGGTGAGCGGTTCGCGAAGAAGAACCTGTTCCGCGCGGTGAAGGACAGGGAGCTGCGGAAGAAGCTGCTGCCCACCTTCGCCATGGGCTGCAAGCGGATCCTGATCTCCAACGACTACTACCCCGCTCTCGCACAGTCCAATGTGGACGTCGTGACGGACCGGATCACCGAGGTGCGGGCCAACTCCGTGGTCACCGCGGACGGCACCGAGCGCCCGGTGGACACCATCATCTACGGCACCGGCTTCCACGCCACCGACCCGCCCGCGATGGAGAAGGTCTACGGCAAGGGCGGCGTGCGGCTCGGCGAGGCGTGGAAGGAGGGTATGGAGGCGTACAAGGGCACCACGATCGCCGGGTTCCCCAACCTGTTCATGCTCGTCGGCCCGAACACCGGCCTCGGCCACAACTCGATCGTGTTCATGATCGAGTCGCAGGTCAACTACGTGATGGACGCGCTGAAGGTGCTGGGGCGCGAGGAGGTCGTGGACATCGACCCCCGGGTGGACCGGGTGCACAAGTTCAACGAGCGGGTGCAGAAGCAGATGAAGGGCACGGTCTGGCTGACCGGCGGCTGCGAGAGCTGGTACCTGGACCCGAAGGGCCGCAACACCACCCTGTGGCCGACCTTCACCTGGACCTACCGGCAGATCACCCGCAAGTTCGACGCGCACGCCTACTCGATCCGGTTGCGCGCCACCACCGACGCGACCGCGTTGCCCAAGGCCGACAAGGCGGTGCGCTGACATGCGCGAGTTCCGCGGCCGGGTGGCGGTGATCACCGGCGCCGGTTCGGGCATCGGCCGGGCACTGGCCCTGGACCTGGCCAGCCGGGGCAGCCTGCTCGCACTGTCCGATGTGGACGATTACGGCCTCGGCGAGACGGTCCGCCAGTGCACCAGGATCGGCGCGAAGACCCAGGGCTACCACCTGGACGTGGCCGACCGGGCCGCGGTGCTGGCGCACGCGGATGAGGTGGTGGCCGAGTTCGGCCGGGTCGAACTGGTCATCAACAACGCCGGCGTCACGGCCACGTCCAGCTTCACCGAGACCGACATCGCCGACTTCGACTGGGTGATGAACATCGACTTCGGTGGCGTGCTCAACGGCACCAAGGCTTTCCTGCCGCACCTGATCGACTCCGGGGACGGCTACCTGGTCAACATCTCCAGCCTGTTCGGTCTGTTCACCGTGCCAAGGCAGACGGCTTACCACGCGGCGAAGTACGCGGTGCGCGGCTTCACCGAGTCGCTGCGCCAGGAACTGCGCATCGACGGCCACCCGGTCGGCGTGAGCTGCGTGCACCCCGGCGGGATCAAGACCAACATCGTGAACAACGCCCGGCACCAGAGCCCGGAGGCGGGCAAGGCGATGAGCACCTCCTTCGACCGGATCGCCGGCACCAGCGCCCGCGTCGCGGCCAAGACCATCATCCGCGGCATCCAGCGCGACCAGGCCCGCATCCTGATCGGCCCGGACGCGCACGCGCTCAACGCGCTACAGGCCCTGCTCGGCTCCCGGTTCGCCTGGTTCACCGAGAAGGTCAGCCGCCGCACGATGTACTGAGCCGATGGGGGCGGCCCGCCGCCGCCCCCATCACCTCGGCTCGACCAGGTCCCTGATCACCTTCTCCACCAAGGCCCGCTGCCCGTCCCTGGTGGCGGGCCCGAGCTGTCGCAGCTCCGCGTCGGTCGAGTTGGACCACAGCGAGGCCACCCCGGTCACCAGCAACAGCAACTCCCCCGGCGTGTACCGGTCAGTGATCCGCCCCGCCAGCTGCGCTTCACGGATCCGCTCGGCCTTGTCCCCATTGGCCTTGAGCACCACATCCAGCATCTCGCCCTCGGTGGCCTCCAGCCGATGCCAGGCGACCAGTCGCATGATCGCCGGATTGTCCTGCTGCGCCTCGAAAAGCGCGCCCGCGTACCCCGGCAGGTCCTCAGCGGTGATCGGCGCCCCCTCGACCACCTGCGCCACGATGAACCCGTACACCGCCTGGAACAGCTCCTCCTTGCTGCCGAAGTGCGTGTAGACCAGCCCCGCACTGCACCCGGCCCGCGCCGCGATCCGGTCCACCCGCGCCCCCGCGATGCCGTACTCGGCGAACTCGGCCAGCCCCGCCTCGATCAACTGCCGTCGCTTCGCAACCGGATCCCGTGGCGCCATGCCCGCCAAGTTACTAAATGAACGTTCACTTGACAACGCCGACAAGCCCCTCCTACCGTCATCCTCACCAAGTGAACAACCATTCAGTTACCTACCCGGAGCCCTCATGCCCAAGAAGAACCCCACCACCTGGCCCGTCCCCACCCAACACGGCCGCCGAGCCCTGGTGACCGGCGCCAACAGCGGCATCGGCCTGGAAACCGCCCGAGCCCTGGCCACCGCGGGCGCCACCGTCATCCTCGCGGGCCGCGACCACACCAAACTCACCACCGCCGCCGCAGACATCCGCACCACCACCCCCAACGCCAAACTCCAACTACTCCCCCTGGACCTGGCCAACCTGGCCTCGATCAAGGACGCCGCCGCAGACCTGCTCACCCAAGGCCGCCCCCTCGACCTCCTGATCAACAACGCCGGCGTGATGGCCGTACCCGACCGCCGCCGCACCCACGACGGCTTCGAGCTGACCTTCGGCACCAACCACCTAGGCCACTTCGCCCTGACCGGCCGCCTACTCCCCCTGCTGCTGGCCGCCCCCAAGCCCAGGGTGGTGACGGTGAGCGCCGCCGTGGCCCGCACCCCCGGCACCACCCTCACCGACCCGAACAGCGAACAGACCTACCGCCCCATGGCGGCCTACACGAAAAGCAAATACGCCAACGTCGTCTTCGCCAACGAACTAGCCCGCCGAGCCACCAAAACCCCCCTGACCTCGGTCTCAGTCCACCCCGGCACCAGCATGACCGGCCTGCAACGCCACACCCCCCGCCTGATCCAAGCCCTCGCCAACGCCCTACTCGAACCCCTGCTCGGCCAGTCCCCAGCCGAAGCAGCCCTCCCCTCCCTCTACGCGGCCACCAGCCCCGAAGTACGCCCCGGCCAGTTCTTCGCCCCCACCGGCCGCCGAGAACTCCGCGGCACCCCCGGCCAGGTCCCCCTCCCCCCGGAAACCACCGGACAGGAAGTCGGCCACACCCTCTGGTCCCGCTCCGAAACCCTCACCCAAGTCCACTACGACTTCCCCGCCTGACCCCCGAAGCCACCACAAACATCCCCGAAGCCAACAAGAACACGCTGTAAGAGAACTGCTGCTCAGGCGGCAAACTAATACTCATAGAAACCCCAAACGAAACCAACAAGACCCCCGCCCCCAATGCCACCCACCGAACCCAAACCCCCACCAACAACCCAACCCCCAACACCAATTCCCCCACCGTGGCCGCATGCGCCAAAACAGGCGCAGTCCACTCCGGCAAAAACAAAGAAATCTGCCGAGTAAACCCAACAAAACTGTCATAATTCCCCCAAGCCACCCCACCAGTCCCCGGCGGCCCCCAAACCCCAAACCGATCCGCAACCGCATTCAAAAACTGCGCCGCAACCACGATCCGAGCCACCAACTCCACCCACTCGACAGCAGCCCCCCGCCGAACCACCCCCAAAGCCCCCATACTCACCAAAGCGACAACCCCCAGCCACCCCAGCCCCGGCGACCGACCCAAAACAAACTCATTAAGCAAAACCCACCCAACCTGCACAACCAAAGCCAGCCACAACACCGGAACCGCACAACGCCGCAAGATGTCCATACCAGCCAAGACACCCCACCCCACCAATCTGCGACACCCACCCCCCGTGACCCCGCCCACAACGGCCAACACCCCGTACAACAACGGCCAACACACCGTCCCAGAACGGCCAACACGCCGAGAGCTTGAAACCTCAGCCCGCGTGTTGGCCGTTGTCGTACCGAGTGTTGGCCGTTCTGGTACAGGGTGTTGGCCGTTGTGGGACACCACGTTGGCCGTTGTGGGACGGGGATGCGGCCTGGTGGGCGGGCGGAGCCCGGAGCGGTGGGCGTTGGTGGCAGGCGGGCGAAGCCCGGGAACGATGCGGCTAGGCGGTGAGGACGCGCCGCGACCGGGCGAAGCCCGAACACAAGCAGACGGGGTGGCTTTTCAACACTCCCCGAGCGGTTCCCCCATCCTTTGATTTCTGCCCGTCCGGCGAGGACGCCCTTGATCTTGATCTCCCTAACTGAAGATCAACCCACCGGCCGCCACATAGGCAAGCACGAAGGCCCACCCGGCAAATGAATAGCCTCCCCCAAAGCCCCAAAGCCATACCGCCCAAACAACCCGGCACTACGCCCGGTAGTAGCCTCCAAATAAACCGGCAATTCAGCCCCCACCACCCGATGCCCCAACAACCGCCCCCCATGCCCCCGCCCCCGAGCCTCCGGCAACACCCCCAGCAACGCCAGATACAAATGCCGCTCCCCCCGAGGATGCCGCCGACTGAACTCCCCACCCACCAAGGTCAACCGCTCCGCCGCACCCCCGAAAGCCTCCCGCAGCGCCACCAACTCCCCCTCGGTAAGCCCAGCGAACTCCCCATTCGCCTCCACCCGCAACCACAACGCGACCGCCGCCCCATCCCCCGTGGTATCCAGCTCAGCCTCACCGGTGGCCAGCAAGAACCGGATGAACCCCCGCTGGAACCGCAACCTCCCCGTAGGTTCCGGAAACAGCCAGGCCACCAGCGGATCATCAAGGAACGCCACCGCCAACGTCTCCACCGCGGCGTCGAAGGCATCCCCCTGCGGACTCAGAACCGACGTGGGAGTCATGCCTCCGACAGTGCCACAGAACCCAACCGGAGTGATCTTGGACAGGCCGGATTTCGCCCACCCAGCCGACCACGACCGGGCGTCAGCCAGGCGAAAGGTTCAGCCCGAGGTAAAGATCCACCCGATCGGGGAACGACCCCAGATCGCGCCCCGTCAGCTCCTCGATCCGCGCGATCCGGTACCGCAACGTGTTCACGTGCACATGCAGCTTCGCCGCGGTCTTGGTCGGCGAGCCCGAGCACTCCAGGAACACCCGCAACGTGGCCAGCAGATCAGACCCGTGTTCCGCGTCGTAGGCCCGCAGCGACCCGAGCAACCGATCCGCGAACGACCGCCGCAACTCCTCCGGCACGGTGGCCAGCAACAACAAATGCGAGGCGATCTCCTCGGCCGCCACCACCGCGGTCCGCCCGTCCCGGTGCTCGGCCAGCGTCCGCGCGTGCCGCGCCTCCTCCACCGCCCCCGCCAGCCCGGCCGCACCCGTGATCCCACTGATCCCGATCACCAGCCGGGCCGACCCCAGCCCCGGCTCGACGATCTCCACCGCCGCCCGCAACTCCCGCAGCGCCACGGTCAGCTTCTCCGCACTCCCCGACAGCACCGCGCACGCCTGTTCCCCGATCGTGCCCAACAGCACCCGATTGGCCCGCTCAGCCGCCAGCTCCCCCAGCACCAGCGCGGCCAGCCCAGGCCCACCGCCCACGGTCGCGGCGAAAAGAACACACACCGGATCCCCAGGTGCCAGCCCGGCCGCCGCCAACCGGGACTCGATCTCCCCCGGCCCGGCCCGCCCGGCCGTGATCGCGTGCAACAGCGGCGCGAACGCGCGGTTCTCCACCCGCCGCCGCTCCTCCAGCCGGGTCCGATCCAGCGACACCAGCGTGGCCAGCTCCCCGGCCACCTCCCGCTGCCCGGCGTCCCACTGCTCCTGATCCCCGTCGACCACCAGGAACCAGCTCGCCATCCGCTGCCCGCCGCGACCGGGCACCGGCAGCAGCGTGCAGGGCGAACTGTCCCGGTGCCGGACCGTGCGCGGCAGCCGGTCGGCCTGCAGGAACTGGCGGACCAATAGTTCCCGTCGGGCGGGTGAAGGTGGGCGACTACTTCCCGCTACCACCCGACCGGTCGGGGAGAGCACCCAGCAATGCGCGCCGATGCCGGTCGAGCCGAGTTCCAGCAACGTCGTGAGGCCCGCGCCGTCGGCCACCGCCTCGACCAGGCGGCGGTGCCGGTCCAGTGCGAGGGCCGCGCCGTCCGACCGGTCGTTGGCCAGGGTGAGCACGATCCGCTCGGTGATGGTGGCGAAGGAGACGTCGATCGGCACCTCGAACAGCGGCACCCCGTGCCGTGCGCACGCCTCGATCAGGTCCACCGGCACCGAGCCGAACTCGGCGTCGCCCGCGGCCAGTCCGGCCACCCCGGCCGCGGCGATGGCCGAGACGAACGCCTCCGCGTCCGCCGGGCCGCGCCGCCAGACCATGCCGGTGAGCACCAGCTCCCCACCGGAGAGATACCGGCTCGGGTCGCGCTGGTCGGTGGTGTACACCCAGCGCACCGGCCGGTCCAGGTGCTCGCCGCCGGTCAGCAGGACCAGCTTCAGCTCCGAAACCGCCAGCACCGTGCGCAACCGCATCCGCGTCGCCTCCACTGACTTCACCACCGCATTGGAGGAAGCCACAAAAGAGCGGCCCGCACAAGACGGCGTTTTCATGCTTCTCATACCTAGTCGAAGCCGGGCCAACCTGGGTGTACTGGCCGACACCACCTGGTGAGCACCGTGTTACGGGGGTCCGGGAGTTGCTGGAGGAGTTCAACAAGCTGCCCGAGTCCAGGGCCGCCGAAGCGCTGCGCGCCTGCTGCGCGAGTCCGGTGTGGGTGCGCAGGGTGCTGGCCGCCCGCCCCTACCGGGACCTGCGCGCGCTGCAGACCGCCTCGGCCGACGCGCTCAAATCCCTCGACTGGACCCAGCTCCGGCAGGCCCTGGACGCGCACCCGCGGATCGGTCAGCGCGCCACCGGGGAGACCCAGGAGGCCCGCTGGTCCCGCGGTGAGCAGGCCGCGGCCAAGACCGTCGAGGCCGATGTGCAGCGCCAGCTGGTGGAGGGCAACCAGCGTTACGAGGCCAGGTTCGGGCACGTCTTCCTGATCTGCGCGACCGGCAAGTCGGCAGGCGAGATCCTCTCCGCGCTGCGGCACCGGCTGGGCAACGAGCCCTACGCCGAACGCGAGGTGGTCAAGGCCGAGCTGGCCGGGATCGTGCGCCTGCGACTGAACAAGATGGTGGGTTGATGGCGATCTCCACGCACGTGCTGGACGCGGCGCTGGGCCGTCCGGCCGCCGGGGTCCGGGTGCACCTGGAACACCTGCGCGCCGCGGTCTGGACCCAGGTCGCCGAGGGCGTCACCGACGCCGACGGCAGGCTCAAGGACCTGCCCGTGGCCGAGGGCGCGCACCGGCTGGTCTTCCACACCGGGGAGTACCTGGCAGCCACCGACCGGCCGGTGTTCTACCCGGAGGTGGTGGTCAGCTTCCTGGTCGCCGACGTGGGCCAGCACCACCACGTGCCGCTGCTGCTGAGCCCGTTCGCCTACTCGACCTACCGGGGGAGCTGAGATGGGCATCGTCCTGGGCCCGAACCAGTACGGCAAGGCCGAGGTCCGCCTGGTGCGGATCGACCGGGGCGCCGCCGAGCACCGCATCACCGATCTGAATGTGAGCGTGGCCCTCTCGGGCGACCTCGCGGACACCCATCTCACCGGCGACAACGCCAAGGTGCTGCCCACCGACAGCCAGAAGAACACCGTCTACGCCTTCGCCCGCGACGGCATCGGCGAGATCGAGGACTTCGGGCTACGGCTGGCCCGGCACTTCGTGGACTCCCAGCCCGCCGTCCACCGGGCCAGGGTGCGCCTGGAGCAGTACGGCTGGCAACGGACCACTGTGGACGGTCAGCCCGCCTCGCACTCCTTCCACCGCACCGGCGACGGCACCCGCACCGCCACCATCACCTACGACGGCGGCACCGCCTGGGTGGTCTCCGGCCTGGCCGACCTCACCGTGCTCAACTCCACCGGCTCGGAGTTCTGGGGTTACGTCAAGGACGAGTACACCACCCTGCCCGAGGCCAAGGACCGCATCCTGGCCACCGCGGTCTCCGCGCACTGGCGGCACCGCGACGCCGGCGAGCGGGACTGGGGCGAGTCGCACCGGCTGGCCAGGGCCGCGCTGCTGGCCGCCTTCGCCGACACGCACAGCCTGTCGTTGCAGCAGACCCTGCACGCGATGGGCTCCCGGGTGCTCTCCGGCCAGCCGGACGTCGTGGAGATCCGGCTGGCCCTGCCGAACAAGCACCATTTCCTGGTCGATCTGTCGCCCTTCGGGCTGGACAACCCCGGTGAGGTGTTCTTCGCCGCGGACCGGCCCTACGGTCTGATCGAGGGTTCGGCGCTGCGGGAGGACGCGCCGCCACCGGGTGAGGCATGGTGAGCCATGCCATTCCGCACCAGAAGCACCGCGGGGAGCCCGGCGCACCCCGTCGATGAGGTCCTGCCCGCCGGGCGACTGCTCGCCTTCGGGCTGCAACACGTGCTGGCGATGTACGCGGGCGCGGTCGCCGTCCCGCTGATCGTGGGCGGGGCGATGAAGCTGCCCGCCGCCGACATCGCCTACCTGATCAACGCCGACCTGCTGGTCTGCGGCATCGCCACCCTGATCCAGTGCGTCGGGGTGTGGCGGTTCGGGGTGCGGCTGCCGCTGATGCAGGGCTGCACCTTCGCCGCGGTCAGCCCGATGGTGCTGATCGGCACCCAGGGCGGCGGCCTGCCCGCGATCTACGGCGCGGTGATCGTGGCCGGGCTGGCCATGACCCTGGCCGCGCCCTGGTTCAGCCGGTTGCTGCGGTTCTTCCCGCCGGTGGTCACCGGCACGGTGATCCTGGTGATCGGGCTGTCCCTGCTGCCGGTCGCGGTCAACTGGGCCGCCGGTGGCGTTGGCTCGCCGGAGTTCGCCGCACCGCGCAACCTGGGACTCGCACTGGGTGTGCTGCTGGTGATCCTGGCCGCGCAACGGTTCCTGCCAGGGCTGTGGTCCCGGATCGCCGTGCTGCTGGGCATCGTGGCCGGCACCCTGGTGGCGATCCCGTTGGGCTACACCGACTTCTCCGGCGTCACCCAGGCGCCGCTGCTGGGCATCAGCACCCCGTTCCACTTCGGACTGCCCACCTTCGAGCTGTCCGCGATCACCGCGATGCTGATCGTGATGGCGGTGACCATGATCGAGACCAGCGGCAGTATCGTGGCCATCGGCGAGCTGGTGGACAAGCCGGTGGACCGGCGCACGCTGGCCGACGGGCTGCGCGCGGACGGAGCGTCCACTGTGCTCGGTGGCGTGCTGAACACCTTCCCCTACACCGCATTCGGCCAGAACATCGGCCTGGTCGCGCTGACCGGGGTGCGCAGCCGGTGGGTGGTGGCCACCGCGGGCGGCATCCTGGTGCTGCTCGGCCTGGTGCCCGCACTCGGCGCGGTGGTGGCCGCGATCCCGCTGCCGGTACTGGGTGGCGCGGGCGTGGCCATGTTCGGCACGGTGGCCGCCGGCGGGGTGCGCACGCTGTCCAGGGTCTCCTTCAGCGGCAACAACAATCTCACCGTGGTCGCGGTGTCCCTTGGCATCGGGCTCATCCCCGTTGGCGTGCCGGGGATCTACGAGGCGTTCCCGGTCTGGTTCAAGACCGTCATGCAGTCCGGCATCAGCGCCGGTTGCCTGGCGGCGGTCCTGCTCAACCTGTTGTTCAACCACGGCGTCCGGCGCGAACCGGCGCGGGAGGAGGCGGTGGATGGAGTTCCTCCGACCGGCTAGCTGGCCGGAAGCCTTGGCGCTCAAGGCAGAGCACCCGGCAGCGGCGCCGATCGCCGGCGGCACCGACCTGATGGTCGAGCTGAACTTCGATCGCCGCCGCCCGCCGGTGCTGCTCGACCTGGGCCGGATCACCGAGCTGACCGAATGGTCCGAAACCGACGGTGCGGTCTGGCTGGGCGCTGCCGTGCCCTACCAGCGGATCATCACCGAACTCGGCGAGCGGCTGCCAGGACTGGCGATGGCCTCGCGCACGGTGGGCTCACCGCAGATCCGCAACCGGGGCACGGTCGGCGGCAACCTCGGCTCGGCCTCGCCGGCCGGAGACGCGCACCCGCCGCTGCTGGCCGCCGACGCGGTGGTCGAGGTGGCCTCGGTGCGCGGCGCCAGGACCATCCCGATCACCGAGTTCTTCCTCGGCGTCAAGCGCAGCGCACTGGCCCCCGACGAGCTGATCCGCGCGGTCCGGCTGCCGGTGGCCGGTGGGCCGCAACAGTTCTCCAAGGTCGGCACGCGCAACGCGATGGTGATCGCGGTCTGCTCCTTCGCCCTGTCCCTGCACCCGGCGCGGGGCACGGTGGGCACCGGCATCGGCTCGGCCGCGCCCACCCCGCGCCGCGCGCCGGCGGCCGAGGAGCTGCTGGCCGGTGAACTCTCCTGGGAGTCGCCACAACCGTTGCCGGAGAGCCTGCTCATCCGCTTCGGCGAACTGGTCGCGGCCGCGGCCGCCCCCATCGACGACGTCCGCGGCAGCGCGGCCTACCGGCGGCACGCGCTGGCCGTGCTCGCCCGCCGCACGCTGGCCTGGACCTGGCAGGACTATCGCTCCGGAAGGTGGTCACGATGCGCGTGAACCTCACCGTCAACGGGGAGCCGCGGCAGGCCGACGACGTGTGGCCGGGCGAGAGCCTGCTCTACGTGCTGCGCGAGCGCCTCGGCCTGCCCGGCTCCAAGAACGCCTGCGAACAAGGCGAATGCGGCTCCTGCACGGTGTACCTGGACGACACCCCGGTGTGCGCCTGCCTGGTCGCGGCCGGGCAGGCCGAGGGCCGCGCGGTGCGCACCGTGGAGGGCCTGGCCACCGGCGACGACCTGGATCCGGTGCAGCAGGCGTTCGTGGAGGCGGGCGCGGTGCAGTGCGGGTTCTGCACGCCAGGACTGATCGTGGCAACGCACGACCTGGTGCGGCGCAACGCGAAACCCACCGATCCGGAGATCCGCGAGGCACTGGCCGGGAACCTGTGCCGCTGCACCGGTTACGAGAAGATCCTGGACGCGGTGCGGTTGGCCGCGACCCGGCGGGAGGAAGCCCGATGAGCCGTATCGTGATCGAGAACGCCGCTGTGTCCACTGTGGACAGTATCGGCACCGAGTACGCCAACGGGCACGTGGTGGTGGAGCACGGGATCATCACCGCGGTCGGCCCCGGGCCGGCACCGGTGTCCGCACAACCAACCGAGCACATCGACGCGCACGGCTGCCTGGTCACCCCCGGCCTGGTCAACACCCACCACCACCTCTACCAGTGGGCCACCAGGGGCATCGCCCAGGAGGAGAACCTGTTCGGCTGGCTGGTCGAGCTGTACCCGATCTGGGCCCGGCTGGACGCCTCGGTCACCCATGCCGCGGCCAGCGCCGGACTGGCCTGGCTGGCCCGCACCGGCTGCACCACCGCCGCCGACCACCACTACGTCTACCCGCGCACCGGCGGCGACCAGCTGGACGCGGTGATCTCCGCGGCCCGCCGGATCGGGGTGCGGCTGCACGCGGTACGCGGCTCCATGGACCGCGGCGAGTCCGCGGGCGGGCTGCCGCCGGACCACATCGTGGAGGACACCGACGCCGCGCTGGAGGCCACCGAGGCGGCCATCGACACCCACCACGACACCTCCTTCGACGCCCAGATCCGGATCGCGGTCGGCCCCTGCTCGCCGTTCTCGGTGAGTGAGCGGCTGATGCGCGAGGCCGCGGAACTGGCCAGGGCCAAGGGCGTCCGGCTGCACACCCACCTCGCCGAGACCGTCGAGGAAGAGCAGAAGTGCCTGGCGGAGCTGGGCTGCACGCCCCTGGAGTACGCCGATTCGCTCGGCTGGCTGGGCGAGGACGTGTGGTTCGCGCACGGCATCCACTTCTCCGACAAGGCCATCGCCCGGCTCGCCGCCACCGGCACCGGGGTCGCGCACTGCCCCAGCTCCAACGCCAGGGTCGGCGCGGGCACCTGCCGGGTCACCGACCTGATGGGCGTCGGCGTGCCGGTCGGCCTGGGCGCGGACGGCGCGGCCTCCAACGAGGGCGGCGGCCTGGGCGACGAACTGCGTCAGGCGCTCTACCTGGCCCGGCTGCGCGGCGGCCCGGACGCGCTGACCGCCCGCCAGTCGCTGTACCTGGGCACCATGGGCGGGGCGCGCTGTCTGGGGCGGGAGAACGAGATCGGCTCGATCGAGGTGGGCAAGCTGGCCGACCTGGCGGTGTGGCGGATCGACGGGCTCGGCCACGCCGGCATCGCCGATCCCGTTGCCGCACTGGTGTTCGCCTCCGTCCCGCCGCTGGCCCGGCTGCTCGTCGGCGGCCGCAGTGTGGTGGTCGACGGCGAACTGCGCACCGCGGGCGAGGACGAGCTGGCCGGGGATCTGCGCTCGGCCAGCCGCCGGTTGCAGGCCAGGCTGGAGGTGACCCAGTGACCACCAGCGAGGTCCGCTCCACCGTCACCGGCGGCATCGGTCAGAGCCCGCTGCGGCCCGACGGCAACCTGAAGGTCAAGGGCGAGTTCGCCTACTCCTCGGACCTGTGGGCCGCGGACATGCTCTGGGGCGCCACCCTGCGCAGTCCGCACGCGCACGCCCGGATCACCAGCCTGGACATCGCCGCCGCCCTCGCCGTGCCCGGCGTGCACGCGGTGCTCACCCACACCGATGTGCCCGGCCGCAACGCTTTCGGGCTGGAACACGTGGACCAGCCGGTGCTCGCGGTGGACCGGATCCGGTACCAGGGCGAGGCGATCGCCATCGTGGCCGCCGACCACCCGGAGACCGCCCGCCGTGCCATGGAACGGATCGCGGTCGGCTACGAGGTACTGGAACCGGTCACCGACAGCGAGCTGGCCGCGCACGAACCCCAGCACAACCCGTTGCACGCCAACGGGAACCTGGTCCGGCACGTGCCCATCCGGCGCGGTGACCCTGACGCCACCGCCGAGGTCGTGGTCTCCGGCGTGTACCACGTCGGCATGCAGGACCAGGCCTTCCTCGGCCCCGAATCCGGTCTCGCGGTGCCTGCCGAGGACGGCGGGGTCGAGCTGTACGTGGCCACCCAGTGGCTGCACGTGGACCAGGGCCAGGTCGCGCAAGCCCTTGGCCTGCCGACGGATCAGGTGCGGATCACCCTGGCCGGGGTGGGCGGCGCGTTCGGCGCCCGCGAGGACCTGTCCATGCAGGTGCACGCCTGCCTGCTCGCCCTGCACACCGGCCGCCCGGTGAAGATGGTGTACAGCCGCGAGGAGAGCTTCTTCGGGCACGTGCACCGGCACCCGGCCCGGATGCACTACGAGCACGGCGCGACCAGAGACGGGAAACTGGTCTACGTCAAGGCCAGGCTCTACCTGGACGGCGGCGCCTACGCCTCCACCACCGCCGCCGTGGTGGCCAACGCCACCACCCTGGGCGTCGGCCCGTACGAGGTGCCCAACGTGGTGCTGGACGGCTACGGCGTCTACACCAACAACCCGCCCTGCGGCGCGATGCGCGGTTTCGGCGCGGTGCAGGCGTGTTTCGGCTACGAGTCTCAGATGGACAAACTCGCCGCGGCGCTGGAGATGGACCCGGTGGAGTTGCGCATCCGCAACGCCGTCGCCGAGGGCAGCGTGATGCCCACCGGCCAGGTCATCGACTCCGCCGCCCCGGTGGCCGAACTGCTCCGGCTGGTCAAGGCCAAGCCACTGCCCACAGTGGACAGTGCGCGGGACATCCTGGAACTGCCCGGCGGCGCGGCCAACACCACCCACGGCGAAGGCGTGCGACGCGGGATCGGCTACGGCGTCGGGGTGAAGAACGTCTGCTTCTCCGAGGGTTTCGACGACTACTCCACCGCCAGGGTCCGGCTCTCGGTGATCGGCGGCGAACCGGTGGCGCTGGTGCACACCGCGGCGGCCGAGGTCGGCCAGGGCCTGGTCACCCTGCTCGGCCAGATCGCCCGCACCGAACTCGGCGTGCAGCAGGTCGCCATCGCCCCCGCGGACACCTCCATCGGCAGCGCCGGCTCCACCTCGGCCTCCCGGCAGAGCTACGTCACCGGCGGCGCGACCAAGGCCGCCTGCGAGGCCGTCCGCGCCAAACTCCTCGCCCTGAGCGGAGATCGCTGGCCGCTGAGCCCCGAGGAACTGGTCACGGTGCTCGGGGACGCGGTGATCGAGGAGACCGTGGAGTGGCGGCACCGGCCCACCGAGACCCTGGACCCGTTGAGCGGACAGGGGAACGCGCACGTGCAGTACGCCTTCGCCGCGCACCGGGCGGTGGTCGACGTGGACCTGGAACTGGGCCTGGTCAAGGTGGTCGAGCTGGCCTGCGCCCAGGACGTGGGCAAGGCGCTGAACCCGCAGGCGGTGCTCGGCCAGATCCAGGGCGGCAGCGCGCAGGGCCTCGGCCTGGCCGTGATGGAGGAGATCCAGATCAGGGACGGCCTGATCCGCAACCCCTCCTTCACCGACTACCTCATCCCCACCATCCTGGACATGCCGCCGATGGTGATCGACGTGCTCGAACTCGCCGACCCGAACGCGCCCTACGGCCTGCGCGGCGTCGGCGAACCGCCGACCATCTCGGTCACCCCGGCCATCGCCGCCGCCATCCGCGCCGCCAGCGGCCTGGACCTGGACCGCGTCCCCGTTCGCCCCGAGCACCTCACCGGCACGTAGGAGACCCATGTACGACCTCGTACTGCGCTCCCGGCGAACCTGCCTGCCCACCGGCGAACAACCGGCCGCCGTGGCCGTCCACAACGGACGGATCGCGGCGGTCGCCGCGCACGGCGCCGACCTGCCCGCGCACACCGACACCGACCTGGGCGAGGTGGCCCTGCTGCCCGGCCTGGTCGACACGCACGTGCACGTCAACGAGCCCGGCCGCACCGAATGGGAGGGCTTCGCCACCGCGACCGCGGCGGCCGCGGCAGGCGGCGTCACCACCATCATCGACATGCCGCTCAACTCGCTGCCACCCACCGTCGACGTCGCGGCCCTCAACGTCAAACGCCAGGCGGCCCAAGGCAGCTGCTTCGTCGACGTCGGCTTCTGGGGCGGCGCGATCCCCGGCAAACTGCACGAACTGCCCGCCCTGCACGCCGAGGGCGTGTTCGGCTTCAAGTGCTTCACCGTCGACTCCGGCGTGCCCGAGTTCCCACCGCTGTCCTGGCCGGAGATCGACCAGGCCCTGCGTCAACTGTCCACACTGGACGCGTTGCTCATCGTGCACGCCGAGGACAGCGAGGAACTCGCCGCCGCACCCACCGCCACGGGCAGGCGGTACGCGGACTTCCTGGCCTCCCGGCCAAGCAGTGTGGAGAACACCGCCGTCGCCCACCTGGCCGCCCTGGCCGCCGGGGCGAACGCCAGAGCCCATGTGCTGCACCTGTCCTCGGCCGAGGCACTGTCCATTGTGGCTGAAGCCAAGGCGGCGGGTGTCCGGCTGACCGCCGAGACCTGCCCGCACTACCTCACCCTCACCGCCGAGACCGTGCCCGAGGGCGCCACCGAGTTCAAGTGCTGCCCGCCGATCCGCGAGGCCGCCAACCAGGACCTGCTCTGGCAGGGACTCGCCGACGGCACCCTGGACTGCGTGGTGTCCGACCACTCGCCCAGCACCCCGGCGGAGAAGTTCAAGGGAGACGGCGACTTCGGCATCGCCTGGGGCGGGGTGTCCTCCCTCCAGCTCGGCCTGCCGGTGCTGTGGACCGCCGCCCGAGCCCGCGGCGTGCCGCTGTCCCAGGTGGTCGACTGGATGTCCGCCCGCCCCGCCGCACTGGCCGGACTGACCCGCAAGGGCCGGATCGCGGTGGGCTGTGACGCCGATCTCCTCGCCTTCGCCGCCGACGAACGGTTCACTGTGAGTCCGGGCGAACTACGCCACCGGCACCCGATCACCCCGTACGCGGGGCGGGAGCTGACCGGTGTGGTCCGCCGGACCTGGTTGCGCGGCAACACCATCGGCGCGCGGCCACACGGAGCACTGCTGCGGCGCGACGGAGGCTGAACCATGGACACCGCTCTGCCCGATCTGGCCGCCCGCAACCTGGGCGGCTCGGTGCTGGCCGCCAACGACGAGTTCTTCGCCGAGAAGGAGAACCTGATCAAGCCGGGGCCGCCGGTGTTCCGCCCGCACACCTTCACCCCCAAGGGCCAGGAGTACGACGGCTGGGAGACCCGCCGCCGCCGCGGTGTGCCCGGCGAGGACTGGGTGATCGTCCGGCTCGGCGTGCCCGGCATCCCGCGCGCCATCGTGGTGGACACCAGCTTCTTCAAGGGCAACTACCCGGAACAGGCCACCGTGCACGGCGCGGCCCTGACCGGCTACCCCACCGAGGCCGAACTCGACGCCGCCGACTGGGTCGAACTCGTGCCGCGCAGCCCGCTGCAGGGCCACACCCAGAACGAGTTCGCCGTGCGGACCTCCTTACGGATCACGCACATCCGGCTGACCATCCACCCCGACGGCGGCGTGGCCCGGCTGCGCGTGCACGGCGAACCCCTGCCCGACCCGCGTGACCTGGTCGGCGTGCCGCTGGACCTGGCCGCCACCGCCAGCGGCGGCCGCGCCGTGCAGGCCAGCGACGGCTTCTTCTCCCCGCCGGACAACATGCTCCAGCCCGGCGAGTCCAAGTACATGAGCGACGGCTGGGAAACCGCCCGTCGCCGCGGCGACGGCAACGACTGGGCGGTGCTCCGGCTCACCGCCGAGGCCATCCCGCGGGTGATCGAGGTCAGCACCCTGCACTACAAGGGCAACTCCCCCGGCGCCGTCACCCTCTCCGGCCGCACCGCGGACGGCGACTGGGCGCCGCTGCTGCCCAGGACGGCGCTGCTGCCCGACACCGGCCACCGCTTCCGGGTGCCCGAACCCCGCCCGGTCACCGAGATCCGGCTGGACATCCACCCCGACGGCGGCGTCGGCAGGCTGCGCGTCTACGGCCCGCTCACCACCGCAGGCAGGCACGACCTGGCACTGCGCTGGTTCAACGCGCTCTCCGGCGCGCAGGCCAAGGCCGTGCTCCAGGCACACGGGCTGAGTGAGAACGACTCCATCGCGCTGCTGCACGTCCGCCCGGCCACCCAACTGCCCGCTGTGCTGCGCGAACTGGGCCGGGACACCTTCCCGTCCCCGGAGTGACAAATATTCCGCCTCGGCATGCAACCCGTCACGGAGTCATCACACGCCGTTGACCAGCGGCGCGACCGCGACGATGCTGCCACGCATGACACCGGGCGAACTGCACTGGGAGTGGCTGCCTGGCGCCCTGATCCTGCTGGTCAGCATCGTGCTGGCGGTACTGCTGCTGCGCACCCTGCACTGGCGGACCCAGGGCGTGAACACCGCGGCCACCGTGTTGAGCAGCCGCACCCAGCTCTATGAGGACCGCAATCCAGGGGTTGGCCCCGAATGGGTGACGCGGGTCGAGCACTACGCCACCGTCGCCTACCAGGACAGCCGCGGCGAGCAGCACGTCACCGAGATCCGCGGCGACCACAGCGTTGGCGAGTCGGTCCAGGTGCTCTACCTGCCGGAGAGCCCCGAACGCGCCGTCTCGGCCCGCTCGGTCTCGGTGGGCGCCCTGCTGGTCGGCGCCACCGTGCTGCTGGCCTGGCTGGCCTTCATGCTCTACCTGGCCGAACGCACCACGTGAGCCGAGTAGCGGGACTCGTGCTCGCCGCCGGAGCGGGCCGCCGCTACGGCGGTCCCAAGGCCCTGGCCCGCCACGACGGCGTGCTCTTCCTCGACCTGGCCACCACCGTGCTGCTCGACGGCGGCTGCGACCCCGTCTACGCCGTGCTCGGCGCGGCCGCCGACGAGGTCCTGGCCACCGCCAACCTCCTCGACGTCACCCCCATCCACAACCCGGACTGGCCGACCGGCATGGGCTCCTCGCTGCGCGCCGGACTCGCCGCGCTGCCCGCCGACGTCGAGGCGGTCATCGTGCTGCCGGTGGACATGCCCGGCCTCACCGCCGAAGCCGTCCGCCGGGTCCGCGCGCACGCCGCGCCCACCGCGCTGGCCGCCGCCACCTTCCACGGCAGGCGCGGGCACCCGGTGCTGTTCGGCCGCGCGCACTGGGCCGGCGCGGCCGCCGCGGCGATCGGCGACACCGGCGCCCGCGAGTACCTCCGAACCCACCCACCGCTGCCGGTGCCGTGCGAGGACGTGGCCGAAGGATCCGATGTGGACACTCCGAACCCGTTGGGCTGAACGGGTGTTGCCTGCCACACTGTGGCCAACGGCACTCAGCCGACAGGGCGGACCGCGTTCTTGATCCACCTCCCAGCCCCTGGGAGCCGGAATCCGCCAGACCCCGTTGCCGCCTCGGAAAGCACTTGCCGACTCCCACATCCCGGGAATGGTGTGACGATTCCGGGGGTCCCCCGATCGACCTACCGCAGGGCCATTCGGCCGACCTGACCGGTTTGTCAGAACCTGCTAGCTTCTCCGGCTGTTCTCCCCGATTTCTCGCTGCCGTGACCCGGCACGCCCTGACGCCCCCGGAAAGACGAGGAACTGTGCCCGCGGCCCCGACCGAGACGGATCTGGTTCACGCCATCATCGGCGAGAAGCTGTCCCTAGCCGCTTTCGACCAGCTCTCCGGAATGCTCGCCGGGCAGCCGTTCGTCAAGCTGGTGGTCGACCGCGAGCAGGGCGTCATCCACTTCATCAACAACGCCCACCGCGAGTTCCACGTCCAGTACGTCGGCCTGGACATCCTGGGCATGGACTTCGACGAGCTGGCCGCCAACGTCAACTCGTTCAACGACAGCGTCTACCACGACCCGGACCGCCGCTTCTACCTCGGCATCCTGGCCCTGCACAAGCGAACCGCGCACGAGGGCGGGGCCGAGCGCCGGTTCATCTCCCTGGAGACGGTCGAGGTCGACACCATGTCCGCGGACATGATCCGCTTCTTCTACGGCTTCGTCCGGGAGTGGGTCGACCCCTCGGTGCCGCTGGTGTTCAAGCCGGCCACCCACCTCCAGGAACGCTTCCTGGACAGCATTCCCCCGGCCGAACTGCCCAGGGTCACCGCGCACGAGCTGTTCGCCTCCACCCGGTTCGTGCCGCTGAACCCCGGCACCGCCACCGGCCGCCTGCGCGCCTTCGCCACGGACAAGGACTACGCCGCCGCGGCGAACACCCTGGAGTGGTTCGACATCATCGTGATGGACCGGGTGCCCGACGACATCCCGCGGCTGGCCGGGATCATCAACGCGCAACACACCACCCCGTTGTCGCACACCAACGTGCTCGCCTCCGGCTGGAAGATCCCCAACGCCATCCAGCTCGGCGTGCTGGAGACCATCGCCGAGGGCAAGCTCGACGGGCAGTGGGTCGAGTACCGCGTGGAGTCCGGCGGCACCGAGATCTCGCTGACCCCGGCCGAAGCCCCCGCCGACCTGGTCGCGCCGCCCGCCTGGCGCGCGCAGCAGATCACCCTGGAGGAGCCGGAGACCGAGCGCACGCCGATCCTGGACATGCACAAGCTGCGCGCCAGCGACCGGCACCGCTACGGCACCAAGGCGGCCAACCTCGGCGAACTGCGGCACGTGCTGGACCACGGCTCGGACCGGCTGCTCGGCTTCTACCAGGTGCCGCGCCCGCCCCGGCCCAACCTGCTCAGCTACCTGGCCCGCAACCTGGACGTGCCGGAGAACGACGAGCTGGCAGGCGCCGCCTGGCAGTTCCTGCGGGACAACGTGCGCATCCCGCGCGGCATCGCCATCCCCTTCGCCGTGCAGCAACGGTTCCTGCAGTCCTCCCCGCGCATCCAGCAGACCATCGGCAAGCTCAAGATGGCCCTGGAACTGGACGTGCCCGAGGCCGAACCGCTCAGCCTGGCGCTGCAGAAGCTGATCCGCACCGCCCGCATGCCGGAGGACATCCGGCAGGAGATCGACTCCGCGATCGTCGAACAGCTCGGCGGGGTGCGCACCTTCGTGGTCCGCAGCTCCTCCAACGCCGAGGACCTGGACGGTTTCTCCGCCGCGGGCATCTACGAGTCGGTCAACCACGTCAGCACCGCCGAGGCCATCTTCGACAGCATCAAGCTGGTCTGGGCCTCGCTGGTCTCCCCGCGCAGCGTGCGCCTGCGCCAGCAGGCCGGGATCTCCCTGGACGACTGCTACATGGGCGTGATCGTGCAGGAGCAGGTGGACGCCCCGGTCGGCGGCGTGCTGGTCACGACCAACCCCATGGCGCGCAACGACTTCCGCAACGTCTACGTCAACGTCTCGCCCGAGGTGACCGACGTCGTCTCCGGCACGGTCATGCCGATGCAGTACCTCTACAGCACGGTCGAGGGCGGCGGCCGCACACTGTCCCTTGGTGACGCCAAGGAAGACCTCTCCGCCGGCATCCAGGCCATGCTGCAGAAACTCGCGCTGGCCGGCCGGCTGCTCCAGTCGCACTTCTCGCCGGACTACACCTTCGCCGCGCCGGTGGACATCGAATGGGTCACCAGCGCCGAACGCGTGCACATCCTCCAGCTCCGCCCCTACTCGGTCTGAGCGCGAAAACCCATGCCAGTCCTGGTTTCGCGCGCGTCCAAGACGCCGGTGTCCCCCGCCGCCAAGCGGGTCATCCGGCTGTCCATCGGCTTCCAGTTCTTCTTCACGCTGCTGCTGTGGACGCCGATCTTCTATGAGTACCAACGACAGTTCGGCCTGTCCGCGGCGGAGATCCTGGGCATCCAGAGCATTTACTACGTGGCGTTCTGCCTGCTGGCCGTGCCCACCGGGATGATCTCCGACCGGCTCGGCTACCGGAACTCGATGCTGGCCGGCGCGGCCATCCTCTCCGCCGCCAACCTGCTGGTCGTCGCCGCGCCCGCGTACTGGGGTTTCCTGGCGCACTTCCTGCTGATCGCGGTGGCCCGCTCGCTGACCATCGTGGCCACCAGCGCCTACCTCTACACCTATTTGCAGCGCACCGGCGACGGCGCGGCGTACAAGCAGTCCGAGGGCAGCGCCCGCTTCTACAGCCTCATCGGCCGGATCGCCGCCTGGCCGATGGTCGGCCTGCTGATGGCCTGGAACACGCCCTCGCCGTACTGGATCACCGCGATCAGCTCCGCGATCGCCGTGCTCATCGCCCTGCGCCTGCCCGCACTGCCGCCCGCACCCTCCACAGTGGACACCGAAGACCCGGCGAAGCTGTCCCCGTTGGCCACCATGGGCCGCGCACTCACCGTGCTGCGCAACGCACCCGTGCTGCAACTGCTGATCGTGCAGGGCGTGGCGATCTTCACCCTGGTCCGCATCTGCCAGGTCAACCTGTTCCAGCCCATCCTGCTGGACAAGCAACTCCCGGTGATCTCACACGGCGCGGTGCTCGCCGCGATGACCGCCTTCGAGGCCCTCGGCTCCATGCGCCCCGGCTTCCTGCGCCGCTTCCTCAGCGACACCAAGGCCGTCTTCCTGATCACCATCGTGATGGCCCTGACCCTGGCGGGCACCGTGTTCGCCGGCATCCCCGGCACCATCGCCCTGCTCTGCGTCTTCGCCCTGGCCGGCGGGTTCTCCTTCCCGATCCAGCGCCAGCTCATCAACGACGCCATCCCGGAAACGCCCTACCGCGCCACCCTGCTGTCCATCGAGTCCATCATCGACCGCGCCGTCTGCGCCGTGGTCGCCCTGGTACTCGGCGGCTTCCTCAACCGGGGCGCGCTCGGCGAGTTCCTCCTGTACTCCGCGGCGGGATCATTGGCACTCATGGCCGCACTGGCCGTGCTGGTGCCGGTGGCCCGCCGCCGCCTGAACGCGGGAACGGGCAGCAGCTAGCTGACCGGGCTCGCGCCAGGGAGAGCCGCGTTCGTCGCGCAGGGGCGACGAACGCGGCTTTCCTGTATGTCTACTTAGGACATTTGCCCAGCATGTCGTTCAGCGCGCCGCGTTCCGCCTCGGTGATCCCCAGGGCGTAGACCGCCTTCACCCGGATCCAGTGCACCGCGTACGTGCACCACACCCCGGTCGCCGGGGGCTTCCACTGGGACGGGTCCTGGTCGCCCTTGGAACGGTTGGTCGCCGCGGTGACCGCGATCAGCTGCGGGTTGCGGGTGTCGTTGGCGAACTCCGAACGACGCTCGTCGGTCCAGTCCGCCGCGCCGGTGCGCCAGGCGTTGGCCAGCGGCACGGTGTGGTCGATGTCGAGTTCACCGGGGCCGGTGACCACCTTGTCGTCATAGACACTGCGCCAGCGGCCGGAGATGACCTTGCACGCCTTGTCCGTCTTGACGTCCTCGCCCTCGCGCCGCAGCACGAACTCCCGGGTGTCACAGGACTCGCCCTGAGCCGTCCAGTGCTTGAAGCGCTCCCGGGTGTAGCCCTTCATCGGCGCCCAGGCGATCACCTTCAGCGTGCCCAGTTCGGTGCGGGCCCGCGCCACGTCGGCTGGTGCCGCGCCGGGCTGGGTCTGCGCCGAGGAGGTCGCCGGTGGTGGCGCCCCGGTCGGAGATTTGGCCGTACAACCAGCCGTGAATGCCAGTCCCGCCGCCATCGCGACCAGGAACCAACGCCGCATTCCGCACCCCATCCGAACGTGACCTAGCGCACTTTCGAGAGTCAAGTACCAACATTCGGGGTCGACAACTAGACCAAAGGCACTAAAGTCAACCCGAAAAAGCAACAATGCGACAACGTTTGTTGACGCAACCACAGGGTGATTGAGGAAACGACGGTCCGGTGAACGCAGCGCCACCCCGCCCCGGCGGTCCCGATGAAGGTACCGCCCTGCTCGCGCCGAGCCCGGAACGTCAGCGCGTGCGTGTCGAACTCCAGTGGCAGCCGATGAAACGTGCCCGGCGGGTGCCGACCGTGCCGTTCACCCATCCGCCCCGCCCGGCCGTCCGGCCCGAGCGCGCCGTGCGCCCACCCGCACCCGCCCGCCACCGGTCCTGGAACCTGCGGCCGCAGGCCCTCGCGCTGATCATGGTGCTGGTAGCCGCGTTCGCGATGCTGGCGGCCAGCGCCGAGGCGTTCGACATGGCGATCGTGCTCGCGGTGGGCATCTGCATGCAGTTCCTGTGCCTGTGGACCTGCGCCAGGGACCGCCGCGCTCGCTAGGCGGGCAGCCGGGTCGCCACGTGCGCGGCCCGCAAGGTTCGCGCCAGTTCGATCCGCCAGGGCAGCGCCGCGAAGGAGTCCGGGCCGAGCCGGTGCAGGGTGCTGGGCACCCCGGCCTTGGTGAGCCGCCGGGCATACCGTTCCGCGGCCACCCTTCCGGCGTCCGCCTCGCCGACCGCGATCAGCGCGGGCGGCAGTCCGGCCAGGTCGGCGGCCGGGTCCGGGGTCAGCGTGGGCAGCTCCAGGATCTGCAGGCCGATCGCCGGGCCACCGCGTTCCTTGATCAGTAAAGGCAGGGCCGCGGCCAGGTCGGCGCCTTCGCGCGCGCCACCGACGGCGAGCCGGGTGGCGTCCAGTTCCAGCAGCGCGGCGTTGTCCAGCAACCACATCAGCGCCGAGTAGCAGTCCTCGAGGGCGACCGGGAAGGGCAGCCCCCTGCCGAGCCGGTGCTCGACGGAGACGATCGCGCAGCCCGCCTCGGTGGCGAGGTCGGACAGTTCGCCCTGGCTGTCGTATCCGCTGGGCAGGTGCAGGTAACAGGGCAGTGGCCCCAGCCAGACCGGCCGGTGTACCACCACCTCGATCGCCCCGCCCTCGACAGCGACCTGGTACCGCATTCGGCGCCCCCACCTCAAACAGAACTGTTCTGTTTGCTTCAACGACACCAGTGTGCCCGAAGTTCCGGCCAATCGACTGCCCTGGAGAGGACTCACCTGGGCGCAACAGCGGTGAACCGGACCGGCAACACGGCCGGACCACGCTGGGCACATGCAGATGCCCGGCGACTTGCGCCTCCGGCCGGCCACCTTCGCGGACCTGCCGGAGACCATGGCCATGCACTCCCGCTGTTCACCCGCGAGCCTGCGCTCCCGGTACCACGCCGACGGCCCGCACATCCCGCCGCGCTGGGTGGCCCGGCTGCTGTTGCCGCGCCGGGGCGCCGCGTTGCTGGCGGTACGGCCCGATCCGGGCGGGGACCAGGTGGTCGGCATGGGTCAGCTGATCTTCATGCCGACGCCCGGCACCGCGGAGATCGCGTTGCTGGTCGAGGACGCGTGGCAGCACCGGGGAGTGGGTTCGGCGTTGCTGCGCGGCCTGGTGAGCGCCGCGGGTGAACGCGGGCTGACCCTGCTCAGCGCGTGGTGCCTGCCCGAGCGCGCTGGCCTGCACCGGGCCGCGCGGCGAGCCGGTCTGGCCGTACTGGACGGCGCGGAGT
Source organism: Crossiella cryophila (assembly GCF_014204915.1). NCBI lineage: Bacteria > Bacillati > Actinomycetota > Actinomycetes > Pseudonocardiales > Pseudonocardiaceae > Crossiella > Crossiella cryophila. Next base: position 9,107,825 of record NZ_JACHMH010000001.1, read on the forward strand.
CCGGCGTGCTGCACATCCCGGTGCCCGGCCGGTTCTGAACCCGGGCCGGGACCGCGTTGATCGAGTCGCTCAGGAACCGCCGACGGCCTGCTGCCGCAGCGGCATGACCGCGACGTTGTGCGGACGGAAGGAGTAGACCTGCCCGCCGAAGCCGTCCGGCCCGGCCACCAGCAGGCCGGTGGCCAGCGCGGTGGCCACCGCCGCGGCCCGGTCGCTGACGTGCAGCTTGGCGAAGATCCGCTGGAGGTGGGTCTTGACCGTGGTCTCGGCGACGAAGAGCCGCCGGCCGATCTCGGCGTTGGTGTGACCTTCGGCCACGAGTCGCAGCACATCCAGTTCCCGACCGGACAACACGGACCGTATCTGGGCCCGCGGCAGCGGCGTGACTGTCAGCGGTGACAACTGCGGTGACATCGACGTGACACCACTGCGGGCCTGCCGGATCGCGGAGATGATCTCCTCACCGGTGGCGCACTTGAGCACGAAGCCCATGGCGCCCGCCTGCAGGGCCGCGCCGACCCGGGAACGCTGGTCGGAGAAGACGACGGCGACGATCGGCAGCCGAGTGCGCAGCACCGCCTTGACCACCTCCAGTCCGTCCACCTCCCCCAGGTCGAGATCGACCAGCACGACGTCGGGACGCCGGGCGGTCACCTCGTCCACGATGTGCGCGGCGTCCTGGAGCGCACCGGCGAACTCGATGTCGGAGTGTTGGGCGAAGCAGGCGCGCAGCCCGTCCGCGACGATCGGGTGCCGGTCGACGACCAGCACCTTGATTGCCTGCGCGCGCGGTTCCCCGTCACGCGAGGACTGGCCGAAGCTCCCCGGTCGCACCGCGCCTGGACGCTGGCTCAGCGACATGACACACCCCTGCTCAGACGGCCCCAGTCATGCTGGCAAATGCTGATCATCGAGTTGACAAACGATGACAACAGCATGGTACCGACCGCCTGACTGATGGTCAATTAACTAGTCAACAACCCACCGCCACCAGCCCCGTTCAGATCACCCGTTGATGTCACAACCGACATTCGTCGGGATCCCCCGCCCCGCCCAGCCCACCACCCACAGTCACCAAACCCCCCGATCGAGGGGTTGCCAACCAGTTGACACCCCCGCGAACCCCGGCCTGTCACGTTGACGCAGCACGAATGGGACTCTTACCCTCGCCTCATAACCACCGTGGGTGAACACCACGGCCGCTACGACACTCACCAGAGGCACAGCATGCAGATCCGCGTCGACACCCATTTGGGTTAGACATGACTGTGCGTGGAAAGTGCCGAACCGCCGCGCGCGCAAACGTCCGCGCGGCGGTGACAGCCGTGCCAGTCACGTCCAGGACGTCAGGACCGCCCGTGGTGGTTGCGCAGGGTCCGCACGGACAGCGCAGCGACTTCCTTGAGCAACGCGGGGCGGACCTCCTCCGGATCGGCCGTGTCGAGGTGCGCGAGCAACTCGTCAAGGGCGGAAAGTCGCCTCTCCTCCAGCCCGAGGTCGGTACTGACCTTGACCACGGTCATCAGGGTGCGGATCCGGTCGGTCGTGCCGACAACGCCGGAGTCCAGCGCGGTCTGCGCGCTGTCGAGCGCGGCCTGCAGGTCGTTGCTGCGCAGCGCGAGTTCGGCCCGAAGGATCAGCACCTGCGCGTCAAGTTGGCCCCCACCGTTGCGCCGGGTGTCGGTCACTTGATCGAGCAGACTCTCCGCCCGGTCGGCGACCAGGTCGTACTCCAGGAAGATGCCCACGTAGCCAACCCGCACCCGGCACCAGAGTTCGGCCCCGATGGACTCGGCGTCCGGCTGCAGCGCCGACTCGAAGAATTTGGCCGACTCCGTAAGGTCCCCCGCCCTGGCCAGCGCCACCGCGTGCATCCAGTGGCTGATGACATGCAGCTCATCGGCCAAACGCTTGTCACCGGGCTGACTGCCGTCGGTGAAGGCAGCGGTCAGGTGCACGGCCTGCTCGGCGACCTCGACAGCGTCGGCAGCGCGATGGGACACGCCGTACACCGCGGCGAGGGTCGTCCGGGCTTTGACTCGCAGCAGGGTCGCCTGGTCAATGGGGAAGTCATCGCCGGCGATGAGCGAGTCCGCTTCGGCGACCGCACGCTGTCCCAGGTCCATGGCATCACGGTTTCGCCCGAGTTCTCTGGCGGTCACCGTCTGCAGCGTCGAGCTGAGCGCCCGCGCCGCGGTGGGCAGCCCTCGATACATGGGCTCAAGCGCGGCAAGACGCTGCCAGACGTCCTGAGTGCGCCCGAGCCTGCTCTCGCAGGACGCGGCGACGTACTCGCACAGCCATCTGGCCTGAGGCTCGCGAACGTCCACCCTGAGGGCGTCAAGCACCTCCAGGGCCTCCACGACACGACCGGCCAGGAGGTGGTCCATGACCCGAGCAGCCCCCGCGAGGAAGGCGCCCCCACTGACTCGCGACCCGTTGCCGAGACCGGCGAAGGACTCAGCAGACACCCCCAGCCGGGCGGCGAGCTGCTCGACAACCTTCGGCGTCGGCGTCCGCTGCCCGGACTCAAGTCGCGAGAGGTAACTACTGGAAAGCCCCTCACCAGCAAGATCACGCTGGGTGAGGCCGCGAGACATGCGCAGGGCACGCAGTCTCTCGCCGAACGTCGCGGCAAGCTCACGTTCGGTGCTGACACGCTCGGCAGAACTCATGACAGATAACAACCCAGGGAGGCAGGCATGTTCGTTGCCCTTCTGATGACACTTTACGCGGGAATTGTTCCACTCTCGGGCAGCCCCGCTCAATCCACCGATATCTATTCGTCTCCTACGGCGGTGAGCTACGCGCAGCCGGCGGAGACCTCGACGTGGGACATCGGGCATCCGAAGCCCCCGTCGGACGGCACCAACGACCTTGGTCACCCGGCGCCGCCGGCAGACAGCAAAATTGACATCGGGCACCCGACCCAGGGCGACATCGGCCACCCGGCCGAAGGCAACCGGACGCCGCGGGCGGACGGCGAAACGGACATCGGCCACCCTTAGCGCGCACCGGCCATGGGTTGTGTCTGACATCTGTGCATGCGGCGAAACGGGTTGTCTCGGCGGCGGCGAGACAACCCGTTTCTCGTGTCCAGACCCACCCCGCACCACCCTGACAGTCCCTCAAGCCACCCCCCGCACCGGTCAAGTAACACACTCTCCGTAACTAGATTCCTCGATAGTGTGCTACGCCAAACCGCAGCTCGTGGCCCATCTGGCGGTCACCGGTGACATGTTTGCCGGGTTAAGTTTCCGCGCCGTGACTACCCTCAGCGAGCGACCGATGGCCCCTCTGGTCTGCCCCGTCTCCCACGGGGCGCCCCAGGGTACGGGGGCTCGGGTGGGCGGGGGTGCGGGTGTCGACGTGGATGAGGCGGAGGAGTTCCTCCGGCTCTTCCACGAGGAGAATCCGCAGGCCGGGCCGGTGGAGCCCCGGTTGTCCGCCGTCCGTGCCGAGATCGCCCTGCGCGGCACCTACCTGCACACTCCCGACGAACTCGGCTTCGGCGCGCGGGTCGCCTGGCGCAACAGCGCCCGGTGCATCGGCCGCCTCTACTGGCGCAGCCTGACCGTGCGCGATCTGCGGCACGTCCGGGACGCCGCGGACATCGCCGCGGAGTGCGTGGAGCACCTGCGCCTGGCCACCAACGCGGGCCGGGTCCGGCCCGTCATGACCGTGTTCGCGCCGGATGCCCCCGAGCAGCCCGGCCCGTGCATCTGGAACGAGCAACTCGTCCGCTACGCCGGCTACCGGGACGCCTTCGGCAACGTGGTCGGCGACCCGCGCTACGCCGGGCTCACCGACGCGGTGACCGAACTCGGCTGGCGGCCGCCGACCCAGCGCAGCCCGTTCGACCTGCTGCCACTGGCCGTGGAGACCGCGCACGAGGGCGTCCGGCTGTTCCCGGTGCCCAGGGACGTGGTCATGGAGGTCCCGCTCGAACACCCCGACCTGCCCTGGTTCACCGACCTCAGCCTGCGCTGGCACGCGGTGCCCGCGATCAGCAACATGCGGCTGTCCATCGGTGGCGTCTCCTACCCGGCCGCCCCGTTCAACGGCTGGTACATGGGCACCGAGATCGGCGCGCGCAACCTCGCCGACGCCGACCGCTACGACATGCTCCCCGAGATCGGTGAGCGCCTCGGCCTGGACACCAGTTCGGAGGCCACGCTGTGGCGGGACCGGGCCCTGGTGGAGATCAACCGGGCGGTGCTGCACTCCTACGCCTCGGCCGGGGTGACCATCACCGACCACCACACCGAGTCCGAGCGCTTCCTCACCCACATCCAGAAGGAGGAGAAGGCGGGGCGGCAGTGCCCCGCGGACTGGAGCTGGATCGTGCCGCCGATGTCCGGCTCGCTGACCCCGGTCTTCCACCGCTACTACGAGACCCAGCACCTGCGCCCGGAGTTCGTGCTGGACCCGGACGCGGCCCAGCGCGGGCAGCACGGCGCCCCGCACCGGTTCCCGGCCGCGCCCGATGTGGCGGCCGCGGCCCGGCGTGGGCTGTTTGCCGCTTTTCGGCGACGGCTGAGCGGCTGACCAGCTAGCCTTTCCCCCGGGTGTGGTCCGAAAGGACTACAAAGGGGGGCAAGAATGGCTGGTCGCGGCGTGGAATTCCGCCTGCTCGGCCCGGTGGAGGTCGTCCTGTCCGGACGGCCGGCGCCGGTGGAGGCGGCAAAACATCGAACACTCCTGGCGTGCCTGGTGTTGCGGGCCGGGCAACGGGTCGAGGCCACGGAGCTGGTCGGCTACCTGTGGGATGACGAAGATCGTCCCGCACATCCGCGTGGCGCCCTGCAAACCTATGTGCGCAGGCTGCGCCGGTTGCTGGGCGCGGAGCTGATCAGCACCGTGGCCGGCGGCTACCGCCTGGAGGCCGCGCCGGAGACCGCGGACGCGCACCGCTTCCGGCAGCTGCTGGCCGCCGCCCGGCAGACCGCCGACCTGGCCGAACGCACCGCCGTGCTGCAGTCCGCGCTGGCGCTCTGGCGCGGCCCGGCGCTGGCCGACATCGCCTCACCCGCGCTGCGCCGGGACTACGCCGACCCGCTGGACACCGAACGCCTGGACGCCCTGGCGCTGCGCTTCGACGCCGAACTGGCCCTGGGCAGGCACGAACCGCTGGTCCCGGACCTGTGGAAGGCGACGGCCGAACACCCGCTGCGCGAGGAGTTCTGGCGCCAGCTGATGCTCGCCCTCTACCGCACCCAGCGGCAGGCCGAGGCGCTGGAGACCTACCAGCGGGCCGCGGACGTGCTGCGCCAGGAACTCGGCGTCGAGCCCAGCCCCCGGCTGCGCGACCTCCGCCAGTCCGTGCTGACCAACGATCCGGCGCTGGCCGCGCCCACCGTGCTGACAACCGCGCTCCCGGCCTGGCAGCCGGTCTGTCAACTCCCGCCGGACATCGGTGACTTCGTCGGCCGCGACCGCCTCGGCCTGCGCATCGCCGAGGAACTGCGCCGCGGCGGCCCGGTGCTGGTCTCCGGCCCGCCGGGGGTGGGCAAGACCGCGCTCGCGGTGCGCGTCGGTCACCGGGTGCGCGCGGACTTCCCCGACGGACAACTGCATGTCAACCTGCACGGCTACGCCACCGAGGCGGCCCTGCGACCGACCGACGTGCTGGCCAGGTTCCTGCGCGGGCTGGGCGTGCCGCCGGCGCAGATCCCGCTGGAACAGGAGCAGCAGGCCGAGTTGTTCCGCTCGGTGCTGCGCGGGCGGCGGGTGCTGGTGTTGCTGGACAACGCCTCGGCGGCCGAGCAGGTGCTGCCGCTGCTGCCGGCCGAACCGGGGTGCGCGGCGCTGGTGACCAGCCGGCACGAGCTACCCGGCCTCGGCCCGCCGATGGCGGTGGACGTGCTGCGGCACGAGGACTCGCACGGGCTGCTGGCCGGGATCCTCGGCGACGCCGAACCGGCGGCGCTGGACGAGCTGGCCGGGTTGTGCGCGCATCTGCCGCTGGCACTGCGGATCGCCGCGGCGAACCTGGCCGAGCGCCCGACGGTCCCGCTCACCGACCGGGTGCACGCGCTGGCGGCGGATCATCGGCTGTCCGCGCTGAGCATCGAGGGCGACCGCGCAGCCGCTGTACAGCGTGCTTTCGAGTCGTCCTACCTAGCGCTGTCCCCGGAGCTACGCCGCCTGTTCCGGTACTTGAGCCTGGCTCCCGGACCGGACGTAACCGCGTACTCGGTGGCCGCGCTGGTCGACGACACGGTAGCCCGCACCGGAACCGGGATGGAGCGCCTCGCCGAGGCAAGCCTGGTGCAGCGACACGATCCGGATCGCTATCAGCTACACGACCTGCTTCGCCTGTACTCCGCCGACCGAAGACAGTTGGAGGACAGCGCGGCCGAGCAGACCGGCGCGTTCACCCGATGGCTGGACTTCTACCTGCGCAGCGCACGGCGTGCCGCGGACGAGCTGTACCCGGACATCAGACAGCTTCCGTTGCCGGAGTCCAGCGGGCAGTGGGAACTGCCCGGGTTGTCCGGCTACTCGGGGCACAAGGAGTGGCTGGACACCGAGCGGGCCAACCTGGTCGCCGCGGTGGTCCGGGCCGAACAGGTTGGTCAGCACCGCGAGTCCGCGCTGATAGCCGATCTGCTGCGCGGCTACTTCCAGCACCTCCGGGTGCTCAACGACTGGGCACTGGTCTCCCACGTCGGTTTCCGGGCCGCCGAACGACTCGGTGACGATCAGGTGACCGCCGCACTGCACCTCGGCGCAGCGGTGCTGCGCTGGTTTCTGCGCGACTACGACCAGGCAGCCGACCACGCGACCCGGGCGGCCACCACCTATGCGCGGGAAAACGACCCGCCCCAGTTGGCCACGGCGCTGAACGCACTCGCGATGACCCAGAAGGAACTCAACGACTACCCGAGCAGCATCGCCAACTACCGCAAGGCGATCGCGGAACTGGAGCAGGTGGATCTGCACCGGCGGACCGTGCCCAGCCTGATCAATCTCGGCATCGTCTTCCGGGATCTCGGCCAGCTCAACGAATGCCGGGAGTACTACGAGAAGGCCCTGGCCATCACCGAGCGGTACGGTCCGCCGCACTCACGGGCGCTGGCTCTGACCAACCTGGGTTTTGTGCTCACCGACCTGGGCGACCCGGCGGCGGCGCATCGCAGCCTGGACGCGGCGCTGTCCGCCTTCGAGAACATGGGCGGACACTTCGGACAGTCGGTAGCCAGGCTTGGCAAAGCACTGGCCTTCCGCGGCGAAGGTGATGTGCGGCAATGCTTGCACTACGCCGAACAGGCCCTGCGCACCACTCAGGCCACCAGGGACTACCGGGAACGTGCGTTGGCGCTGAACCTGGTCGGCTGGGCCCGGCGGGCACAGGGTGATCCCGCCACGGCCGCCAAGCACCACGAGGAGGCGCTACAAATCTGCGATCACCTGGCGCACCAGTACGTACGCATCGAAATCCTGGTGGACCTGGCCGTGAGCCATCGGCTGCTCGGCCAGTTCACCGCGGCCTTGGCCTCGGCCAACCACGCGGTCGCGCTGGCCGAGGCCAACAACCATCAAATGCGGCTGGGCCAGGCGCACACCGCACTCGCGTGGATCCACCTCGACCTGGGCGACCTCCCCGGCGCCCGATCCCACGCGGCGAAAGCCCTTGCCGGCCACCGGGAAACCGGACACCGCCCCGGCGAGGAGCGCACCCTGGAGGTGCTGGCTCGGATCGCCGAGGCGGAGCGGGAAAGCTAGGTCAGCGCACTCAGTTCGCGGCTTCCAGCTGCGGTTCGGGAGTGGCGGCTGCCTCGGCCTTGTTCTTGGCGCGCTTGCGCAGCACCAGGGTCACCACCACGATCGCGATCACGGCCAGCAGGACCCAGCTCGCGGTGCCCAGGATGCCCTCGACGCGCTTGGCGGCCTCGCCGAGGCCGGCGCCGATGCCGATGTGCAGCAGGGACCACAGGGTGGCGCCGATGATCGAGGCGGGCAGGAACTTGCGGTAGGCAAGGCCGGAGGTGCCGGCGGCGGCCGGGGTCAGGGTGCGGACCACCGGGAGGAAGCGGGCGAAGAAGACCGCCCAGGCTCCTCGGCGGCGGATGAGGTCCGTTGCCTTGTCCCAGTTGTCGGCGCCCATCTTGGCCACCAGCTTGGTGTTTCTGAGCTTGACGCCGAACTTGCGGCCCAGCAGGTAGCCGACCGAGTCTCCCGCCGAGGCACAGATGGTCATGACCACCCACATGGTCAGGAAGAACGGCACCGTCTTGACCGTGGTCGCGGCGACCAGCAGGCCGGTGTCGCCGGGGACGATGAAGCCCAGACCGATGGCGCACTCGCCGAAGGTGAGCAGGCCGGTGGCGATCAGGACGGCGGGCTTGGGCAGGCCGGCGATCGACTCCAGCGCCTCGGTGATGAACCCCATGGCGTTCTTCTCCCCCTCGTGTGGTGTGGATGCCGGGCAAGTCTTACAGAAACGGACACACCGGCGTCCCGGACTTCCGGTTATCCGGTCCCTGACTTTCGTCTAGGGGTGGTGACCAGCGGGTCAGGGTTGTCCCCGAGGGGTGTGAACTTCCGCTCCCGACTGGTTGACGGGTCTACAAGAAGATCACCAGGCATGTGACGATGGACACAGCGGCGGAGAACTCGGACCACTTCCCCGTGTTGATCATCAGTCGGAGGTCGCGGATGGCAAGGACTCGGTGCGCCGAGCCGTTACCCGCGCTCGCTCGGGCCTGGCGAACCTGCTGCTGATGTCCGCTCGCGCGTCGGTCTCGACGCGCCTGCCGTAACCCCGTCTCCCCCACCGCACCGGGTCCGCGTGCCCGGGGCTGACGCGCGTGGTCCGCAGTCCGCGACGCCACGCGATACCGCACATCCATCGGAGGTTCACCGCGCCATGATCAGCGCACCCCGTCCCCGGCACCGCAGCAGCGAGCACACCACCTCGAGCAGGCCGCCGGTCCACTCCCCGCCCGGCCAATCCGGGAAGACCCGCCTGGTCAGCCTGCTCCGCCACGATCTACCCGCCTCCCTCGTCGTCCTGCTCACCGCCGTGCCGCTCTCCCTCGGCATCGCCGCCGCCTCCGGCGCCCCGCTGATGGCAGGCCTGATCGCCGCCGTCGTCGGCGGCGTGGTCGCCGGCTCGCTCAGCGGCTCCCCGCTCCAGATCAGCGGGGCCGCCACCGGTCTGACCGTCATCGTCGCCGGGCTCGTCCACCAGTACGGATTCGCCGCCACCGCCGGGATCACCATCGCCGCGGGGTTGTTGCAGCTGCTGCTGGGCCTGTCCAAGGTCGGCCGGGCCGCGCTCTCGCTCTCCCCGGCCGTCGTGCACGGGTTGCTCGCCGGGATCGGCGTGGTCATCGCGATCAGCCAGCTGCACGTGGTGCTCGGCGGTCAGCCGCAGACCTCGGTACTGGCCAACCTGCGCGACCTGCCCGCCCAGATCGGCGCGCATCACGACGCCGCCTTCGCCGTCGGCCTGGTCGCCATCGCCGTGCTGCTGCTGTGGCCGCGCCTGCCCAAGGTGCGCCTGGTGCCCGCCGCGCTGGTCGCGGTGACCGCGGCGACCGCGGTGGCCTGGCTCTTCGACCTGCAGCTGCCCAGGGTGAACCTGCCGGACGCGCCGCTGGCCGCCTTCACCCTGCCCGCGCTGCCCGCGGGCAGCGCCAGCGGGATCGTGCTGTCGGTGCTGCTGGTCGCCGCGGTGGCCAGTGTCGAATCACTGCTGTCCGCGGTCGCGGTGGACCGGCTGCACACCGGCCCGCGCGCCGACCTGGACCGCGAGCTGGTCGCCCAGGGCGTGGCCAACATGGCCTCCGGCGCGCTCGGCGGACTGCCCATCGCCGGCGGCATCGTGCGCTCCTCCACCAACGTCGCCGCCGGCGCGCGCAGCCGGGCCTCGACCATCCTGCACGGACTGTGGGTGGCCGCCTTCGTGCTCGTCCTGGCCGGTCTGCTGGAGCGGATCCCGCTCGCGGCGCTGGCCGCGGTGCTGGTGGTCTCCGGTGTGCAGCTGGTCCGGCTCACGCACATGCGCGAACTGTGGCGGCACCGCGAGTTCCCGATCTACGCGATCACCTTCGCCGGGGTGGTCTTCCTGGACTTGGTGCAGGGCGTCACGCTGGGCATCCTGCTCGCGCTCGCCCTCGCCCTCTACCGGCTGACGCACGCCACGATCCGGGTGAGCGAGCCCGCCGAGGGCGACTCCCGGTGGTCGGTCACCGTGCGCGGCTCGCTGGTCTTCCTCGGCGTGGCCCGGCTCACCAGCGAACTGCGCCGGGTGCCGGAACGGGCCGAGGTGCTGCTCAACCTGCACGTGGACTACCTGGACCACGCCGCCTACGAGGCCATCCACGGCTGGTGCCGCACCCACGAACGCCTCGGCGGCACGGTCACCGTGAACGAGGACCGGGACACCTGGTACCACCGCGCCAGGGACAGCCGTCCGGAACAGCGCCGCTCGCTGCCCGGACCGCTGCTGCGCTGGTTCGCGCCCTGGTCGGTGTGGCAGCACCGGGACGGCGAGGACCCCGCGGTCTCGGCGATCCCGTTGCCGCGCGACGAATCCATGGCGCTGGACGACTCGCTGCTGCTGGGCATGCACGAGTTCGAGCGCAGCTGCGCGCCGCTGGCCCGGCCGTTCTTCGCCGAACTGGCCGCCAACGGGCAGAGCCCCCGGCAGCTCTTCGTCACCTGCGCGGACTCCCGGGTGGTGCCCAACCTGATCACCACCAGCGGACCGGGTGACCTGTTCACCCTGCGCAACATCGGCAACCTGGTGCCCCGGCACGACGAGGGGCCCGCGGACGCCTCGGTCGGCGCGGCCGTGGAGTACGCGGTGGACGTGCTCAAGGTGGCCAGCATCGTGGTCTGCGGGCACTCCGACTGCGGTGCGATGAAGGCGGGTCTGTCCGGCGGGGTCCGCTCCGGCTCCCGGCTGGCCGAGTGGCTGCGGCACATCCAGCCCAGCCTGATCCGCTTCCACGCCGTGGACGAGGACACCGACCTGGCCGTGCACGACCGGCTCAGCGTGGCCAACGTGGTGCAGCAGCTGGACAACCTGCTCACCTTCCCGCTGGTGCGGGAGGCGGTGCAGGACGGGCGGCTGAACCTGGTCGGCATGTTCTTCGACATCGCGGGCCCGCGGATGTACCTGGTGGACCAGCAGTCCGGCCGGCTCACCCCGATCACCTCCGGCGCGACCACCTAGCACCCGGGTTGACGGCGGAGGGTGACGAGATCCGCGAAATTCGCGGGATCGGCACCCTCCGCAGGTCAGCGGTGGCCCGGCAGGCCGGATACGGACGGTCACCGACCTGGGGCGGTTGTCACTCGTGCACGGCGTCTCTACGGTGGGTGGCGCTGCGGCCGAATGGCCGTGAGGCGAATCGAGCGAGTGGGGCAGGAGGAGGCGCCGTGACCGAGCACAGCCAGGACCTACTTCCGGTGGGCCTGCCCGGGTCAGAGCTGGCCGAGGCCACCGCCGCGCACCGGCCCGGCGGCATCGTGGTGATCACCGTGGTCGGCGAGCTGGACATGTCCTCCACCCCGGCCTTCCAGGAACTGCTCGGCGCCGAGGTGGACGCGAACTGCCGCCGCCTGGTGCTGGACCTGTCCGGGGTCAGCTTCCTCGGCTCCAGCGGCCTGGCCGCGCTGGTGGAGGCCCGCCAGGTGGTGCACCGCCAGGACGCCGAACTGCGGCTGGTCTGCGTGACGCACGCGGTCACCCGGCCGTTGCACGCCACCGGGCTCGGCGAGGTCTTCGAGATCCACCAGACCCTCGACGGCGCACTGGCCTGAGCGCGCTCACCGGCCGCGCCGCTGTCGCGGGATGGCCGCGGCGGCCACGATCCGCGCGTAGACCCGGTCGGTGTCGGCGACCACCCGGTCCCAGGAGTAGCGGGCGCTGACCCGGTCCCGGCCGGCCACCCCGCAGGCCTCGACCATGGCCGGATCGGCCAGGAACGCGCGCAACGCCTTGGCCAGCGCACGCGGATCCTCCGGCCGCACGTGCAACCCGGTCACCCCGTGCACCACGGTGTCGGCGGCCGCACCGCCCGCCGCGGTGATCACCGCGGTGCCGCAGGCCATCGCGGCCAGCGCCTGGGAACCACCGGAGGCGTTGCGCGGCAAGCACATCAGCGCGTCCGCCGAACGCAGCAGGGCGGGCAGCTCACGGGCGTTGACCGCGCCACGCAGGTGCACCCGGTCGGCCACGCCATGAGCCTTGGCCAGCTCCCGCAGCCGGTGCGGCTCACCATCATCCACAGTGGACCGACCGGCCGGGGTGGCCAGCACGAGTTCGGTCTCCGGCACCGCGGACAGCACCTCGATGATCCGGTCGAAACCACTGGCCGCGCACACCTGGCCGAGGCCGAGCAGCCGGTGCCGGGCGCCGCGCGCGGCCACCTCGCCGTCAGGATGGAAGCGTCGCAGGTCGATCCCGTTGGGCAGCACCGTGATCCGGCCCCGCGGCACCCCCATCCGGACCAGCCGGTCCCGTTCCTCGTTGGCCCCGGCCAGCACCAGGCTGACCCGGCGGCCCAGCAACCGCTCGATCGTGTGGCGGTCCCCGCCTGCCTCGCCGAGGCCGTGGTAGGTCTGCACCAGCGGCGCGCCGGTGCCGCCGGTGGCGGTCAGCGCGGCCAGCCCGGCGGTCCAGCAGTGCGCGTGCACCAGGTCCGGTGGCCGCTGCCGGAACCGGCCTGCCAGGAACTCGGTGAACTCCCCCATCGGCAATGTTTCCCGGTCCGACCTGGTGTACACGGTGACCCGGTGACCAGCCCCGGTCAGCCCGGCGGCCAGCCGGGTCACCTGGGGGTCCTGGTCGGAGACGGTCGGGTCGGACACCATCGCGATCCTCATCGGAGCACCTCCACCCCCTGGGTTCTCGAACCACCCGGTCGCTAAACCGGGTGGCGTCGCGGCGAATCGCCCAGGATTGGCGCGTTCCGTACCGGGGTATGTCCATGCTTGTCGAGCCAGTCGAGGTGATGAATGTCCAGGTGTCGTAGCGTGATCACGTCCCACCACCGCTTTTCCGAGATGTCGAGGTGACCGTGTCGCAGCCCGATTCGACTTCCGAACCGGCCATTCCCCCGGTGGAGGTGCGCATCGCCGCCACCGCGGTGCAGATCTCCGTGGTGCGCGCGGTCGCCGCCGACCTCGCCATGCGCGAGGACTTCGACCTGGACGCGATCGCCGACCTCAAGCTGGCGGTGGACGAGGTGTGCTCGACCCTGGTCCGGCTCGCCGCGCCCGGAGTGGTGCTGAGTTGTGAGTTCCGGCCGGGCGCGGGCGAGATCACGGTCCGCGCCGGGGTGCTGTCGGCCTCGGAGACGTTGCCGCGCAAGGACTCCTTCGGCTGGCAGGTGCTGACCACGCTCGCCGACTCGGTGCAGGCCAGCGTCGAATCGGCCCAGGACGGGTTCCACCTGGTCCGGATCGAGCTGGCCAAGAGGAGCAACTCGGTGGTGGGCGGGTGACCCAGGCCGACAAAACGGCCGAGCCGGGTTCCGGCGATGGCGGCCGATACGATCACCTCAAGCCGTTGTTCCGCGAACTGGCCGCGCTGCCGGCGGAGGATCCGGGCCGGCAATCGCTGCGGGACCGCCTGGTCACCGGGTACCTGCCGGTGGCCAAGCACATCGCGCGCCGGTTCAGCCAGCGCGGCGAACCACAGGAGGACCTGACCCAGGTCGCCACCCTCGGCCTGATCAACGCGGTGGACCGGTTCGACGCTGAACGCGGGGTGGACTTCCTCTCCTTCGCGGTGCCCACCGTGATGGGCGAGGTGCGCAGGCACTTCCGGGACGCCAGCTGGGCGGTCCGGGTGCCGCGGCGGCTCAAGGAGCTGCACCTGTCGATCAGCGCGGCCACCAGCGAGCTGTCCCAGCGGCTCGGTCGCGCGCCGACGCCCAGTGAGATCGCCGGGCACCTCGGACTGACCCGCGAGGAGGTCTACGAGGGTCTGGAGGCCACCAACGCCTATCGCAGCGCCTCGCTGGACGACCTGCTCATCGCCGACGACGATTCGGTGTCCCTCGGCGACGCCCTCGGCGAGGAGGACGAGGGGCTGGCCGAGGTCGAGTACCGGGAGTCGCTGCAGCCGCTGCTGGCCCAGTTGCCCGAGCGCGAGCGGACCATCGTGGTGCTGCGGTTCTTCGGCAACATGACGCAGACCCAGATCGCCGACCGGGTCGGCATCTCGCAGATGCACGTCTCCCGGCTGCTCGGCCGCACGCTGGCCACGCTGCGGGAGAAGCTCACGGACGAGGAGTCCGGCTAGCGGGCCAGGATCAGCGCGCCTCGTTTGGTTACGGTCAGTGGGACCTCGACCCAGCGCGCGCTGATCTCGGCCTCGGTGGGCGGCATCAGCCGCGCCACCAGGTAGTCACGCACCGCGCGGGTGTCCGGCAGCCGGACCAGCGGCGCGTCCCACGGCCGGATCTCGACGTCCGGGAAGACCGCGCGGACCAGCTCGGGCGCCTGTTCGGCGTCGAAGGCGGTGCGGGCCGGCCGCCACACCGCGGCCAGTTCGGGTGAGTCGGTGTGCGCGATGGTCGCGGCCAGGAACAGCCCGCCCTCGACCAGCACCCGGCGGGCCTCGCGCAGGGCCGGGCGCGGATCACCGAGGTGGCAGAGGCAGTTGACGGCCACCACCACGTCGAAACTGCCGTCGCCGAAGGGCAGCGCGGTGACGCAGCCGCGCACGGCCGGACCGGGGTGCGCGCGCAGCATGGTCGCCGACCGGTCCAGGCCCACGACCAGGCGCGGAGCACTCCCCCGGGCGGTGACCGCGTGGCTGAGCACGCCCTCGGCGCAGCCCAGGTCCAGCACCGCGGCGCCGTCGGGCAGTTCGGCGGCGAGCAGCGCGTACAGGTCCGGCGCGCCCGGCGAGGCGGTCATCCCCCGCCGGTAGCGCTCCGGGTTGTCGTCGTAGTCGCGCGGAATGCCCATACCCCGAGTGTGGACCTCCGCGCGCCCGTCAGCAGGCTTTGCGCCAGGAGCATTCCAGCCACGGGTCCCCGGCCGGGGCTTCCAGGGGGATGGCGCGGGCGGCCGGACCGGCCGGGTGCACGGCCAGGCGCAGCGCGATCCGGTCCTCCAGGTCCTTGGTGCCGCTGAGCACGTTGTTGGTGACCACGGCGAAGGCCAGGTCCTTGCCGTCGGCGCCGGTGACGTACCCGGAGAGCGCGCTCACCGCGGTCAGCGACCCGGTCTTGGCCCGGACCCTGCCCTCGGCGGGGGTGCCGCGCAGCCGGGTGCGCAGGGTGCCGCCGACCATCCGGTCGGGATGCCCGGCCACCGGCAGCGAGTGGTGCCAGACCGGGTACCAGGGACGGGTGCGGGCGGCGGCGAGCAGCGCGGTGAGCTGGTCCGCGCTGACCATGTCCATCCTGGACAGTCCGGAGCCGTCGACCAGCCGGTAGGCGTTGGCCGGCAGGCCAAGCGCGGCGAGTTTGGGGGTCATCGCGCGGATGCCGTCGGCCCAGGTGCCCCGGCCGTGCACGGCCTTGCCCATGGCCTTGACCAGGATCTCGGCGTGGCCGTTGTTGCTGAGCTTCATGAACGGCACCAGCAGCTGGGACAGCGGCATCGAGCGGTGCGCGGCGAGTTCGGTGAAGTGCGCCGGGGTGACCCCCGTGCCCAGCTTCGGGTCCAGCACCTGGACGCCGCGGCGGGTCAGCGCGGACCGGAAGACGTCGGCGGCGTAGCGGGCCGGATCGTCCACAGTGGAGAAATGCGCGCTCGGATTCCCGTTGGCAGGCGCGGATCCGGTGATCACGACGGTGTTGTTCCCGTGCTGGCGTTCCACCACGATGCTGCTCGCCGAGCCCGGTGCGCCGGTGGTGGCCCGGTTGTCGATGGTGATCACCGAGGTCGGCGGGGTGAGTTCGATCGCCGGTTTCTGGCCCGCGGCCCCCGGACGGACCCGGACGATCACGGTGCCCGCGTCGTAGTCGGTGTCCGGGGCCACGGTGAGCGCGCCGACCTGGGCGGAGTAGTAGTACGGCTCGTCGTCCCAGGCCCAGCTGACGCCGAGGCGGACCGGGTCGAAGGCGGCGTCGTCGGCCACGACCTTGCCGGTGACCACCCTGATCCCGGTGTCGGCGACGCGTTGCGCGAGTGCCTCGTAGTCGGCGGCCAGGGTGGTGGGATCGCCGCCGCCGCGCAGGTACAGGTCGCCGTGCAGGACGCTGCCGCGCAGCGAGCTGTCGGCCAGCACGCTGGTGGTGAAGCGGTGGTCGGGGCCGAGCACCTCCAGGGCGGCCGCGGAGGTCAGCAGCTTGGCGTTGGAGGCCGGTTGCAGCCGGTCCGCGCCGCCGCGCCGGTAGAGCACCTGGCCGCTGTCCACCGAAGACCTGCTTGCAGGGTCGAGCATCGGCACCGAGCGCACCACCACCCCGGCCCCGGCCCCGGCCAGCCGGGGGTCGGCCAGGATCTGGTCCAGGTCGGTGGTCAGCGACTGGATGCTCGGATCGTCGCCGGCGGCGGCGCTGCCGGTGACGAGCCCACCGAGCAGCGCGGCGGCGCACAGGACGGGGAGCAGGCGTGGACGTGGCATGCGGTGAACCTGGCCCCGCGCACCCCGGTCAGGCAATGCGTTCGGGCCGCTTTTCCACCGAACGGCGCTCTCGCCTGCTACAACCGGCCGAGCAGTTCGGCCTTCTTCGCGCTGAACTCCTCCTCGGTGAGCAGCCCGAGGTCACGCAGTTCGCCGAGTTTGCGGATCGCGCCGACCACCTCGTCGGCGGTGGCGGTCAGGCTCGCCCCGGCCGGTCCGACAGCGGGCGGTTCGGCCTGGCCCTGGGCGGGGATGGCGGCCAGCACGGCGGCGGCGAAGGGCAGGGATTCGGCGGTCATGCCCGCGCCAAGGCCGAAGGTCACCGCGTACGGGTCGACCTCGGGGCCGAGGCTGTACTCCGGCGCGTCGGTGGTGCGCAGCCGCAGGTGGCCACCGCCACCGGCGGGGGTGGCCCAGTCCAGGCCGAGCACCGAACCGATCGGCACGCTGCGTGGTCCGGCGGCCTGCTTCTGCGGGTGCGCCTCGCCCACGATCGGCTCGAACAGCACCACCCGGCCGTCGAAGCTGACGTTGCTGTCGTAGCCGCGGATCCGGCAGGGCACGGCGGGCGCGGCGAGCAGGAAGCGCGGCGCGGGCAGGCCGGCGTCGGGGTTGAGCGAGATCCGGGTGCGGATGTCCTCGCCGTAGTGCTCGGCCAGGTCGCGGTTGGACGCGGGCACGACCAGCCGGTACGGGTCGCCGCGGTCGGGCAGCTGACCGCCCGCGGCCTCCAGGTACGGGCAGGCGCCGGGACGTAGCCGCAGTTGCAGGGTGGTGGTCTTGCGGTCGGCGGTGACCGCCACCTCGGCGATGGCGACATCCGGCACGGTCCGCTCGCCGAGCTTCTTGAGCAGTCCGCTGGCCCGCAGCCCGCCGCGGTAGACGATCCGGAGGTGCCCGGTCTCGAAGAACCAGGTGGCGTTGTCCCCCGCCAGCTCCAACCCGTAAGTCACCACCGGAATCTAGCGTGCGGCGGGGCGGTCCGGTGGCACACCCGGACCGCCCCGCGCACTCGGTTCAGCGGTGCCTCAGCAGGCGCCGAGGTCCTGCCACACCCCCCATTCGCCGGTGGTGCCGGGCTCCTCGCCCTTGGTCCACCACTTGGCCCGCCACTTCTTGCCCTTGTGCGAGACCTCGTTGCCCTGGGTGTAGGTCGAGCCCGCGCTCCAGGCCGCCACCGAGCAGGCCGGCGGCGGGGTGGTCGTGGTCGTGGTGCTGGTGGTCGTCCGGCTGGTGGTGGTGCTGGTCGTGGTGCCCGTGGTGGTGCTGGTCGTCGTCGTGGTGGTCGGGGTGCCGCCCGCGCCACGCGCGTGGTCCTGCTTGAGCCCGTAGGTCTTGCCGCCGAAGGTCAGCGTGAGGTTGGACGGGTTGGTGATCGGCAGGTAGTAGACGATCGCCACCTCCGCGCTCGCGCCCGGCGCCAGGCTCTGCCAGCTGGGCAGCTTCAACGAGATCCGGTGCAGATCGCCCTTGAGGCCACCGATGTTCGGTCCACTGTGGTCGGTCCGGGTCACCGCCAGGGTCCAGCCGGACTGCTGCTGGATGTTCGCGGGCGCCGAGGTGCCGTAGTCGAACTGGAGGTCGGCCCCGCCGGGGATGGTCACCGTGGAGTTGTTGGTGATCTTCGCCTTGGGGCTGATCGGGTAGTTGGCGTCGCCGACCGGGAACTGACCCAGATCCACTGACACGTCAAGGGTTTCCGCCGGGGTGGTGTGCTTGGCCTTGCGGTTGCCGTAGGCCGCGCCGGTGCGGAACTTGTCGTACATCGTGGTGGTCAGGGTCGACCCCATGAAGTACTCGTTCTTGGCGGTGTCCTTGGCGTAGTCGCCTGCCAGCTCCCAGATCATGATGCCGCCCAGCCCGCGGTCGAGCACGTACTGCGCCTTGGCCGCGATGGACTGTTCGTCCTCTGTGGACAGGAACACCTTCTTCTGCTCGTTCCACAGCCAGGGCGCGACCAGTCCGCTGTCGTAGTTGCGGACGTAGGTCCCGGTGATCGCGTCATCCGGATCGGTCGCCGGGGTCAGCCCGTACTGCGCGGCATAGCTGCCGAGCTTGCCGTCCTGGAGGTTCTTGGCGTGCCACAACGGGTTCGAGCCCGCCGGGATCTCCTTGTTCGCGGTGTCCAGGTCGTGCCAGATGTTGTCCGCGCCCACCGCGCCGTTGCCACACGGCGTGGTCGACCCGACCGAACCCCCGGTGCCTGCCGGACACTTGCTCTGGTCCGGCAACGCCGCCTTGCCCCACAACCCGTTGGTGCCACCGCTCACGCCGCGCCAGCCGCGGGTGTAGTAGGGCACGCCGAGGTTGATCCGCCCGGCCTGCATGGCGCCGCGGAAGTAGTGGTACGACCAGTCCCCGTTGAGGTAACCGATCCCGCCGTACTGCGGTGTGCTGTAGACGTTGCCCGCGGCCAGTTCGGCGTCCTTGCCGTCGTCGAAGAGCGAGGCGTTGGGCCCGACGAAGTGGTTCCACGCGCCGTGCAGGTCATAGGACATCACGTTGACGTAGTCCAGGTACTGCAGGACCTGGTAGGTCTCCATGCCGCGCAGCATGTAGCCGGAGGAGGGCGCGGCCACGGTCAGCAGGTAGTACTTGCCGTCGGCGGCACTGGCCGCGTCCAGCTTCTCCCGCAGCGTCTTCATCAGCGCGTTGTACCCGGCCATCAGCTTGGCCCGGCGCGGGTTGGAGAAGGAGAAGTCCAGCGGGTTGCCCGAGTTCGGCATCGAGGTCGCGTACTCGTAGTCGATGTCCGCGCCGTTGAAACCGTAGCGGCGCACCAGATCCACCACCGAGTCGGCGAAGGTGTTGATCGTCGACTGGCTGTCGGTCATGGTGTAGAAGCCACCGCTGGCGACCCGGTTGCCGTTGTCGTCGATGAACCCGCCGGTCTCCGCCCAGCCCCCGATGGAGATGAGCGACTTCACGTCGGGGAACTGCTTCTTGTACTTGTTGAGCAGGTTGAAATGCCCCTTGTAGGGCAAGGACGGATCCATCTCCGCCCCCGCGACACCGGGCCATTCCATCCCGATCGAGGGGTTGTTCGCCCCGGCGGCCCCGACCGATGCCTTGTTGTCCGCGCCGATGTGCGCGAAGGCGTAGTTGAGGTGGGTGACCTTGGTCCAGGGAATGTCCTTGGCCAGGTAGGCGGGTTGCCCGTTCTTGCCGGTCCGCCAGCTGGTGAAGTAGCCGATGATCCGGCGCGGGTGATCGGCCCCCATTTTCTCCCGGCCTTCGGCGTCATAGGCCAGGCAGTAGGGCACGTTCACATTCGGCGTGCGGTAGAGCCCGTCAGGTCGACAGTCCTCGTTGGCCGCGGTGTCCGGCACCTCGGCCCGCGACTCCGGGCTCTGCCCCACGACGAAGATCAAACTGGCCAGCAAGGCAACCAGGGCAGCGAAAATCGGCACCTTCCTGATCACGATTCACCTCCAGGTAAAGCGGCGGCGGAGGCGGCTGTGTGCGCGGGTGTGCGGGGTCACACAGTGGTGCAGGGTGCCCGAAAGGTAAGAGGTTTAGACCATGGTCGTCAATAGGTCTGGACCACTGGGGGTGGCGGGGGTGGTGGGCTGGGCTGGTTGGGGGTATGGGGGTGGGGCCGGTTGCCGGGTGGGTGCGCTCTCACGCGTAGTGGGCCGACGGCGTGGCCCAGAGCCGGTCAGGGCTGCGTCGACTGACCGGGCGGACGGGAGCCCGCCACCTGCTCCAGCCGCTTGGCCACTCCCAGCAGGAAGGCGAACTTCCGCCGGAACACACCGCCGTGGAACTGATATCCCCACTTCGCGCGCAACACCCCGTCGGTCACCTCGACAAGGCACGAGGTGACCGGCCGGCGCAGCATCCACCAGCGCAGATCCGTCTCGGTGAGTATCCGGACATCCCCACGCCAGACCTCAACCCGGCACCGGATTCGGTGATAGCGGATCTCGCAGTCCGGTAGGTGGCCGTAGCCGGGCAACTCCATCGAGACTTTGAAGGACTCCGCGGTGTCCCCGTCGGTATTGCGCACTTCGCGACAGCGGAAGCGATGGCCGCGATACACGCCGGAGAACCGGACGGTCTCGCGCTCCACGGAGACGAACTGCGAGACCTTGAACTTCCAGCCGTACTTCTTCGCCAGCCAGCGCAGGTGAAACCGGCGGAATGCCTCGGCCCGCATCCCGTGCACGAACAGCCAGGCGAGCGGGCCGAACACCGGAAGGACGCCATACAGCAGGACCGCCAACAAACCCGGATCCATCAGAGATCAAGATCCCTTCGAGTCTTCTCCTCGTCCTGATCCGGCGCCAAGTTGTAGTTGTCCAGGGCCTTCTTACCGTCCTTGGCATAGCCCGCCGCCTTGCCGACGATCTTGCTCGGATCGACCTTGCCCACCGGCTTGCCCTCCGAGTCGAGCCCCGTCTTGACCTGGTCCATCCCGATGAGCTTCTTGCCCTGGTCCTTGAGCGACTCGCCGACCTTGTGGCCGAGACCGGCCCGCACCGCACCCAGGGTCGAGGTGCTGCTCTGCTCCAGCGTCGAGCGGAACTCCTCCCGGGTGAGGTCCCGTTTGGCGCTCTCCGGCAGCTTCTTGTTGACCTTGCCCGTGGCCTTGGCCAGCGCCGAGTCCTGGATGTCCTTCAGCGCCTTGCCGCCCTTGCCGGAGTCGCTCATGAACTCGTGGCCGATCCTGGAGGTCTTCAGCCAGCCTTGGAGCTTGGTGATCAGCTCCCTGATCTTGTTGATCAGTTTGCTGAGCCTGGTCACCTTCTGGGTGGTTTTCACCGTGGTGCTGGCGACCTTGTACGCGGTCACCCCGCTGGCCACGGCCGTGGAACCGCCGAGGGTGATCGGCGCGGTGGCCAGTGCGGCCAGCCAGGTGATGATCAGCCACTCGATCAGGTCAGCCAGCAACCCCCGGATGAACTCCTCCACCACCTTCATGAGCATGCTGGAGATCTGGAGCAGGCCGCCGATGTCACCCGCCTTGTCAGCGGCACCGGCCACTCCCTCAAGGAACCTGGACATCCGTGTCCGCGCGGCGTCAGCGGCGGCACCCTGCCAGTCCTTGAGGTCCTCCTTCAGGGTGGCGCTCAACTCCTTGCCGAAGGCCACGATCTCCTTGCCCAGGTCGCCGAAGCCCTGCGCGGACTTCGCCAGCGCCTCCGAATTGCCGGAGACGAGCTGGATGGCCTGTTTCAGCGGCGTGCAGATGTTCATCAGGAAGCCCAGGCCCTGGTTGATCAACCACCCGAGTGGGTCGGCGGCCGCGCTCACCGCGGTGCCGACGCAGGAGCTGACCAGGCTCGTGGCGTCAGCGGCGACCGCGGAGACCTCGAGGCCGACCGTGACGGCGTCCTTGTTGAAGTCGAGCTTGTTGACCTTGTCCGCGAGCTTGACCGCGCTGCCAAGGCCCGCGGGCAGGTTCGGGGCGACAGTGCCCTCCCAGTAGCCGGGGGTGCTCATTTCGACCCTCCCAGCCTCGACTTGAGTTGCCTGGCCGTCTGCTGGGCCGACTCGTCGGCCTCGCGATACGCCGCGGCGGACTCGCCGAGCCGCTCGCCCGCGTGCCCGGTGCCCTCAGCCATCCGGTTCAGGAAGTCCCGAAAGTCCGCCAACAGCGACCGGTACTCGCCGACGACCAGCTGTCCGATCAGCCCCCAGGCATCGTCGGGCACCTCCGCGGCGGACAACTTGCCCCTCATACCGTCAGCCTTGCCAGCCAGCCCCTTGACCTTCCCCGCGCAACTGTCGATCGAGGCCGGATTCGTCTTCAGCTTCCCGCTCATCAGTGATCCTCCCCGTCATACAGCTTCCGGAGAAACTCCTCCCCCTGACTGACCGGCGGCGGCGGAGCCTGCGCCCGCGAAGCCCCAGGCTTGTCACTGAGGAACTCCCGCTCCGCGAAGTCCTCCTCCTCGGCAGCACGCCGGACCGGCGGCGCGGAAGTGCTCGCGCGCAACTGCTCGACCGGAACACCCAGCATCTCCGCCTGCGTCTCCAGCACCTGATCCAGCACATTCAGGTCATCGCCCACATACCGCTGGACGGTTTCCGCCTGGCGGCGGGCGCCCTCGGCCACGGCGGTCTGGATGGTGGCCAAAACCATCGCGGCCAGTGCCTGTGGCGGGCGGCGGAGGGCTTCCTCGGTGAACTGGAGGTTCTTGATCGCGCCGCCGGGGCCCGCGGTGACCGTGACCGAGCGGTCGGGGGCGGTGGCGGTGACCTCTACGGCGGCTATTTCCTCGCGCATGCCGTCGTAGGCGGCCAGTCTTTGTTCGGCTTTGCGGCCCTGTTCCTGGAACCGCTCGAACTCGGCCACCAGGTTGTCGAATTCGGTCGACATGTGTGTTCCCCCTGCGCTCGCCCGTGTGTGCAGTCGCCCCCCAGCGCTGTTCGGAACGTAGCAGGAGTGATTGGCGGGTGTGGTGGGAACCGTGTTGATTTACCTCGGGCGGGCGAGGGGTGGATCAGGCCGCTTTGGGGTTCTCGCCCAGCTTGGTCCAGTGGGTCAGGGCGGGCTCGATGGCACAGTCCACTTCGGAGTCCGTGGTCAGCCAGGCGGTGGCGCACAGGGCTCTGGCGCCGTCCACCAGGTTGGCGGGGTCGGTGGTGGTGAGGTGGAGTTCGCCGTGGTCGACGCGGGCGGTCCAGGTTCCACAGTGGACGGTGGTGTCGGTGGTGATCAGTTCGGCGTGCGGGTGCAGCAGGCCGCGGAGGTCGGCGGCCAGGTAGGTGGGGCGGTGCTGTGGCGGGGCGGTGGCGAGGGCGCGGACGGTGGTGACGCCGGTGAGGACCAGCAGGCTGTCCAGGCCGCTGGCGTTGGCGCCCTCGATGTCGGTGATCAGGCCGTCGCCGACGACCAGGTGCGGGCCTTCACTGCGGCGGATGGACTCGGCGAAGATGGCCTGTTGCGGTTTGCCGGCGACCAGGGGGTCCTTGCCGGTGGCCAGGCGGACGGCGGTGGCCAGGGCGCCGTTGCCGGGGGCGATGCCGCCCTCCCTTGGCACCGCGAGGTCCATGTTGGACACGATCCACGGGATGCCGGTGGCCACCGCGTAGGAGGCCTCGGCGAGCTGGCGCCAGTCCACATCCGGGGCGAAGCCCTGGACCACCGCGGCCGGGTTGTCGGTGGCCGAGCGGACCGGGTGCAGGCCCACCTCGGTGACCGCGATCTCCAGCGACGGACCGCCGACGATCAGCACCGGGGAGCCGGGTGGGACCTGGCCCGCGGCCAGCGTGGCCGCGGCCTGGGCGGAGGTGACCACCTCGTCGGGTTCGACCGGCAGGCCGAAACCGCTGATCAGGGTGGCCACCTCGGCCGGGGTGCGGCTGGCGTTGTTGGTGACGAACAGGGTCCGCAGGGCGTGGCGGCGCGCCTCGGTGAGGGCCCCGGCGGCGTGTTCGACCGCGACCGAGCCGCGGTAGACCACGCCGTCCAGGTCCAGCAGTGCGGTGCGGTAGCGCTCGACCAGGGGCGTCGCGCTGCCTCGCAGGACCCGCATCGCCGTCAGCCCGGGAAGGTGCGGGCCGCGGCGAGCATCGCCTCGTTCTCCTCCGGCGTGCCGATGGTGACCCGCACGCCGTCCCCGGCGAAGCAGCGCAGCACCACCTTCTGCTCGACGCAGTGCTCGTTGAACGCGGCCGCGCGCTCGCCCAGCGGCAGCCAGACGAAGTTGGCCTGCGACTCCGGCACCTCGAAGCCGATCTTGATCAGCTCCTCGCGGACCCGGTCGCGTTCGGCCGAGATGAGCCGGCAACGCGCCATCAGCTCGTCCTCGACATCCAGCGAGGCGAGGGCGGCCGCGTGCGCGAACCGGTTGACGGAGAAGGGAATGGCCACCTTGCGCACGCCACCGGCGACCTCCGGCGAGGCCACGCAGTACCCGACCCTGGACCCGGCCAGCCCGTAGGCCTTGGAGAAGGTGCGCAGCACGGCCACGTTCTGCCTGCCGCGGGCCAGTTCCAGGCCGTCCGGCACGTCGGGGTCGGTGACGAACTCGCGGTACGCCTCGTCCAGCACCACCAGCACGTCCTCGGGCACCCGGTCCAGGAAGTCCACCAGCTCGGCGGTGCGCAGCGCGGTGCCGGTCGGGTTGAGCGGGTTGCTCACGAAGATCAGCTTGGTCCGCTCGTTGATCGCTTCCAGGCTGGCGGCCAGGTCGTGCCGGTGCCCGGCGGCCAGCGGCACGGTGTGCCGGACCGCGCCGACCACCTGGGTGACGATCGGGTACGCCTCGAAGGAGCGCCAGGCGAAGAGCACCTCGTCCTGCGCCGTGCACAGCGCCTGCACCAGCTGCTGGCACAGCGCCACCGAGCCGCAGCCGATCGCGACCTGGGAAGGGTCGACCCCGGTGATCGCGGCCACCCGCCGCACCAGGTCGTCACTGCCCATCGCCGGGTACCGGTGCACCGAGGCGGCGGCCTCGGCGACCGCGTTCACGATCGCGGCTGGCGGCGGATAGGAGACCTCGTTGCTGGCCAGGTTGATCGCCCCGGCGATCTTCCGGCCGGGTACGTAGTCGGGCATGGCGGCAAGGTCGGCTCTGACTCGCACGGGCATGTCCGCATCCTTACATCGCTGACCAGGCAGAAGGAATAGCGCGTAGGTCGCCCGAAGCAGTGCTTGCTGCGTTCCGCGTCACAGTGCGTCGATAAACGAACACTTCGCGGTGAACCGGCGGGAACTGAATCCGGTCGCGGCCCGACTATCACCATCGAGAGCCGATGCCGCACCTCCAGGAGTCACGCATGCCCCGCTTGTCCCTCGCGCTGGCCGCCACCAGCCTGTTGCTACTGGGCGCCTGCGCGGGCGCCCCGGCGGCCGAGCCAGGGGACGCGGGGTGTGCGCGGAACTACGAGGCCGGGCGGGACTACTTCCCGGACAAGGTGAGCGCAGAGGTCTCCACCCAGTGGCAGGTGCAGTACCGGCAGCACTACAAGCTGCTCAAGGTCAACGCCGGGCCGAAGACCAGCCTGGAGCAGAACGACACCGCGCCGCGCAGCTACGTGCTCTACCAGTGCGGCACGCCGAAACCCGAGCTGACCGGGGAACTCGCCGGGGCCACCGCGATCAGGGTGCCGGTGCGCAAGGCCATCGACAACCCGGCCACCCTGCTCGGCGCCTTCGAGGTGCTCGCGCCGGAGGTGCTGGCCGGGTACGGCGAATTCCCGAACACCGACACCGCGCCGACCCACCTGCCGCAGGTCAACAGGCGGATCGTGGACAAGACCGCGATCGGGGTGGGGCACGGCGACAAGCTGGACACCGAGCGGGTGCTCAACCTCGGGCCGGAGGTCATGTTCGCCGCCAGCGGGGACAAGGCGCGCTTCGACAAGCTCGGCCAGGGCGGGGTCGGCGTGGTCTTCTACGACCCGTTCAACGAGCCGCCGCTGGGCAGCGCGGAGGCGGTGAAGTTCCTGTCCCTGTTCACCAACAGCGAGGCCAAGGCCACCGCGCACTACACCGGGGTGCGGACCCGCTACCGCGAGCTGACCGCGAAAGCCACTGCCGCGCAAGGGAAACCCTCGGTGCTGGTGGGCATCAACGGGCACGGCCGGGACTTCCTCACCCCGCAGCACGACTACCTGGAGCCCACCCTGGTCCGCGACGCGGGCGGACGCACCGTGTTCGACCTGCCAGGCAAGGTCCTGCAACGGGTGCCGATGGAGACCATGATCGAGCAGGGCGCGAGCGCGGAGTTCTGGTTCCGGCCGGACTTCGTCGGCAAGGGCATGACCGTCAAGAAGATCCTGGAGGCCGAACCTCGGCTGAGCAGGATCACCGCGCTGACCAGCGGTAAGGGCATCGACCGGGCCGATCCGCGGGTGTACGCGGCCGCGGGCCTGGTCAACCCGGACAAGCTGCTGGCCGACCTGGTCAGCGTGCTGCACCCGGAGGTCCAGCCCGGTCACCAGCTGGCCTTCCTCCGCCGGATCGAGGCCGGCTGATGAGCCAGGCGACGCTGCCGAGTACCGAGTTCCCACCCACAGCCGTTCCCCAGCCAGCCCGGGTTCCCGTTCGGGCTGGCTGGCGGGTCGTGCTGCTGGTCGGGCTCGGCGGCGTCGCCGTCCTGCTCGCCGTGCTCGCGGTGAGCCTCGGCTCGGTGCGCATCCCGGTGCCCGACGTGGTGCGGGCGATCCTCGGCGAGCCAACGGAAACCGCGTCCTGGGCGTTCATCGTCACCGAGATCCGCATCCCGCGCGCGCTGACCGGACTGCTCGCCGGGGCCGCGCTGGGCGTGGCCGGGCTGAAGATGCAGACCCTGTTCCGCAACCCCCTGGCCGACCCGCACCTGCTGGGGGTCAACGCGGGGGCCAGTTTCGGCGTCAGTCTGGTGCTGCTCGGCGGCGGCAGCGCGCTCACCGGTGGCGTGGCGCTGTCCACAATGGAGGGTCTGGGCACGGTGACCGCGGCCGCGCTCGGGGCAGCCGCGGTGATGGCGGTGATGCTGCTGGTGGCCGCGCTGATCCGGAGCACCGTGATCGTCATCGTGATCGGCGTGATGGTCAACGCGTTCGTGCTGGCCATGGTGGACATGCTGGTCTACTACGCCCAGCCGGAGGCGGTGAAGACCTTCACCGACTGGAGCGCGGGCAGTTTCCAGAGCGTCACCTGGCAGGCCCTGCCGGTGCTGGCCGGCATGGTGCTGGCCGGGCTGGTGCTCGCGGTGCTCTCGGTCAAGCGGCTCAACCTGTTCCTGCTCGGCGAGGGCTACGCCGAATCACTCGGGGTGTCCGTGCGGGCCTTCCGCTGGACGCTGATGGCCGGGGCCGCGCTGCTGGCGGGCGCGGTCACCGCGCACGCCGGGCCGATCGCCTTCCTCGGCATCGCCGCCCCGCACCTGGCCCGCGGCCTGCTGCGCACCGCCGACCACCGCTACCTGATCCCCGGCGCGGCCGTGCTGGGCGCCACCATCGCGGTGTCCGCCGGCATCCTGAGCCAGCTGCCGGGCAGCGAGGCGGTGCTGCCGCTGAACACCACCCTCGCGCTGCTGGGCGCGCCGGTGGTCACCTGGGTACTGGTGCGACTGGGCCGCGGCGGCCGCGGACTGGAGGTGTGATGCGACCCGAGGTGTTGCGCGCCAACGGACTCGCCGTCGGCTACCGGGTCCGCCGCCGGGCCAGCACGGTACTGTCCGAAGTGGACCTCGGCCTGCACGCCGGAGAGCTGGTCTGCCTGCTCGGGGTCAACGGCACCGGCAAGTCCACCCTGATGCGCACCCTGGCCGGGATGCAGCCGCCATTGGCCGGATCCGTCGACCTCACCGGGGTTCCGCTGGCCGGACTGTCCAGAGTGGAGCGTGCCCGGCGGCTGGCCGTGGTGCTCACCACCCGGATCCAGGTCGGCAACCTGCGCGGGATCGACCTGGTCGAACTCGGCCGCGCGCCCTACACCGGCTGGTCCGGCACGCTCGGCGCGGCGGACAAGGTCATTGTGCGGGAAGCACTCGCGCTCGCCGGGGCGGAGTCACTGGCCGAGCGGATGCTGGACGAGCTGAGCGACGGCGAGCGGCAGCGGCTGATGGTCGCGCGGGCGCTCGCCCAGCAGCCGGACGTGCTGCTGCTGGACGAGCCCACCGCGTTCCTCGACGCGCCACGGCGGGCCGAGCTGACCGCGATGCTGCGCGGCCTGGGCAGGGCCACCCGGCTGGCGGTCCTGTTGTCCACCCACGACGTGGAACTGGCGCTGCGCAACGCCGACGTGGTGTGGCTGGTGCTGCCCGGCGGGAGCGTGGTCGCGGGCGCGCCGGAGGACCTGGTCCTGGACGGTGTCCTGGAACGGGCCTTCGGCGGCCGCGACCACACCTTCGACCCGCTGGCCGGCGGTTTTCAGGTGCGCGCACAAACCCACGGCACGGCAAGGGTCACCGGCGCGGGCGACGAGCTGACCGAGGTGTGGACCCGGCGGGCGCTGCAACGCTGCGGCTACCGGATCGACGACACGGCCGCGGTGGCCGAGGTGGAGGTGGGCTGGCACCGCACCGCCGACGGCCATCGCTGGAAGGTGTCCACGCCCGGCGGGAACAGCGAGCACGACAGTCTCGCCGGGGTCGTGGACACGGTCAGGCGGACACCGCCACGTAGTGCGACGGACGGCCGTTGAGGTTGACCGGCTCGCCGACCTTGGCCGCGTCGATCCGCTTCATCAGGGTGTAGTTGCGCTCCCCGCGCTGCTGCACGGCGACCGAGTGCCACGGGGTCAGCCAGCAGTCCGGCGAACCGAGCAGCATGATGCCGAACTTGGGGCCGCCCACCGGCTGCGGGTGGATGGAGAGCCGGACCTGCTTGGCGTGGTACTTGGCGATCAGGTCGCCCCAGGCCCGGCTGCGCTGGATCACCCCGTAGGCGCGCTGGCGGCATTCCCGCTGCAACGCCGACTTGGTGCCGTCGAAGTCACCGGCGTCCTCGACCAGGAACCGGGTGATGCCGCGGTAGAGCCGCAACGCCTTGCCACCGGCCCTGACCTCCTCCCGCAGCGACTCCTCCGACTCGGCGAACTCCTCGGTCAGGATGCGCCGCTTCACGTCGAAACCGGCGTCCCCGTAGACGTTCTCCAGGCTGAAGGTGTCGATCGAGTCGAAGCCGCCCCAGGTGATCATCTGGCGCAGGGTCTCGGCGTACTCGTCGATGTGGTGGTCCGGCACCTTGATCAGGTCGCCGAAGACGTGCCCGTCGGAGCAGATCAGCATCCGCGCGCCGGGCGGGTAGATCTCCCTTACCCGCTCGGTCAGGCCGTGCAGGAACCGCAGCGAGAGCAGCTCGCCGAGGTCGGGCAGGTGGCCGAACACCTTGTCGTTGTTGGGTGATTTGCACGGGAAGGCCGGCAGCGTGAACATGATCGGCTCACCGGCGGCCACGAACTCGCGGAGCTGGGAGAGCTGCTCGGCGAAGGCGGTGGCCACCTCGCTGTCGGTATAGGTGTCCTCGGATTCCGCGCGCCGGTAGGGCAACAGGATCCGCAGGATCGACTCGCAGGTCTCGGCCACGTCCAGCACGTGGTCGACTCCGGCGGAGATGGTGGTGGTGGGACTCATGGCGTGCCTCCAGGCATGCTGCGTACAGCGCCCATCGCACCGGGTGCGCGCCCGGCGTGAATGGGGGAATGTGGTTGTCGGACAAAGCCACCGGACGTCACGGTCCGGTGGAGATCGTCAGTTCAGGCGAACGCGGGCTGGGCCAGCGCAGGCTCGAAGGTCACCGGCAGCCGGGCCACCCCACGGCCCAGCACGGCCTGGATCCACTCCAGGTCCTCGGCGGCCACCGCCAGCCGCAGCCCAGGCAGGCGGCGGATCAGCGCGGACACCGCGGTCTGGCCCTGGATCCGGGCCAGCGCGGCGCCGGGACAGAAGTGGATCCCGTGCCCGAAGGCCACATGCGGGTTCGGGGAGCGGGTGAAGTCCAGCCGGTCGGGATCGGCGAACCGCCGCCCGTCCCGGTTGGCCGCGCCGAGGGAGACGATGACCGACTCGCCCGCCGGGATCCGCACCCCGTGCAACTCGCTGTCCTCGCGGAAGAAGCGCCAGGTGGTGATCTCGAACGAACCGTCGTAGCGGTACAGCTCCTCCACCGCGCCGGGCAGCAGTTCCGGCCGCGCGGCCAGTTCGGCGAACTCGGCGGGGTGCGCCAGCAGCGCCACCGTCATGGTGGTGATCTGGTTGGTCACCGGCTCCTGCCCGGCGGCGAAGAGCTGGAAGATCATCGAACTCAGTTCGTGATCGGCCAGGTCGCCCGCGTCGTTGGCCCGCACCAGTGCGGAGAGCAGGTCGTCGGCGGGGTGTTCCCGCTTGTGCGCCACCAGTTCCGCGATGTAGTCCTGGCACCCCTCCAGCAGTGCCAGGTACGCGGGCCTGCCGGGCTCGTTGGGGCCCACCGGGGCCACCACCTTGCGCCACTCCGGCTGGAACCGGTCCCGGAAGTCGGCGTCGATGCCCAGCACCTCGCTCAGCGCCAGGAACGGGAACTCCGCGGCGAAGTGCTCGACCAGGTCCGCGCTGCCACCCCTGGCGACCTCGGCCACCACATCGTCGAGCAGGGACTCGGCGATCTGTTCCACCTTCGCCCGCAGCGCGGCCATCCGGCGCGGGGAGAAGGAATCGGTGACGTGCTTGCGCATCCGGGTGTGCGTTGGCGGATCCTGGTGCAGCAGGTGCGCCTGCAGCCTGCCGTGGTAGGGCTCCGGCATGCTCGCCGAGAGCCGTCGCCACTGCTCACCGCCGTGGCGGTGGTCCTTGGACAGGCGCGGATCGGCCAGTGTGGACACGGCGGCGTCGTAGCCGGTGACCAGCCAGCCCACCACCCCGCTGGGGAAGGCGACCCGGTGCACCGGGCCTTGCTCCCGTAGCCGCGCGTAGGTCGGGTACGGGTCGCGTTTGAACTCTCTCGTGTGTAAGAAGACCGGTTCCATCATGGTCCGTCCTCGGTGTCCGTGGGTCATCGGCGGCTGAACCCGGCGCAGGGCGCGACGTGAGGAGGGCGCGACCCGATTCGGGGTGTGGGTGAGCTGACCACTGGCGGCTCGCACGTTGGCGGTCGAACGGGGCACAGCGAGTGATCCGAATGCAGCAAGGCTCCTCCTTTAGTCCACAACCATGAGTCGGGAAAAACCCATGGCGAGTTCCCGGCGTTGTTGTGCCGGTACTCACGGTCCTGCCTGCGCCGTTCGGCGGCAGGCGTCCTTGGAGGAGGAGGACGCATACCGCTGCTCTGCTGAACGACGGGCTTTGCTCTTTGGTAGCACGAAAACCCGGTAAGTGAATCCGTTGAGGGAACTTAGCAGCGGTCAGAACTGCCGGGCCGCTGCTTCAGATTCTTGGATCGCTCCTTGAAAACGTCTACAACGAAGGTTGGATGCCCCGACAAACGATGCACACTGAGCCGTTGGGATGACGTTGCTCCGGACATCCAGGCAGGTCAGTCCGCCGACTGGGCCGGATGGCCTGGCGCGAGCCGGCTCGGAAGCTGTCAACCAAGTGAAGAGGAGAGCGCTCTCGCTATTGGAAAGTCGGCAGCGCGAAACGGACCCGATAGGGCAATCGGAGCATCCAGGACACCGGACCGGACAGCCTGCCGACAGCGAGTTAGGTCACTCACTGGCCGCGGAGCGCCTGGTCCCCTCGCCGAGGGCCTGCACCAGCTCCTGCCGGGCGCGGGCCACCCTGGACCGGATGGTGCCGACCGGGCAGCCGCAGACCTCGGCCGCCTCGGCGTAACCCAGGCCGATGACCTGCGTCAACACGAACGCGGCGCGCTGGTCCTCGCCCAGTTCGCGCACGGCCAGCTGGAGTGCCACGGCCTCGTCGACACCAGGGGTGAGCGGGGTGGCGCGTTCGGCCGAGTCCTGCCAGTCGACCCCGCCGGAGATCCGCGGCCGGGCCATCGCCGAGCGGACCTGGTCCACCGCGACCCGGCGGGCGATGGAGAGCAGCCAGGTGCGGGCGTGGCTGCGGCCGGCGAAGCGGTGCACGCTGCGCAGCGCCCGGACGAAGGTCTCCTGGGTGAGGTCCTCGGCCTCGTCCCGGCCTGCCAGGTGCACCAGGAAACGCCAGACCTCGCGCTGGGTGGACCGGATGAAGGCGGCGGCCGCGACCTGGTCGCCCCGGCCGGCGGCCAGCGCCCACTCGGTGATCTGGGTGTCATCGGCCATGGCCGGAACTTTAACCACGAAAGTGGGAACGGAGGGAACCGGACGAGGGTTCAGACCGACCTTGAGACACGTGGACTGCTCGAACTACCAGGAGCTGCTCTCCGCCCGGCTGGACGGCGAGGAGCCGCCCGATACTGCCCGGCTGGACGCGCACCTGGACGCCTGCGCGGACTGTTCTGCCTGGTACGACCGGGCAGCGCGGATCACTCGGCTGGCTCGCACCGGGGTGGCCGAAACCGGGCCGGACCTGGTCGCGGCGGTGCTGGCCGAGCTGCCGCCGCGCCGGGGGGTGAGCCTGCTGGCCGCACTGCGCTGGGCACTCGGCCTGCTCGGCATCGCCCAGGTCACCCTGGCCATGTCGGTCTTCCTCAGCCCCGGCGGCGGCGACCACCACGGCACCGGGCTGCTCGACGCGGGCGCCACCCACCTCTCGCACGAGAGCGCGGCCTGGAACCTGGCGCTCGGGGTGGCCTTCGGCTGGGCCGCGCTGCGCACCCGGCAGGTGGCCGGGCTGGTGCCGGTGCTGGGCACGTTCGTGGTGGTGCTGTTCGGGGTGAGCCTGCTCGACCTGGTGCGCGGCGGGGTCGCGCCGACCAGGGTGGCCGCGCACCTGGTGGCGCTGGCCGGGCTGGTGCTGATCGTGCTGCTGGCCCGTTTCGGCGACTCCCGGTACCGGCCTGCTCCCGCGGACCTGGCCGATCACGAGGAGTACGACAATCCGCACGGACCGTTGTTTCCGGTGGCCGATATTCCCCGGCTCAATCCCGGTCGCCCTGGCGCGGCCAGCGCGCGCGACCGGCGACATGTGGCCTGATTGATGCCGGAAATTCACCAGCGCAATCAATGGTCGTTGGTGTTCGCCGCCGGAATGGTGGCGTTCACATCCTTGTTGACGATGAACAGTGTGAACATCGCGTTACCGACGATGCAACACGAATTCGGCGTGGACCCGGGCGCGGCGCAATGGATCGTGCTGGCCTATCAGCTCCCGTTGATCGCGCTGGTGCTGCCCAGCGGCCGCTGGCTGGACCGGGTCGGCGCCCGGCCCGCGCTGGCGCTGGCGGTCGGCGGATTCGCGCTGACCAGCCTGGCCGGGGCGGCCAGTGGTGACTTCGCGCTGCTGCTGGCGGTGCGGATCGCGCAGGGCTGCTTCGGCGCGCTGATGCTCGCGCTCACCCCGGCACTGGCCACCAGGGCGGTGCGGCCGGAGGCCAGGGCGCGGGCGATGAGCGTGCTGGCCACCCTCGCCCCACTGGGCGCGCTCACCGGTCCGGCGCTGGGCGGGCTGCTGCTGGAGGTCTCCGGCTGGCCCGCGGTGTTCCTGCTGAACACGCCGATCTGCCTGCTGGTACTGGGAATCGGGCTGCGCGCGATCCCGGCGGACCGCCCGTTGCGGTGGCCGGACCGGAGCTGGCTGGCCGAGGCCGCGCTGGTGGCCGGCGCGGTGTCCGCGGTGCTGCTCGGGGTCACCTTCGCCGCCCGCGACGGCCTGCCCTGGCTGGCGCTGGCACTACTCGCGGTGCCGTTGTTCCTGTTGTGGCGCAGGCGATCGACCAGCGTCGAGGTGCTGGAGCTGTTGCGCCGCCCTGGAATGGCCGGTCCACAACTGACGTTGTTGGCCGTGGGACTGGCTTTCGCCGCGATGAACCTGATCCTGCCGTTCTACCTGCAACGCGTGCTGCACGCCGATCCGTCCACCACCGGCCTGACCATCCTGGCCTTCCCGGTGGGCATGGCACTGGCCGGACCGCTCGGCGGCCTGCTCGGCGACCGCTGGGGAGCCAGGCGCACCGGCCTGCTCGGCGTGGCGGTGGTGGCCGGTGGACTGCTGCTGGTGCTGCCGCTGGCCGAGTCCTGGCAACCGATCGACCTGGCCTGGCGGTTGTTCGCGGCCGGACTGGGCATGGGGCTCTACGGCGGCCCGGTGCAGTCCCTGGCCATGGGCGCCGCGCCGCGCGGTCAGATCGCCACCACGGCCGCGACCGTGCAACTGGCCCGCAGCATCGGCTTCGCGCTGGGCCCGGCGCTGGCCACCACCCTGTGGGCGCTGAGCGGGTACACCCTGCCCGGCATGCGGCTGGCCCTCGGCCTGGCCGTGCTGGTCGCCGCGGCGGCCCTGCCCGCGCTGGCACTCTCCCGACCCCGGGCACTGGCCGCGGTCTAGCCCGAACGCGAGCGGCCACGGCGCGGACCCACTGCCGAGGCTGGTCCCGAGCACGCTCGAAAGCGAGCAGACCACCCAGGAACACCTGACCCCGGTCGCCGAGGACGTGCTCACCATGGACCTGCGTGCCACCGGCACCCCGCTGGCGCCGTGGCGGCCGGGCGCGCACATCGACCTGATGCTGCCGAACTGGCTCACCCGGCAGTACTCGCTCTGCGGCGACCCGGCGCAGCCGGACGGCTGCACGTGGAGCGATTTCGGCCGGTGGCCAAGGAATTCGCGCCGGAACGGGCCTTCGAGGTGCTCTTCGCCAGGGCCAGCCGGATGTACCCGTGCGTGTCCCGTGCCCGGCTCGTGGTGGACCTCTAGAGCCCGTGCGGCTGCCCGTGCCTCGCCTTGGCCACATGGGTTCGCATCGACTCCCGCAACGCCGCGCCCAACGCGGGCGGCAGCTGCTCCGGGTGGCCCGCGGCGAACGGCGGTTCGGGCGCGTACTCGATCAGCGCCTGGGCCCGCATCGCCGCCTCCTGACCCCACAGCGCGGCGGCCAGGTGCAGTGCCATGTCCATCCCCGCGGACACCCCGGCGGCGGTGATCACGTTGCCGTGCCTGACCACCCGCTCGGTGCTCAGGTGGGCGCCGCGGGCGGCCAGCTCCTCCCGGAACGCCCAGTGCGTGGTCGCCGGGACCCCGTTCAGCAGCCCGGCCTCGGCCAGCAGCAGCGAGCCGGTGCACACCGAGGTCAGGTAGCGGGCCTTCGGGCCGTGCTCGCGCAGCCAGTCGATGTTGCGCCGGTCGCGCAGCGCCGGGAACGGGTTGGCCGCGCCCGCCACCACGATCACGTCCGCGCCAGGGGTCCCGGCCAGCGTGGCGGTGGCCTCCACCCCCATCGCGCTGTCACTGCGGATCAGCCCGGAGTCGGCGGCCAGCACGTGCAGCCTGGCCGTGCCGTCGGCGATGCGCAGCACCTGCCACGGGCCGACCAGGTCCAGCACGGTCATGCCGGTGAACCCGAGGAAGGCGATCCGCACGCCCTCGCCATCCGGCCAGCTCGACCGCGGCGCGGGCACGGTGGCGGCCAGGGTCAGCGCGCCGGCCGCGACCGCGGTCGAACGCAGCAACAGCCGTCGGGACAGGCGCGGACCAGGCAGGAAACCGTCGAACTCGGCCATGCGGGCTCACCCCGATCGTGGTGCGGTCGCCGTCACCTTGGTCACGGGGCACACCGGGGCGTGGTTCAACTAAGGCGAACCTAACAAGTCTTTAGCTATGCTCAGGACATGACGACCAACCTGATCAGCGCCGAGGCCGCGGTCACCACCGACCGCCCGGGGCGCTACCTCACCCAGCTCTGCAAGCACTTCGCGCACAAGATCGAGTCCGCCGAGTTCACCGAGGAACGCGGCGACCTGAAGTTCTCCGCCGGTAGCTGCGAGCTGACCGCGGAGGACGGCGTGCTGCGCCTGCGCGTGCACGCCGACTCCACGGAGAACCTGGACCGGATGGAACACGTGGTGGCCAGCCACCTGGTGCGTTTCGGCCAGCGGGACGAACTCGTCGTCGACTGGACCCGGCTCTAGAGCGGGGACTCCGTCGCGAGCCGCATCAGGCCCTCCTGCACCACCGTCGCGACCAGCTGGCCGTCGGCCGAGAAGAATCGGCCGGTGGCGAGCCCTCGCCCGCCAGAGGCACTCGGCGACACGCAGTCGTAGAGCAGCCACTCATCCGCGCGGAACGGCCGGTGGAACCACATCGCGTGATCCAGGCTGGCGCCGATCACCCCGTCGGAACCCCAGTTCAGGCCGTGCCTGGCCAGGACGCCGTCCAGCAGGGTCATGTCCGAGCAGTAGGCCAGCAGGCACACGTGCAGCAGGTCGTCGTCGGGCAGCTTGCCGTCGGCACGCATCCAGACCTGGTTGTTGGCCTCCGGGCGCGGACCCGAGTCCTTGGACACCCACGGCGGGTCGGTCACGTAGCGGACGTCGATCGGCCGCGGCATGGTCGCCCACGCCTTGAGCTGCTCGCGGTAGGGCGCGGTGCGCTCGGCATACGTCGGCAGGGTCTCCGGCGCGGCCACCTTCGGCATCTCGTTGGCGTGCTCCAGACCCTCCTCGACCACCTGGAAGGAGGCGGACAGCGAGAAGATCGCCTTGCCGTGCTGGACCGCCACCACGCGGCGGGTGGTGAAGGAACGGCCGTCCCGGATCCGGTCCACCTCGTACACGATCGGGACCCTCGGGTCGCCGCCGCGGATGAAGTAGGCGTGCAGCGAGTGCACCTTGCGCTCCGGCGGCACCGTGCGGCCCGCGGCGACCAGCGCCTGACCGGCGACCTGGCCACCGAACACCCTGGTCGGCGAGACCGAGGGGCTGACCCCGCGGAAGATGTTCTCCTCGATCTTCTCCAGGTCGAGCAGCGCGACCAGGCGGTCGAGGATCGGCTGGCCGTGCGGGACACCGTCCAGGGCCAGGGGCGCGGGATGCGCTCCCTGGACCCCGGACGGGTCAGCGGCTGCGGCGCGGGCTGCCTCAGTCACGTCAGGACACTCCCCAATGGGCGCTAGGCCCAGGCGAGTGACTCAGGCGTGGTCCTCTTCACCCAGGCGGTGTACTCGGATGAGGTTAGTCGAGCCCACGGTCCCGGGCGGGGAACCTGCGACGATGACCACAAGGTCACCCGGCGAGTACCGGCCGATGG
The DNA here is from genome assembly GCF_014204915.1 of Crossiella cryophila. Taxonomy (NCBI): domain Bacteria; kingdom Bacillati; phylum Actinomycetota; class Actinomycetes; order Pseudonocardiales; family Pseudonocardiaceae; genus Crossiella; species Crossiella cryophila. The sequence continues at coordinate 9,144,857 of NZ_JACHMH010000001.1, forward strand.
ACAGCATCGCGTGATCGCACTGCCGGACCATGGCGTCGGTGGAGTCCACCTCGGGCACCAGGAAGGTCTCCACGCCCCAGCTCAGCGACAGCTGGCTGCGCACCTCGGCCTCCGGGGTGAAGGCCAGCAGCGGCAGCGTGGTGTGCAGGCGGGCCAGCCGCCGCACGGTGTCACCGGACTGGGTGAAGGCGACCAGGGCCTTGGCGTTGAGCCGCTCGCCGATGTCGCGGGCGGCGTAGGAGATCACGCCCCGCTTGGTGCGCGGCACGTGGGTCAGCGGCGGGACCGTGTCCGTGGTGGTCTCGGTCTCCACGTAGCGGACGATCCGCGCCATGGTCTCCACGGTCTCGATCGGGTAACGCCCGACGCTGGTCTCACCGGAGAGCATGACCGCGTCGGCGCCGTCGAGCACCGCGTTGGCCACGTCGGAGGCCTCCGCCCTGGTGGGGCGGGAGTTCTGGATCATCGAGTCCAGCATCTGGGTGGCCACGATGACCGGCTTGGCGTTCTCGCGGGCGATCTGCACCGCGCGCTTCTGCACCACCGGCACGTGCTCCAGGGGCAGCTCGACGCCCAGGTCACCGCGGGCGACCATGATGCCGTCGAAGGCCAGCACGACGGCCTCCAGGTTGTCGACCGCCTCCGGCTTCTCCAGCTTGGCGATCACCGGCAGGCGGCCGTTGCCGACCCGGTCCATCACCTGGTGCACCAGGTCGATGTCGGCTGGCGAGCGCACGAAGGACAGCGCGATGAAGTCCACCCGCAGGGCGAGTGCGAACTCCAGGTCCTCGATGTCCTTCTCGCTCAGCGCGGGCACGGACACGTCCATGCCGGGCAGGGAGATGCCCTTGTTGTCGCTGACCGTGCCGCCCTCGGTCACGTCGCAGACCACGTCCTGGCCCTCGACGCCGACCACGACCAGGCCGACCTTGCCGTCGTCGACCAGCATGCGGTCGCCCGGCTTGGCGTCCTCGGCCAGTCCCTTGTAGGTGGTGGACACCCGGTCATGGGTGCCCGAGATGTCCTCGACCGTGATCCGCACCCGGTCGCCGGTGCGCCATTCGACCGGCCCGTTGGCGAAACGCCCGAGCCTGATCTTGGGTCCTTGCAGGTCGGCCATGATGCCGACCGCCTTGCCGGCCTCGTCACTGGCCTGGCGCACGATGTCGTAGATCTGCTTGTGGTCGGCATGGGTGCCGTGACTGAAGTTCAGCCGGGCGACGTCCATGCCAGCGGCAACCAGGTCGCGCACCTTCTCAGGGGTCCCCGTAGCGGGCCCCATCGTACAGACGATCTTCGCTCGTCGGCTCACGGTCTAGCAGCTTAGCCGCCCGGCTGTACCGATCACGGTACCGATACGGGAACTTGTCCACCTTGTTCCGGCAAGATGAAGAACTGTGCGTCAAGCGAACGTTCGGGTGGTCCCTTTTGTCGTCGCCTCGCTACTGAGCGTTGTGGTTTTGTTCATGCCCGCGTCAGGTGTGCCATCGGCGCCGCCCGGCACGGACAAGGTGATCCACTTCAGCCTGTTCGCGCTACTGGCGGTGACTGGCATGATCGCCGGCTTCCGGCTGCCCTTCCTGGTGGCCGGGCTGGTGGTGTGGGCGGGGCTCTCGGAGTTCCTCCAGGCTGTGCTGCCGATCGGCCGGACCGGCGGGCTGCCGGACGCGCTGGCAGACCTGCTCGGGGCCGCGGTCGCGCTGGCGGTGTGGCTGCTGGTGCGGTCCTGGCGGCGGTCACGCGATCGGGGGAATGTTTCCGACGGGTGAACTCCGTCCGTGCCAGCCGCCTGGGCGTTGGAACGGCGACGATCAACGCCTAGGTTCTGAAGGATGCGTCTGTCGCCCCGCGAGCAGGAGAAACTGCTCGTCCACGTGGCCGCCGACCTGGCGGCCCGGCGCCGCGCCCGTGGGCTGCGGCTGAACTACCCCGAGGCGGTCGCCGTGCTCACCTCCTTCGTTTTGGAGGGCGCGCGGGACGGGAACTCGGTTGCCGAGCTGATGGAGTCCGGCCGCGGTGTGCTGAGCCGGGAGGACGTCCTGGAGGGCGTGCCGGAGATGCTGCACTCGGTGCAGGTCGAGGCGACCTTCCCGGACGGGACCAAGCTGGTCACCATCCACGAGCCGATCCCGTGATCCCCGGCGAGATCATCCCGGCGGCAGGCCGGATCGAGCTGAACGCGGGCGCGCCGCGACGGCGGCTGCGGGTGGCCAACACCGGCGACCGGCCGGCCCAGGTCGGTTCGCACTACCACTTCGCCGAGGTCAACCCCGCGCTGGAATTCGACCGCGCGGCCGCCGAGGGGCACCGGCTGGACATCCCGGCCGGCACCTCGATCCGGTTCGAGCCGGGCGTGGTGCGCGAGGTGGACCTGGTGCCCCTGGCCGGCCGGGGTGTGGTGCCGGGACTGAGCCTGCGGAGGCCGGAGTGAGTTCGATGGACCGGGCCGGGTACGCGGCCAGGTACGGCCCGACCACGGGCGACCGGGTGCGGCTGGCCGACACCAACCTGCTGATCGAGGTGACCGAGGACCGCTGCGGCGGACCGGGCCGCGCCGGTGAGGAGGTGGTCTTCGGCGGCGGCAAGGTGATCCGGGAGTCGATGGGCCAGTCCGCGGCCACCAGGGCCGAGGGCGCGCCCGACCTGGTGATCACCGGCGCGGTGGTGCTGGACCACTGGGGCATCATTAAGGCCGATGTGGGCGTGCGGGACGGGCGGATCGTCGCACTGGGCAAGGCGGGCAACCCGGACACCATGGACGGGGTGCACCCGCAACTGGTGATCGGCCCGTCCACCGAGGTGCTGGCGGGCAACGGGATGATCCTGACCGCGGGCGCGGTGGACGCGCATGTACACCTGATCTGCCCGCAGCAGCTGCCCGAGGCGCTGGCCGCCGGGATCACCACGGTGGTCGGCGGCGGCACCGGCCCGGCCGACGGCACCAGGGCCACCACGGTCACGCCCGGGTCCTGGCACCTGGAGCGGATGCTGGTCGCGCTGGACGGCTATCCGGTCAACGTGGCCTTGCTGGGCAAGGGGAACACCGTTCGCGAGGAAGCGCTGTGGGAACAGCTGCGGGCCGGGGCGAGCGGGTTCAAGCTGCACGAGGACTGGGGCACCACGCCTGCCGCGATCGACGCCTGTCTGCGGGTCGCGGACGCCTCCGGGGTGCAGGTGGCCATCCACACCGACACGTTGAACGAGGCCGGGTTCCTGGAGTCCACAGTGGACGCCATCGCGGGCCGGTCGATCCACGCCTATCACACCGAGGGCGCGGGCGGCGGGCACGCGCCGGACGTGATCAAGATGGCCGGGGAGTCCTTCGTGCTGCCCTCCTCGACCAACCCGACCCGGCCGTTCACGGTGAACACCCTGGACGAGCACCTGGACATGCTGATGGTGTGCCACCACCTGGACCCGACGCTGCCGGAGGACCTGGCCTTCGCCGAGTCCCGGATGCGCCCGAGCACCATGGCCGCCGAGGACGTGCTGCACGACCTGGGCGCCATCTCCATCATCAGCTCGGACTCACAGGCCATGGGCCGGATCGGCGAGACCATCGTGCGCACCTGGCAGACCGCGCACGTCAACAAGCTGCGCAGGGGCGCGCTGCCCGGCGACGGCGGCGCGGACAACCTGCGCGCGCGACGGTATGTCGCCAAGTACACGATCTGCCCGGCGGTGGCACACGGCCTGGACGACGAGGTCGGCTCGGTGGAACCGGGCAAGCTGGCGGACCTGGTGCTGTGGGAGCCCGCGTTCTTCGGCGTGCGACCGCACGTGGTGGTCAAGGGCGGGCTGATCTCCTGGGCCGCGATGGGTGACCCCGGCGCGTCCATCCCGACCCCGCAACCGGTGTTCGCCCGGCCGATGTGGGGCGCGGAACCCGTTGTGGCAGCCCATTCCTCGGTGCACTTCGTGGCCCCGGCCGCGCTGGAGGACGGCCTCGCGGAGCGACTGGACGTGCGGCGGAGACTGGTGCCGGTGGCGAACACGCGTTCGCGCGGCAAGGCGGACCTGCCGAACAACACCGCGCTGCCCCGGATCGAGGTGGATCCGGACACCTTCACCGTGCGCATCGACGGCGATGTCGTCGAGCCACGACCGGCCGAATCGCTGCCGATGGCGCAGCGGTACTTCCTGTTCTGATGGTCGCGGCGGGACTGCTGCTGCTCGCGGACGCCCGGCTGCCCGCGGGCGGCCACGTGCACTCGGGCAGTGTGGAGGCGGCGGTGCGGGCCGGGGCGGTGACGGATGTGGCTTCGCTGCACGGGTTCCTGCGCGGGCGGCTGGTGTCGGCGGGGCTGGTGACGGCGGCGTTCGCGGCGGCGGCTACCCGGCTGGCCGGGTCACTGGATGGTGGGGACGCGGCTTGCTGGGCGGAGCTGGACGCGGAGCTGGACGCGCGGACTCCGGCGGCTGGGCAGCGGATTGCTTCGCGGCAGCAGGGGCGGGGGTTGTTGCGCGCTTTGCCCCGGCGGGCGGCGGACTTCGGGGCGCGGCCTGACGCGGCGGCCGGGCTCGGCGGGGCGGAGGTCGACGCGGCCGCGGTGCTGGCTGCGTTGCGGGCCGGATGTCCGGCCGGAGCCCATCATCCGCTCGCTTTCGGCGCGGGCGCGGCGATCCTGGGCGCGAGTGCCGAGGACGCCGCCGTGGCCATCGCGCTGGCCGCGGTGACCGGACCGGCCTCGGCCGCGATCCGGCTGCTCGCCTTCGACCCGTTCGCGGTCCAGTCCGTGCTCAACTCCCTTTCCTCCACAGTGGACAGTGTCGCGGCCACCGCCGCCATTCCGCTGCCCTGGAGCGAACTCCCGGACGAGGGCGCGCCCGCACTGGACGTCCTCGCCGACACCCACCCCACGCTCACCGACACGCTTTTCGTGTCCTGAAAGGAGATCCATGGGCGCCTACCACGGCGACGGCCCGCACGACGACGGCCCCGACCCGCACGCGCACCTGCACCGGCTGGGTGCGAGTCCGCGGATCGGCATCGGCGGTCCGGTCGGCTCCGGCAAGACCGCGCTGGTGGCCGCGCTCTGCCGGACCCTGCGCACCGAGTTGCGGCTGGGCGTGGTGACCAACGACATCTACACCACCGAGGACGCGGAGTTCCTGCGCCGCAACGCGATCCTGCCCGACGACCGGATCAGCGCGGTCAAGACCGGCTGCTGTCCGCACACCGCGATCCGGGACGACATCACCGCGAACCTGGACGCCATCGAGGACCTGGAGGCCCGGCACGGGGCCTTCGACCTGGTGCTGGTGGAAAGCGGCGGGGACAACCTGACCGCGACCTTCAGCAAGGGCCTGGTGGACCGGCAGATCTTCGTGGTGGACGTGGCCGGCGGCGACAAGGTCCCGCGCAAGGGCGGGCCAGGGGTGACCCTGGCCGACCTGCTGGTGATCAACAAGACCGACCTGGCCCCGCTGGTCGGCGCGGACCTGGACGTGATGGCCAGGGACGCGGCGGCGATCCGGGGCGAGCTGCCGGTGCTGTTCAGCTCGCTGACCGCGGACCCGGCGGCCAGTGGCGTGACGGCCTGGGTGCGCGAGATGCTGGCCGAGCTGACACCCGCGCACCAGCACTGATGCGTGCGGACGCGGCACTGACCGTGCTGGCCACCCCGGACGGCCGGTCGGTGCTGTCGGTGCAGCGCTCCCGCCCCCCGCTGACCCTGCGCCGCACCCGCGCGGCCGGACCGGGTGCGCGGGTCTGCCTGGTCGGCTCGGCCGGCGGCCCGCTCGGCGGCGACGAGCTGAGCCTGGCACTGGAGGTCGGGCCGGGGGCGGCCCTGCACCTGCGCTCGACCAGCGCGCAACTCGTGCAGCCGGACCTGGACGGGCGGGCGGCGAGCGTGCGGATGTCCGCCACGGTCGGCGCGGGCGCGACGCTGGAAGTCGGGCTGGAGCCGACGGTGCTGGCCGCCGGGTGCCTGCTGCACGCGAGCACCGAGGTCGAACTGGCCGCGGACGCGACGCTGTGCTGGCGGGAGACCACGGTGCTGGGCAGGCACGCGGAACCGGCAGGCCGGGCGGTGCAGCGCTGGCGGGTGCGCCGGGCCGGGCGGCCGCTGCTGCGCACCACGACCACGCTGCTGGACCCGGCCGGCTACCGCTCCCCCGCCCTGCTCGGCCAGGCCAGGGTGCTGACCACGGTGCTGGTGGCCGCGCCGGGGCTGGCGCCGCCGGAGCGGGTGTTGTCCGGTGGGCGGGGCGCGGTGCACGTGCTGCCGGAGGCGGCGCTGGTCAGCGTGCTGGCCGCGGACACGGTGGCGGCGGCGGCCGGGCTGGCCGAGTTGACCGAGGGCTGGCTGGACAAGCTGTCCGGGTGAGGCGGGGGTTGTCCGGTGGTTGGTTTGTCCGGCGATCGGTCCCGGCGCCGGACAACGCGTTCGACGTAGAACAGTGGTGCCGCCCGGGGTTGTCCGGCGGGTGGCGGCTCGCCGGCCGCGTCAGCCGCTGGGGGGACCGACGTGGTCGGCGAGCCAGGCGGTCAGCGGGGCCAGCGCCCGCCAGTGCTTGCGCACCCGGGTCAGGCATTCCCGTTCGTGCAGGTAGTCGCCGGGTTCCCAGGCCCGGCTCGCGTGCAGCGAGCGGTGCCGCAGCAGGTCGAGCCGGGGGTGGTCGGCCTCGACACCACGCGGGCGGGTCTTCATGACATCGCCCTGCACCGACCAGCCCGCCTTGGTGAGCTTGGCCAGGACCTTGACCAGTTCGCCGCCGCGCCGGTCCTCGGCCACCGCGGTGCGGTAGCGGGCCACCTGGTCGGTCGCCAGCCGGTAGCAGCCACCGGCGAGCATCAGCCCGTTCGCGGAGATCTGCACGTAGTAGGTGGACTCCCCCAGCTCACCCCCGGCCAGCGCGCCAGCCGCGGTCTTGTAGGGCGACTTGTCGTGGCTGAACCGGACATCCCGGTACGGCCGGAACAACTTGCCCGCGCCGAACTCCTCTTCCAGCTCGGCCAGCATCGCGAGCATCGGCGCCCGGACATCCTGGTCGTAGGTGTCCTTGTGATCGGTCCAGTAGGCCTTGGAGTTGTCAGCCTCCAGACCGTCGTAGAAGTCAACGGCGTGCTCGCCGAACCCGGTGAATCCCATCATCGCCGCCACTGGTCGCTGAGGCCGACATGGTCGGCACACCATTCGTTGATCGCGTTCAGTTCCCGCCAGCCCAGCCGGACGCGTTCCAGGCATTCCGGGCCGTGCAGGTCGTCGTCAGGGGGCCAGCGCCGGGCGACGTAGATGGAGCGGTGCCGCAGGAGGTCCAGGCGCGGGTGCTCGGGGTCGGCGCCACGGGGTTTGGTCTTCATGACGTCGCCACACACCTCCCAGCCCTTCTTGACCAACTTGGCCAGGATGACCCGGAACTGCTCCCCGCGCCGCTCGTCGTCCACGGCGGTGCGATAGCGGGCGAGCTGGTCCGGGGCCATCGCGAAGGACCCGCCGCCGATCATGAGCCCCTCGGCGCCGACCTCCACATACCAGGCCCCGCCGCCACGCCCCTGCTCGACGACGCCGCCGCAGTGGTCCTTGTAGGGGCGTTTGTCCTTGCTGAAGCGGACGTCGCGGTAGGGGCGGAACACCTTGCCCGCGCCGAACTCGGGTTCGAGTTCGGTGAGCAGGCGTTCCATGGGGGCGCGGATGTCGCGGTCGTAGACGGGCTTGTTGTCGGTCCAGTAGGACTTGGAGTTGTCGGCCACCAGCCCGTCGAAGAAGTCGACCGCGTACTCCCCGAACCCCGAGAACTCCATGCGGCGCAGCCTACGACCGCCCCCCGACACTCCCCGATCCGGCTAACCAGGGTTCACAAACCCGGACGGGGCGGGGGTTGGGGTTGGGGGTGAAAACCCCACGACGAGGGTTCTCGTGTGTTCTCCGTACGGCCTGGAGCTTGCTGACCGCGCCTCGCCGAGTGGCCCCTGCTCTTGATCTAAAACCCAAAGTCAAGATCAAGGGCGTCCTCGCCGGACGGGCAGAAATCAAAGGATGGGGGGGAAAGTCAAGAGCAGAGAACAGTGCTCGTACGGTTCCCCCATCCCCGTCAGCCCTCCGATACCAAACCACATCCCGGGCAAGCGGCCCGTTGCGGTTGAGAGGCTAGGGCGGCGGCAGGTTGCAGGCCGCTTGCCCGGGATGCGGTGTGTCCTCTCCAGGCTGACGGGGATGGGGGAACCGCTCGGGGAGTGTTGAAAAGCCACCCCGGCCGCCTGTTCGGGCTTCGCCCGCACGCAATCGCCCAAGGCGTACAAGAACGGCCAACACTGGGTACGACAACGGCCAACACGCGCGGAGGGGGTTCGAACTCGAACCCCTCGCCGGCGTGTTGGCCGTTGTCGTACGGTGTGTTGGCCGTTATGGGACGGCACGTTGGCCGTTCTGGTACGCCGTGTTGGCTGTTGTTGTGCGGGGGGTTGGGTGTTAGCGGACTGCCAGGGGGACCAGGTTGGGGCGGACTGGGCTGGGGAGGGTGCTGGCGCCGGTTAGGTAGGTGTCTACGGCGTGGGCGGCTGAGCGGCCTTCGGCGATTGCCCAGACGACCAGGGAGGCTCCTCGGTGGGCGTCGCCGCAGACGAAGACGCCGGGGGCGTCTGTTTGCCAGTCGGAGCCGCAGGAGATGGAGCCTCGTTTGTTCAGGTCGATGCCCAGTTCCGGGAGCAGGGGCATGTGTTCCACACCCTCGAAGCCGATGGCGAGCAGGGCCAGGTCGCAGGGGAGTTCTTCTACCTCGTCGGAGACGGGGATCACCGCGCGGCGGCCGTCGGCGTCCTTTTCCACCCGGACCTTGCGCAGGCGCACCGCGCGGACCTGGCCTTCGCCGTTGTCGACGAATTCCTCGACGGCTACCGCGAACTTGCGTTCGCCGCCCTCGTCGTGGGCTGGGTAGGTGTGCAGGACCACGGGCCAGACCGGCCACGGCGAGCGTTCCTCGTCGCGGGCGGTGGGGGGCATGGGGTACTGGTCGAGTTGCAGTACGCCCGCGGCGCCCTGGCGGTGTGCGGTGCCGAGGCAGTCGGCCGCGGTGTCGCCGCCGCCGATGATGACCACGTGCTTGCCCGCGGCGTCGATGTGGGTGGGGCCGTCGCCTTCGCAGAACTTGTTGGCGGGCACCAGGTGTTCCATCGCCAGGTGGACGCCTGCCAGGTTGCGGCCGGGGATGTCCGGGGCGTCCCGGCCGCGCAGGGCGCCGACCGCGAGCACCACGGCGTCGAAGTCGGCGCGCAGCTGTTCGACGGTCAGGTCGACGCCGACCTCGCAGTTGGTGATGAACTTGGTGCCCTCGGCGCGCAGCTGGGACAGCCTGCGGTCCAGGATCCGCTTCTCCATCTTGAACTCGGGGATGCCGTAGCGGAGCAGGCCGCCGAGGCGGTCGTCGCGCTCGTACACGGTGACCTCGTGGCCGGCCCTGGTCAGTTGCTGGGCGGCGGCCAGGCCGGCGGGGCCGGAGCCGACCACGGCGACCTTCTTGCCGGAGTGCACCGACGGCGGGTTCGGGCCCACCGTGCCCATCTCCCACACCTGGTCCGCGATGGCCTGCTCAACCCGCTTGATCGCCACCGCGCCGCCGGAGAGCGGCGAGATCGCGAGCACGCAGGCGGACTCACACGGTGCGGGGCAGAGCCTGCCGGTGAACTCGGGGAAGTTGTTGGTGCCGTGCAACCGGTCCCCGGCGTGCGCCCAGTCACCGCGGCGGACCAGGTCGTTCCACTCCGGGATCAGGTTGCCCAGCGGGCAACCGGCGGAACCGCTGTGGCAGAAGGGGATCCCGCAGTCCATGCAGCGGGTCGCCTGGGTGCGCACCTGGTCCTCGCGGACCTTCGGCTCCACCTCGGCGTACACCTCGTGCCAGTCCGCGACCCGGTCGCCCGCGGGGCGCTTGGCCGGTTCGGTGCGGGCGTGCTTCAGGAATCCGTTCGGGTCAGCCACGGGAAGCCTCCATGATCGCCTCGTCCACATCGCGACCCTCGGCGCGCGCGATCCGCACCGCTTCGAGAACCCGCTGGTAGTCGCTGGGCATGACCTTGGTGAACGCCGCCGAGCGGCGCGGCCAGTCCCCGAGCAGCGACGCCGCCACCGTGGATCCGGTGAGCTGGTGGTGCTTCGCGACGGTCTCCCGCAGCCAGCGGAGGTCATCCGCGTTGGGCCGCTGGAGTTCCACCATCGCGGTGTTGACCTTCACCGGATCCAGGTCCAGCACGAAGGCGATGCCACCGGACATGCCGGCGGCCACGTTGCGGCCGGTCGGCCCGAGCACCACGGCCCGGCCGCCGGTCATGTACTCGAAGGCGTGGTCGCCAGCGCCCTCGGCCACCGCGGTGGCCCCGGAGTTGCGCACGCAGAAGCGTTCGCCCACCTGGCCGCGCAGGAAGATCTCGCCGCCGGTGGCGCCGTAGCCGATCACGTTGCCCGCGATCACCTGCAGCTCGGCCCGGAACGGCGCGTCGTCGTGCGGGCGCACGATGATCCGGCCGCCGGAGAGGCCCTTGCCAACGTAGTCGTTGGTGTCGCCGACCATCTCGATGGTGACACCGGCGGGCAGGAACGCGCCGAGGGACTGGCCGGCGGAGCCGTTCAGTCTGATGTGGATGGTCCCGTCCGGCAGGCCGGAACCGCCGAAGCGGCGGGTGACCTCGGAGCCGAGCAGGGTGCCAACGGTGCGGTTGACGTTGCGCACCGGCAGTTCCAGCCGCACCGGGTGCGCGTCCTCCAGCGCCGCCTCGGCGAGCTGGATCAGGGTGCGGTCCAGCGCCTTGTCCAGGCCGTGGTCCTGGTCGCGGACCCGGCGCTTGGCGCTGCCCTGCGGGCCCTCGACGACCTCGAAGATCGGCGACAGGTCCAGACCGGCGGCCTTCCAGTGGTCGATGGCCTGGTCCCTGCCGAGCAGCTCGGCGTGCCCGATGGCCTCGTCCAGGTTGCGGAAGCCAAGGGCGGCAAGGTATTCGCGGACCTCTTCGGCGACGAAGTAGAAGAAGTTCTCCACGAACTCGGCCTTGCCGGTGTACCGCTTGCGCAGCTCCGGGTTCTGCGTGGCCACGCCCACCGGACAGGTGTCCAGGTGGCAGACCCGCATCATCACGCAACCGGCCACGATCAGCGGCGCGGTGGCGAAACCGAACTCCTCCGCGCCGAGCAGCGCGGCGACCAGCACGTCCCGCCCGGTCTTCATCGCGCCGTCCACCTGCAGGGTGATCCGGTCGCGCAAACCGTTGAGCACCAACGTCTGCTGCGCCTCGGCCAGCCCGATCTCCCAGGGCGTGCCGCAGTGCTTGAGCGAGGTGAGTGGGGAGGCGCCGGTGCCGCCGTCGTGGCCGGAGACCAGGATGACGTCCGCGTGCGCCTTGGCCACGCCAGCGGCCACGGTGCCGATGCCGACCTCGCTGACCAGCTTGACGTGCACCCGCGCCTGCTCGTTGGCGTTCTTCAGGTCGTGGATGAGCTGGGCCAGGTCCTCGATCGAGTAGATGTCGTGGTGCGGCGGCGGCGAGATCAGCGAGACGCCCGGCGTGGAGTGCCGGGTGCGCGCGATCCACGGGTACACCTTGTACCCGGGCAGCTGACCGCCCTCACCGGGCTTGGCGCCCTGGGCCATCTTGATCTGGATGTCGGTGCTGTTGACCAGATACTCACTGGTGACACCGAACCGGCCGCTGGCGACCTGCTTGACCGCGGAGCGCCGCGTCAGGTCGTAGAGGCGCTCGGGGTCCTCGCCGCCCTCACCGCTGTTGGAGCGGCCACCGAGCCGGTTCATCGCCACCGCGAGGGTCTCGTGCGCCTCGGCCGAGATCGAGCCGTAGGACATCGCGCCGGTGTTGAACCGCTTGACGATCGCGCTGGCCGGCTCGACCTCCTCGATCGGCACCGGCTTGCGGCCGGAGTCCTGGAGATCGAACAGCCCGCGCAGCGCGCCGCCCTCCTTGGCCAGGCGGTCGCATTCGGCGGTATAGCGGCGATACACGTCGTACTGCCGGGTCTTGGTGGCGTGCTGGAGCAGGAACACCGTCTCCGGGTTGAACAGGTGCAGCTCGCCCTCGCGGCGGTAGAAGTACTCGCCGCCCACCGGCAGGCCGCGGTGCGCGCGGTCGGTCGGGTTGTCCGGGTAGGCCAGCCGATGTCGTTGCGCCACTTCGGTGGCGAGCACGTCCAGGCCGACGCCGCCGAGCTTGGAGGCGGTGCCCACGAAGTACTCGGCGACCACGTCGGTGGCCAGGCCGACCGCCTCGAAGACCTGCGCGGCGGTGTAGGCGCCCACGGTGGAGATGCCCATCTTGGACATCACCTTGAGCACGCCCTTGACCAGCGCGCTCACGTAGTTGCGCACCGCCTTGCGACCCTCGATGCCGGTCACCGCACCGCGGTTGACCATGTCCTCGATGGTCTCGAAGGCCAGGTACGGGTTGACCGCGGCCGCGCCGTAACCCAGCAGCAGCGCGATGTGGTGCACCTCGCGGGCGTCGCCGGACTCGACCACCAGCGCCACCCGCAGCCGCTCCTTGGTGCGCACCAGGTGGTGGTGCACCGCGGAGACCAGCAGCAGGGACGGGATCGGGGCCAGCCGGTGGTCGGAGTCCCGGTCGGAGAGCACCAGGATGCGCGCGCCGTTGGCGATGGCCTCCGACGCCTCCCGGCGGACCCGCTCGATCGCGGCGGCCAGCGCGTCCGCGCCACCGTCCACTTCGTACAGTCCACTAAGGACAGCGCAGGCGAAGCCGGGCAGGTCGCCGTCATCGTTGACGTGGATGAGCTTGGCCAGCTCGTCGTTGTCGATGACCGGGTACGGCAGCTGGATGTGCCTGCACGAGGAGGGGCCGGGGTCGAGCAGGTTGCGCTCGGGGCCCATCACCCTGGCGACCGAGGTGACGATCTCCTCCCGGATGGCGTCCAGCGGCGGGTTGGTGACCTGCGCGAAGTGCTGGGCGAAGTAGTCGTACAGCATCCGGGAGCGCTGCGACATCGCGGCGATCGGGGTGTCCGATCCCATGGAGCCCAACGGTTCCAGCCCGCTGACCGCCATCGGGGTGAGCAGCACGCGCAGCTCTTCCTCGGTGTAGCCGAAGGTGAGCTGGCGGCGCACCACGGACTCGTGGCTCTGCACCACGTGCTCGCGGTCGGGCAGGTCGGCCAGGTTGAGCAGACCGGCGTGCAGCCATTCGTCGTACGGCAGCCCGGCGGCGAGTTCGGACTTGACCTCGTTGTCGTCCACGATCCGCCCGGCGACGGTGTCCACCAGGAACATCCGGCCGGGCCGCAGGCGGCCCTTGGCCACCACCTGGTCGGCTGGCACGTCGAGCACGCCGGTCTCCGAGGCCAGCACCACGCGGCCGTCGGCGGTCTGCCACCAGCGGGCCGGGCGCAGGCCGTTGCGGTCGAGCACCGCGCCGACCAGGGTGCCGTCGGTGAAGGTGACGCAGGCCGGGCCGTCCCACGGTTCCATCAGGCTGGCGTGGAACTGGTAGAAGGAGCGGCGGGCCGGGTCCATGGTGGCGTGGTTCTCCCACGCCTCGGGGACCATCATCAGCACCGCGTGCGGCAGGGTGCGGCCGCCGAGGTGCAGCAGTTCCAGGACCTCGTCGAAGGAGGCGGAGTCCGAGCCGTCGCCCGCGCAGATCGGGTAGAGCCTGCTCAGGTCACCGGGGATGAGGTCGCTTTCCAGCAGGGCCTCGCGGGCGCGCATGCGGTTGCGGTTGCCGCGGATGGTGTTGATCTCACCGTTGTGCGCGACGAACCGGAACGGGTGCGCCAGCGGCCACGAGGGGAAGGTGTTGGTGGAGAACCTGCTGTGCACCAACGCGATCGCACTGGCCAGCCGGGTGTCGGTCAGATCGAGGAAGAACGCGGGGAGCTGCGCGGTGGTGAGCATTCCCTTGTACACCAGCGTGCGGGCGGACAGCGACGGGAAGTACACACCGCAGCCCTCCTGCTCGCTCTCGTGCTCGGCGCGCTTGCGCAGCGCGAAGGCGAGGCGGTCCAGCTCGACGCCGGCCCGACATCGCCCGTCGGCGCCCGGTTCGGCCGCGGTCACCAGCAGCATCGAGAAGTGCGGCATCACCGACAGCGCGGTCGGTCCGACACCGGCCGCCTCCGGGCTGACCGGCACCTCGCGCCAGCCGAGCACCCGCAGGCCCTCCTCGGCCGCGATCCGCTCGATCAGCGCGACCGCCTTGACCCGCAGATCGTCCTCGGCGGGCAGGAACGCGATGCCCGCGGCGTAGGTGTGATCGCCGGAGGGAGCGGGTTCCGGCAGGTCCGCGCACTCGGCGCGCAGCAGCTCATCGGGCAGCTGCAACAGAATGCCTGCCCCGTCCCCGCTCGTGGGCTCGGCGCCCGCCGCGCCGCGGTGTTCGAGATTCGCCAGCGCCGTGAGGGCGTCGATCACGATCCCGTGCGAACGGCGGCCCTGGATATCGGCGACCATGGCGACACCGCAGGCGTCTCGTTCGTCGGCCGGGTCGTACAAGCCCTGCTTGGCGGGGATGGCGGAGAAGATCACGCTGAAGACCTCCCTCGTCGTGTTCCGTGCTCAGGTGGTGGAATGCTGGGCACGGGACGACGGTGGCCCGCGAGGTCACACCGGCGTACGCGCCGGTAGCGACAGGTAATCCGGACTGTAACAGGCAGGAAACCTGGAAACACCCCTCCTAGGGTGATGTCCGTCATTGCGCCGTAACGATTTACCTGCTCCATGCGACATAGCCGCAGACCCAACAGTACGCGTGTCCTGGTACTTCCCCGGGTACGGAGCGGAACACAGCGGTAACGTCCCGGGCAGTTTTCACCCGAACGACCGCAGAGGACTCGATGCGACTTCCTCGTAGTTTCCGCGCAGCACTCATCGCCGTCAGCGCCATCGCCCTCGTTGGCGGGTGCGCGAGCAGGGTTCCCGATCCAGCCCCCAGCCAAACCTCGGGTGCGGCGGAAGCGCCGTTCCCGGTGGAAGTGGCCGCGCCGGGCGGCAAACCGCTCACCCTGGCCAAGCGGCCGGAGCGGATCGTCTCGCTGAACCCGACCAGCACCGAGAGCCTGTTCGCGATCGGGGCCGGCAAGCAGGTCGTGGCCGTGGACGACCAGTCCAACTTCCCGGCCGAGGCGCCCAAGACCACGCTGTCCGGGTTCAAGCCGAACGTGGAGGCCATCGCCGGGCACCAGCCGGACCTGGTGATCGCCTCCAACGACGCCGAGGGCGTGGTGGCCGGGCTGGAGAAGCTGAAGATCCCGGTGCTGCTGCTGCCCGCGGCCAAGACCCTCGACGAGGCGTACGGGCAGATCAGCATCCTGGGTCAGGCCACCGGGCACGGCACGCCGGCCAACGAAGTGGTCAACAAGATGAAGGGCGAGATCAGCAAGCTGGTCCGGGAAACCCCGCGGCCCGCCGAGGGGCTGAAGTATTACCACGAGCTGGACCCGACCTTCTACACCGTGACCTCCAAGACCTTCATCGGTCAGATCTACGCCCAGTTCGGCCTGGTCAACGTGGCCGACGCGGCGGACAAGACGGGCAGCGGCTACCCGCAGCTCTCCGCCGAGCAGGTGGTCAACGCCGCGCCGCGGCTGATCTTCCTGGCCGATGTGCGCTGCTGCGGCCAGAACGCGGCCGCGGTGGGCGGGCGGCCGGGCTGGTCGACGGTGCCCGCGGTGCGCGAGGGCGGCGTGGTGGCCCTGGACGACGACATCGCCTCCCGCTGGGGACCGAGGGTGGTCGAGCTGGTGCGCACCGTGTCCCAGGCCGTGACCGCCGCCGGGAAGAAGTGACCGCCGCCGCTGTCCCCACCCGGCTCCGGTTCACCCACCTGGCACTCACCCTGCTGCTGTTGCTGGCGGTGGTGACCCTCGCGGTGCTGCTCGGCGCGATCGACCTTGGCTGGCAACGGGTGCTGGGCGAGATCCTCGCCCAGCTCACCGGCGGGCTGTCCCCGTTGTCCGCACGCGAGGCCGCGATCCTGTGGGAGCTGCGGGTGCCGAGGGTGGTGCTGGCCTGCCTGGTCGGCGCCGCCCTCGCCTCCTCCGGCGCCGCCTTCCAGGGCGTCTTCCGCAACCCCCTGGCCGACCCGTACCTGCTGGGCGCGGCGGCAGGCGCTGGCCTTGGCGCCACCCTGGCCGTGTTCGCGGTGCCCACCTTCAGCACCGGCCTTGGCGCGCTGCCCATCGCCGCCTTCGCCGGCGCGGTCCTCGGCGTCGGCCTCACCTGGGCCCTTGGCCGCTCAGCCGGTCCCGGCACCGCGACCCTGGTGCTGGCCGGGGTCGCGGTGGCCGCCTTCCTCACCGCCCTGCAGACCTTCGTGCAGACCCTGGACGTGGACAGCCTGCGCACCATCTACACCTGGATGCTCGGCGGCCTCGGCGGCGCGGGCTGGTCCCAGGTTCTGGTGGTGCTGCCCTACATCGCGCTGTCCAGCTTCGTGCTGTGCGCCAGCGGCAGGCTGCTGGACGTGCTGGGCGTGGGCGATGAGGAGGCCGCCGCGCTGGGCCTGCACCCCCGCCGGGTCCGGCTGATCGTGCTCGGCGCGGCGTCCCTGGCCACGGCGGCGGCGGTGTCGGTGAGCGGGCTGATCGGCTTCGTCGGCATCGTGGTGCCGCACGTGGTCCGCCTGCTGGTCGCGGGCAGTTACCGGGTGCTGGTGCCGCTGTCGTTGCTGGGCGGCGCGAGCTTCGTGGTGCTGGCCGACATGGTGGCCCGCACCGTGATCGCGCCGGGCGAGTTGCCCATCGGCGTCATCACGGCCTTCACCGGCGCCCCCTTCTTCGCGGTCGTGCTGCGCCGCTCCCGGAGGCTGTAGATGCTGGAGATCAACCAGGTGTCCGCCGGTTACCGCGGCCGGATCGCGGTAGCCGACGTCACGGTGACGGTCCCCCAGGGCAGCTGGCTGGCCGTGATCGGCCCCAACGGAGCAGGCAAGTCCACCCTGCTGAAAGCCGTGGCCAACGCCGTCCCCCACACCGGCACCATCACCCTGTCCGGCACCCCCGTAACCACCCTGACCAACCGGGCCCGAGCCCGCCAGATCGGCTACGCACCCCAAACCCCCACCCTGCCCGAAGGCCTCACCGTCACCGACTACGCCCTCCTCGGCCGAACCCCGCACCTGGGCTTCCTGGCCCGCGAAGGCACCTCGGACCTCACCCTGGTCGCCGATGTCCTGGCGCGCCTGGACCTGGCCCACCTGGCCGACCGTCCACTCCCGACACTGTCCGGCGGGGAGCGTCAGCGGGCGGTGCTGGCCAGGGTGCTGGCGCAGCAGGCGGGGTTGCTGTTGCTGGACGAGCCGACGACGGGGTTGGACATCGGGCACGCGCAGTCGCTGTTGGACCTGGTGGATCGGTTGCGGCTGGCGGATGGGACGACTGTGGTGAGCACGTTGCACGATCTGACGCTGGCCGGGCAGTACGCGGATCAGTTGCTGATGCTGGACGGGGGGCGGGTGGTCGCGGCGGGGGCTCCGGCGGAAGTGCTTACGGCGGAACGGGTTTCGCGGCATTACGGGGCTCGGGCCGAGGTGTTGACGGCGCCGGATGGGAGCCGGGTGGTGACGCCGGTGCGGGCGGGGTGAGTCAGAGGTTGGGGCGGGGGTACAGGCGGCGGCCGACGAAGAACGCCAGGCCCTGCAGGGCGATCGGCAGGTAGGCGACCACCACGAACACCCAGTCCCAGCCGTCGATGTGTCCACCCCGCCTGATCTCGGTCCGCATGACCCCGAGCAGGAAGAAGGTCAGACCCAGCGCGAAGAAGAAGAGGAAGCCCCAGATCCACCCCAGCATCTGGCGGCTCCGCTGCACCAGCAACAACTCGATCTGATCGCCCCGCAGGTGCCGCCACGGGTTCAGCACCAGAAACCCGGACATGGCCAGGAAAACGTCCATCGTCAGCGCGAAGATGTAGACGAACGAGATGATCACATCGGCTCTGCTGAGCAACTGCGCACCAAGCAGGACGACCAGCACCGCCAGCACCACCGCTGAGGATCCGATGAGCATGGCGAACCAGCCGCCGAGGGTGCGGAGTCGCCGCGCGTGTTCGGCGGGGATCGGCACCCAGACCGGCGGCTGTCCGAGGTAGATCGCCATTAGCGCGGCTTCCAGTCAGACCCATCGCCATCCTGGACGCTGGCGTCGCCCATCTGCCCGATCCGGCCCTGTGACCAGGTCTCGCCGACCATCCGCAGCTTCTCCTGGAGCGCGGACTGCTCGGCCTGGCAGGTGTTGACGTGTGCCAGCAGGCCGGTGATGAAGCTGCCGATGAGACTCGCTACCGACGGCAGCGCGGCAACGAGGATGACCAGCGCCAGCGGGATGCCGACGACGGTGGTGACCAGCGCCACCGCGGAGGCGATGCTGATGATGGCGACCACCACAGCGACCGTGATGCCCACCCAGAAGCTCTCGATGGAATTACCCAGGTTGACCAGCGAGCCGCGCATCTGTGTCGCCAGGTCCTTCAGCCCGTTCAGGCCGCTGACCTGGGTCGGGATTGTCAGCCGATAGGCCTCCGCAGCCTTGCCATCCCATTCCAAGGTGGTGTCCATCTTGCTCGGGTCAAGCGCACCGGCCAGGTCGTTCAGCTTGCCCGCGACCTCCGTCGACCACTACTCAGCAGCTTCCCGGACCCGACTGGCGTCCCCCCGGTCACCGAGCAGATCCTCGATTTGGTGGCCCAGCTGCATGCTGTTCCGGGCCAGCGCCTCCACCAGGAGGTCGATCCGCGGAATGATCCAGCGCAGTGGCTCCGGCACGCTGTTGATCGCCTGGTTCACCTGGCCGAAGAACTTCTTCAGGCCCTCGTCCATCTCACGCAGGCGCTGGTTGGCCCGCTGCACAGCCTCACTCACTGCTCCCCCTACTTCGTGGTGTTCTTCAGCGTGTGCAGGTTGGCCTCTTCCTCGCGCTGATACGTGTCCGCTGCCTGCCGCAGCGTCTCGCTGATCAGCCGGAAGGTCTCCGATGCCTTGCCGATCATGTCGCCCATGGTCGTGCGGGCCTGGAGGTAGGTCTGGTCCAGTCCCGCCTTGACCGCCCACTTGGACAGTTCCGGCGGGCCGAGGTGCAGGCCGTCCAGCGCTCGGCGCGGCTCCTCCAGGGCGTCCGCCGCCTCGTCCCAGCGGACGGCGTCGGCGCGCAGGGCCTCATAGGCCGCGGAAAGATCGGTCATGACAGCCCCAATCGGCGCAGCAGCAGGGACGGGTCGCTCACCAGTCCGGTCAGTTCGGTGATCGCCGGGCTGGTCGGCCACGTGGTGAGATCCGGGTCGGGTGTGCTCCGGCGGCGCAGTTCGCGCAGCACCTCGGTCAACTCGCCCTCGATCTCCGGGTTACGTGCCGAGTCGGCCCAGTACGGGTCCACCGTCAGTGTGCTGACCTGACCGTTCATCGCGGTGCCGCGCACATGCCCGCCCGCGCTCTCCACCTCGGTCCGCTGGTTCTGGACCGCGGCCAGCCGATCGGTCAGGGTGGCCAGTTCGGCGTCCACCGCGTCCATCAGCCGGAAGGCCGCGTCCGCGGTGAGTGGCGTGGTCTCCGGCGGCCTGGTCGGCACGGGCCAGGGTGGGACATCAGCCTGCCGCACCTCGTCGACCTGCTTGGCCAGGGCCTGCATCGTCGCGTTGTTGGCCGCACTCAGCACACTGCCGGCCAACGCCCTGGGATCCACCGAGCGGCGCCAGTCCGCCGCCAGCCGGACCGACAACACCTCGCCCAGCTCCCCCACCGCCACCGTCACCACCCGGTCGGCGTCCTGCCCGGTGATCCCGTCCGGCTCCGCCGAGTCCGCCTCCGGGGCCGGCCGGGACTTGGGTGTCGGCTCCCAGTCGTCGGCGTCCTCAAAACCCCAGCGTTGATCGTCACTCATCCGCATTCCCCCCTCTGGAATGAAGTCGGCAAGGCGAACGTACCCGATATACCGTCACCGCACCCGCACAACCAATCACGCTCCGACACAAAAGCCGTGGGCCGGACTCGCGAAACGCGAACCCGGCCCACGGCCTTCAGTGCGATGCCGGGAGATCCCGGCGACGGAGTGCTAGGAAGAACTCCCCGCCTTCTCCTTCTTGTCCTCGGCCGCGCCGTTCTCGGCCTTCATCAGCTCGTCCATGTCCACCAGGGACGGGTCGCGGAGCACCCGGTCCAGTTGTTCGCGGTCCAGCGCGTTCTGCCACCTGGCGACCACCAGGGTGCCCACGCCGTTGCCGATCAGGTTGGTGAGGGCTCTCGCTTCGGACATGAAGCGGTCGATGCCTGCGATCAGGGCGATGCCGATGCTGGCCTCGGGGATGACGTTCTGGAAGGCGACCAGGGAGGCGGCCAGGGTGACCAGGCCGGCTCCGGTGACGCCTGCCGCGCCCTTGCTGGAGAGCAGCATGAACAGCAGCAGGCCGATCTGGGTCCACAGCGGCAGGTGCGCGCCGGTGGCCTGGGCGATGAACAGGGCGCCCATGGTCAGATAGATGCAGGTGCCGTCCAGGTTGAACGAGTAGCCGGTCGGGATGGTCAGGCCGACCACCGACTTCTGCGCGCCCGCGGCCTCCAGCTTGACCAGCATCCGCGGCAGCACCGCCTCACTGGAGGAGGTGCCCAGCACGATCAGCAGCTCGTCCTTGATGAAGCGGATGAACTTGAAGATGTTGAACCCGGCCAGCTTCGCCACGCCGCCGAGCACCAGGATGATGAACAGCACGCAGGTCAGGTAGAAGGCGATCATGAGGAACGCCAGCGAGGTCAGCACCTTGGCGCCGTTGGTGCCGATCGTGTAGGCCATGCCGCCGAAGGCGCCGACCGGCGCCGCGTACATGACGATCTTGATGACGCCGAACATGATCTTGGCGACGGTGTCCAGCGCCTGCAGGGCCTTGGCGCCGCGTTCGCCCATCATGCCGATCGCGACCGCGACCAGCACCGCCAGCACCAGCACCTGGATCAGCTGGCCGCTGGTGAAAGCGCCGACGAAGGACTCCGGGACCAGGTGCAGGATGAACCCGGTGAAACCCTCCGTGCCCGCCGCCTTCTTCTGCGCGTCCGCGCCCGCCTTGAGGTCGGCGGCGCTGGGCTGCATGTCCAGGCCGACACCCGGCTGCAGGATGTTCACCACGATCATGCCGATCACCAGCGCGATCAGCGTCATCACGATGAAGTACATGATGGTGCGCAGTGCCAGGCCGCCGGCCTTGGCGAGGTTGCCCAGCCCCGCGATGCCGACGACGATCGTGCAGAAGATCGTGGGCGCGATGACCATCTTCACCAGATTGATGAACAGGTCCGCGAGCCACTTCAGCCCGGCTGCCTGCACGGGGAAGAGGATCCCGACCAGGATCCCCGCCGCGATCGAGACCAGCACCCAGAAGTAGAGGTGCCGGTAGATCGGCTTCCGCGTTCGCCCCCCAGCAGCGGTCGTTGCCAACATGTCCTCCTCGACATTGGTCCTTGTCCGGGCCGAATGCTCGTGACCGGAGAAGTTCACCGGCAAGCGACCTGGGCGAAACTTGAGACTGTCCTGACAAATTTCCGGGCTCGGTGATAAGGCCGTTACCAGAACACCGCCAGGCCGTAGCATGCGTGCCCGGTTCATCCTGACGGACTAGCCTGTGAGAATGCCGCATCCAGCGCTGACCCGCCGCGCGCTGTTGCTGGGCGGAGCCGGCGCGCTGGTGACCGCCACCGTGGGCAGTTGCACGCCCAGCACCCTGCCCGATCTGCCCGAGTTGATCCTGGCCACCGGGCCGCCCGGCGCGGTCTACCGGGAGATCGGCGGCGCGCTGGCCGACGAGCTGCAGAAGTACCTCCAGCGCACCGCGGTGCGCACCAGGCCCAGCGGCGCGTCGGTGGAGAACCTGACGCTGCTCAGCAGCAACCAGGCCCAGCTCGGGTTCGTCTCACTGGATGCCATGCTGGCCCGCCAGACCAGCCCGGTGCTCGGCGTGAGCGCGGTCGGGCGGCTCTACGACAGCTTCCTGCACCTGGTGGTGCTCAACAACTCCAAGGTGCGCACCGCCAAGGACCTGCCGGGGCGGCGGGTGGCGATCGGCGCGGCGGGCTCGGGCACCGAGTACACGGTGGAGAAGTTGCGCCGGATCGCCGGGCTGAACTTCAACGAGGTGCGGCTGACCCAGGCCGAGGCGGCCAAACAGCTGGAGGAGGGCGCGATCGACGCCTTCTTCACCCTCACCGGCATCCCGACCCCGGCGATCAGCGAGATGATCCGGCGGCAGGTGGCGATCCGGCTGGTGCCGCTTGCCGAACAGGCGGAGGTGCTGGCCAGTGGCGACTCCTCGGCCTACGTGCCCGCGACCATCCCGAAGACCACCTACGGCACCTACGTCCAGCCCGCGCGCACGGTCTCGGTGCCCAACCTGCTGGTGGCCAGGGAGGACCTGCCGGCCGAGGTGGTGAAGATCGTGGCCAACACGGTGTTCTCGCAGGCCGACTCGATCGCGATCAACCACCCGGAGGCGCGGCGGATCAACCGCAGCACCGGGATCGCCACCGGGCCGGTGCCGCTGCACCCGGGCGCGGCGGCCTGGTTCCGGGAGTACAAGCGGCTGGTCTGAGGCCGCGGACTAGATGCGGCGGGCTGGCCGCGGCGGGCTAGATGCCTGCGGGCAGGGTGCTCGGCGGTGGTGGCGGCGGGTCGTCGTCCTCGTCCTCGGGCGGGAGCACCGGCGGGCGGGAGAGGTGTTTGCGTTCGCCGTCCGGGCGGCCGTCGGCCGGGTCGGTGGGGTCGAAGAGCTGTTCGGCCGGGGCGACCGGCAGCCGGATGGCCACGTCCAGGCCGTGCGGATGTGCCTGGTGCAGCCGGAACTCGCCGCCCGCCGAGGTGACCAGTTCGCTGCAGATGGCCAGGCCGAGGCCGGTGCCGGAGATGTTCTGGTGCTTGGGCGAACGCCAGAACCGGTGCAGTGCGACGGAAAGCTCGGCCTCGTCCAGACCGACGCCGTCGTCGATGACGTGCAGTTCCACGTGGCCGTCCTCGGTGCTGTCGGCCGGATCCTCGTGCCGGGCCCAGACCCGGACCCTGGTGCCGCCGGAGAGCCGGATCGCGTTGCCGACCAGTTCGTCCAGCACGCTGCCCAGTCCGCCGGGTGGTTCGAGCACGCGCAGGCCCTCGGGGATGTCCAGGCGCAGCCGGATCGCGGCGCGTTGCGCGTTGGCCTGCCAGGCCGGTTCGTGCGCGGCGACGAGTTCGTCCAGCTCGACCGGTTCGGCCGCCGCGGCGCTGTCCAGCCGGGTGGCGGCGAGCAGGGCGTCCAGCACCCGGCCCATCTCCTCGGCCTCCTCCACCGCGAGCTGGTGGGCCTGGCGGGCGGGCTCGTCGGGTAGGTGCGGTTCCAGGTTCTCCACCGCGAGGCGCAGGCTCGCGAGTGGGTTGCGTAGCTGGTGGGAGGCGTCGGCGACGAAGTCCCGCTGCCTGCGCAGGGCCCGGCCGACCACGTCGACCATGGTGTTGAAGGAGCTGGCCAGGGTGCGCAGTTCGGGTGGTCCGTGCACGTCGGCGCGGGCGTCCAGGCGGCCGCTGGCGACCCTGGCGGTGACCTCGTCCAGGCGGCGGATGGGCCGCAGGATCCAGCGGGAGACCGGCCAGGCGGCACCGATCAGGGCGAGCAGCGGGACCAGGCCGTTGAGCGCGAGCAACAGCCAGGTGTTGACGATCTGGTGGCGCAGGCTGTCCGAGGGGGACACGGTGACCACGGCGGCCACCACCTGGCTGTCCCGGCCGACCGGTTCGACCACGACCAGCGGGGTGGTCTGCCAGGGCCAGACCACGCCGGGCGGGTTGGGTCGGTAGCCGGCGAAGGCCACGCTCAGGCCCTCGCGCACGCCGGGGGTGTTGAGGTCGATGGGGGTGTCGGAGGGCAGCATCACGTTGCCGCCGGGGTCGACCAGCACGGCGGGGATGTTGTAGAGCCGGTGGTAGCGGGTCAGCTCGTCCTGCAGCGGGGCGGTGCGGTCCAGCGCGAGCACGTTCTCGGCGAGCGCGGCGAACCGGCTGGCGTCGCTGAGCCGGTCCAGGTAGACCGACTGGGTCTCCTGCTGGCCGATCGCGGCGGCCAGTGGCACCCCGAAGGCGGCGGCCATCGCCACCAGCAACGGCACCAGCACCGCGAGCAGTCGGCGGAGCACCCCGGCCCCCTACCGGGCCATGCGGTAGCCGACGCCGCGCACGGTCTCGATGCGCACGAACGGGCCGAGCTTGCCGCGCAGGGTGGCGATGTGGGTGTCCAGGCTGCGCGAGCGGGCCTCCCAGCTGGCGTGCCAGACCTGGTCCAGGATGCGGTCCCGGCTGACCACGCTGCCCGGCCGGGCGGCGAGCAGGGCGAGCACGTCGAACTCCTTGCGGGTGAGCGTGATCTGCTCGCCGGAGACGGTGGCGGTGCGCGAGCCGAGGTCCAGCCGCAGCGGGCCGACCTCCATCACCTCGTGCTCCTCGCTGTCCGCGCGGGCGGCCCTGGTGCGGCGCAGCACGGCCTCGATCCTGGCCAGCAGCTCGGCGGTGCCGAAGGGTTTGACCACGTAGTCGTCGGCGCCGCTGCGCAGGCCGAGCACGCGTTCGCGTTCCTCGCTGCGCGCGGTGACGGCGATGACCGCGGTGCCCTCGCGTTGCCGGAGTTTGCGCAGCACGTCCAGACCGTCGGCGTCGGGCAGGCCGAGGTCGAGCAGCACCACATCGGCCGGGGCCGCCTGGAGCGCCGCGGCCGCGGTGGCGGCGCGGAGGACTTCGTAGCCGGCGTGCTGCAACGCGGTCACCAGCCCGCGTGCCACCCGGTCGTCGTCCTCCACTACGAGGATCCGCATGAGGATCGATACTAGGCCGCGGCGGAGGGCACTGATGTCCACTACGCCGCCGAGATCGACTCGGACATGGCAGAATTCGAACCACCGGCAGTGCACCAGGCCACCGGAGTGAGTGACCACACGCCTGGAGGCGGCCATGGTGATCCGGAAAACGGATGCCGAGATCGAGCAGATGGCGACGGCGGGAGCGATCCTGGCCGAGGTGCACGAGGAACTACGCGCGGCCCTGCGCCCCGGCCTGACCACCGCTGATCTGGACAAGGTGGCGGCGCGCACGATCGAGAAGCGCGGCGCGAAACCCGGTTTCTTCGGCTACAACGGCTACCCCGCGGTGATCAACGCCTCGGTTGGTGACCAGATCGTGCACGGCATCCCCTCGCGGGAGACGAAGCTGCGCGCCGGCGACGTGCTCAGCCTGGACTGCGGGGTGGTCTGGAACGGGTTCCACTCGGATGCGGCCTGCACGTGGATCGTGGGTGGCGAGGAGGCCGCGCCGGAGCCGTTGCGGGTGCTGGTGGCGGAGACCTATCGCGCGCTGTGGGCCGGGATCGGGGCGTTGCGGGTGGGTAATCGGATCGGGGATGTCTCGGCGGCGATCGGGGCGGTGGGGGCCGCCGGGGGGTACGGGGTGGTGTCGGACCACAACGGGCACGCGATCGGGGGGCATGGGATCGGGCGGTCGCTGCATGAGGATCCGTTCGTGCCTGGGCGGGGACGGCCAGGGCGGGGGTTGCGGCTGAAGCCTGGGTTGGTGCTGGCTATCGAGCCGATGTTCACGACGGGGCATCCTGGGTTCCGGACGCTGGGGGATGACTGGACCGTGGTGACGGTGGACGGGAGCACGGCGGCCCACTGGGAGCACACGGTGGCGATCACCGAGGGCGGACCCCGGGTACTGACCGCTCGCCCCGAGGAACTGGGACGGACTGAGCTGTCACACCTGGGCTGATCGCCAAGACCGACCCAGGCGACTCCACCCGCCCACAACGGCCAACGACCCGTCCCACAACGGCCAACACGCCGACAGGGTTTCAACCCTGCCGGCGTGTTGGCCGTTCTCGTACCGCGTGTTGGCCGTTCTGGTACGGCGTGTTGGCCGTTCTTGTACGCCTTGTTGGCCGTTGTGGGCGGGTCAGGCTTCGGGCTTGGGGTCTTCCTTGCGGGGTGCCGGGTCCTTGGGGGCCTGGTCCGCGGGGGTGTCGGCGGGGACCTTGGCCTCCTCGGGCTTGGGGCCCAGGCCGGCGGGGGGTTCTTCGCCTTCGGGGGTGGGCCTGGTGGGGTCGTCCTCGTCCGGGGCTGGGTCCTGGCGCCAGTCGGCCGGGTCCTCGCGCTTGCCGCGGACCAGGAGCAGGAAGGCGACGGCGCCCAGGAAGACCACGGCACTGACGATGACGTTGATGCGGACGCCGAACACCAGGGTGGCGGTGTCGGTGCGCATGATCTCGATCCAGAAGCGGCCCGCGGTGTAGCCGGCCACGTAGAGGGCGAAGACGCGGCCGTGGCCCAGCCGGAACTTGCGGTCGGCCCAGACCAGCAGCAGGGCCACACCCAGGTTCCAGATCAGCTCGTACAGGAACGTGGGGTGGACCACCGCGATGGGGGTGTGGTCGGTGGCGACGCCGCCGAGGGCGTCGGGGAGGCCGGTGTCCGGGTTGATGCGGCGGTAGATCTCCAGGCCCCATGGCAGGTCGGTGGGGCCGCCGAAGAGTTCCTGGTTGAACCAGTTGCCGAGGCGGCCGACCGCCTGGGCGACCACGATGCCGGGGGCGACCGCGTCGGCGAAGACGGCGAGCGGGACGCCCCGGCGGCGGCAGCCGATCAGGGCGCCGACCGCGCCAAGGGCGATGGCGCCCCAGATGCCAAGGCCGCCGTTCCAGATGTAGAGGGCCTCGATCGGGTTGCCGTCGGGGCCGAAGTACTTGGGCCAGTCCGTGGCCACGTGGTACAGCCTGCCGCCGATGAGCCCGAAGGGCACCGCGTACACCGCGACGTCCACCACCGTGCCGGACTCGCCACCGCGGGCGATGAGGCGGCGTTCGCCCCACCAGATCGCGATGATGATGCCCGCGATGATGCACAGCGCGTAGGCACGCAACGGGAACGGCCCGAGCTGCCACACGCCGCGGTCAGGGCTGGGGATGGTCGCCAGGAAGGCCGAGGAATCGGCCATCAGTGCGGTCAGCGTCGCGCCAGTCACAGGCCACACCGTAGCCCCCCGGCGTCAGCTCACGGTGTGCCGGGAGGGGAACTGCCGATCACGCGCCGGTCACGACCGCCGACCGCACGCCCGCCGCGAGTTCCCCGGCCAGCTCACGCACGCCCTGTTCGCCACGCGCCGTGGCCGAGACGAAGGCCGAGCCGACGATGACCGCGTCCGCGAACGCGGCCACCTCGGCCGCCTGCGCGCCGGAGCGGACGCCGAGGCCGACGCCGACCGGGATGTCGGTGTGCTGGCGGAGGCGGCCGACCAGGGTCGGGGCCATGCTGCTGACGGTGTCCCTGGCGCCGGTGACGCCCATGGTGGAGGCGGCGTAGAGGAAGCCGCGGCTGGCCTTGGCCGCGCGGACCAGGCGTTCGTCGGTGGAGGCCGGGGCGACCAGGAAGATGCGGTCCAGGTCGTGCGTCTCGGCGGCGGCCAGCCAGTCCTCGGCCTCGTCCGGGATGAGGTCCGGGGTGATCACGCCGAGGCCACCGGCGGCGGCCAGGTCGCGGGCGAAGGCGTCCACGCCGTAGCGGTGCACCGGGTTCCAGTAGGTCATGACCACCGCGCGGCCGCCCTTGGCGGCGAGGGCCTCGACGGTGGGGAACAGGTCCCGCACCCGGAAGCCGTTGCGCAGCGCCTGGTGCGCGGCGGCCTCGACCGTGGGGCCGTCCATCACCGGGTCGGAGTGCGGCAGGCCGACCTCGACCAGGTCGCAGCCGCCGTCGATCATCGCCGAGAGCAGCGCGGTGCCCTCGGGGACCGTGGGGTAGCCCGCGGGCAGGTAGCCGACCAGTGCCGCGCGGTTCTCGGCGCGGCAGGTCTCGAACAGCGGGGCGAGCCGCGACATCAGGCGTCCTCTCCGACCAGGCCGAACCACTTCGACGCCGTGTGCACGTCCTTGTCCCCGCGCCCGGACAGGCACACCAGGATGGTGCCGTCGGGACCGAGTTCCCGGCCGAGTTCGAGCGCGCCGGCCAGCGCGTGCGCGGACTCGATGGCCGGGATGATGCCCTCGGTGCGGCAGAGCAGCTGGAAGGCGGCCATCGCCTCGGCGTCGGTGACCGGCCGGTACTCGGCCCGCCCGATGTCCTTGAGCCAGGAGTGCTCCGGCCCGACCCCCGGGTAGTCCAGCCCCGCGGAGATCGAGTGCGCCTCGGTGATCTGCCCGTCCTCGTCCTGCAGCAGGTAGGACCGGGTGCCGTGCAGCACGCCGGGGCTGCCGGCGGACAGCGTCGCGCCGTGCCTGCCGCTGTCCAGGCCCTCGCCGCCGGGCTCCAGGCCGACCAGCCGCACGGCCGGGTCGTCGATGAAGCCGTGGAAGATGCCGATCGCGTTGGACCCGCCGCCCACACAGGCCGCCACCACGTCGGGCAGCTTCCCGGTGCGCGCCAGCACCTGTTCCCGCGACTCCTGCCCGATGACCTTGTGCAGGTTGCGCACGATCACCGGGAACGGGTGCGGACCGGCCGCGGTGCCCAGCAGGTAGTGCGTGCGGTCGACGTTGGCCACCCAGTCCCGCAGCGCCTCGTTGATCGCGTCCTTGAGCGTGCGCGACCCGGTCTTGACCGGGATGACCTCGGCGCCCAGCAGCCGCATCCGGGCCACGTTGAGCGCCTGCCGCTCGGTGTCGACCTCGCCCATGTAGACCAGGCACTCCAGCCCGAGCAGCGCGCAGGCGGTGGCCGTGGCCACGCCGTGCTGCCCGGCCCCGGTCTCCGCGATCACCCGGGTCTTGCCCATCCGCTTGGTCAGCAACGCCTGGCCCAGCACATTGTTGATCTTGTGCGAGCCGGTGTGGTTGAGGTCCTCGCGCTTGAGCAGGATCCGCGCGCCGCCCGCGTGCTCACCGAAGCGCGGGGCGTCGGTGAGCGGGGACGGGCGGCCCGCGTAGTCCTTGAGCAACCGGTCCAGCTCGCCGGTGAACTCCGGGTCCACCCTGGCCGACTCATAGGCCGCTGACAGCTCGTCCAGCGCGGCGACCAGGGCCTCCGGCATGAACCGGCCGCCGTAGGGGCCGAAGTGGCCACGGTCGTCCGGGCCGTGCTCGAGGAGCTGTTCGGACTGGTTGACGCTCATGTTGTGCTTGCTCTCCTAGAGCGAGTTCAGCGACTGGGTCGCGGGCACGCGGGGTGCGATCCGGCGGTCACCAACTGGGTCACCGCTGCCCTGGGGTCACCACTGGTCACCAGGCCCTCGCCGACCAGCACCGCGTCCGCGCCGACCCCGGCGAAGGCCATCAGGTCGCCGGGACCGCGCACACCGGACTCGGCGATCTTGATGGTCTCCCAGGGCAGGCCGGGCGCGATCCGCCCGAACACGTCCCGGTCGACCTCCAGCGTGTGCAGGTTGCGGGCGTTGATCCCGATCACCTTGGCACCGGCCTCCAGCGCGCGGTCGGCCTCCTCCGCGGTGTGCACCTCGACCAGCGCGGTCATCCCGAGCGACTCGACCCGGTCCAGCAGCGACTCCAGCGCGAACTGCTCCAGCGCCGCCACGATCAGCAGCACCATGTCCGCGCCGTGTGCCCGCGCCTCGTGCACCTGGTACGGGGTGACGATGAAGTCCTTGCGCAGCAACGGAACATCGACCACCGCGCGCACCGCGTCAAGATCGGCCAGCGAGCCGCCGAAGCGACGGCCCTCGGTCAGCACGCTGATCACCCTGGCGCCACCGGCCGCGTAATCCTTGGCCAGCTCGGCCGGTTCCGGGATGTCGGCCAGCGTGCCCTTGGACGGGCTGCGCCGCTTGACCTCCGCGATCACGCCGACACCCGGCGCACGCAACGCCGCCAGCACGTCCTTGGCCGCCGGGGCCAACTGGGCGCGTTCCTTGATCAACTCGAAGGGGACCTCCGCCTCACGGACGGCCAGATCCGCGCGCGCACCCTCGACAATCTCCTCCAGGATGCTCACGCGCACTCCCCGTTTTGCCTCAGCTCGCTCGCAAGCTCCCGCACTTGAAACCCCTTCCCGCCGCGCCGAAGCGCCGAAAGGATGCTAACCCCGCCGCCGGTCGGCTTCTGGCATCGGGTCGGCAGATCCGCCCTGGGTAGCAAGGTCGTTCGTCGTTTCGGCGGTGTCGCGCAGGGTGGGATCGGCCCCGGAGTCGAGGCTGTCCCACAGGCGACGATCAGCGTCAACCGATCGGCGGACCTGGCTTGACGCGGCATATTTTCCACCCATCCGCGGCATTCGGTGCCCCTTGACCAGCACCAGGATCCCACTGCCGAACAGGGTAAGCAGGCCAACCACCGCGAGTGCTGAACCAGCCACGGAGTGCGAGGAGAACCCGTCCCACAGCAACACCGCGCCGCCACAGGCGACCACCGCGACGATCCCGCCGAGCACCCGCCGGAACCAACCGCCCGCGGCCAGCACGCCCGCGACGGCGGCCACCGCGAAGGCGGCCAATCCGGCCGCCGGGGCCAGTCCGGCGGCCAGTCCACTGGCGCCCCAGAGCAGACCGGCGGTGACCGCGAGCAGCAGCAGGACAGTCCACAGTGGACCGCTGCCGGGCCGCCGTGGCGCCGGTGCGGACGCCGGCTCGCCGACGGGCTCTGGTTCAGCGCTCACTGGCCAGCTCCAGGGTCTCCGCGGTGGCGATCGCGGCCAGCACCGCGCGCGCCTTGTTGAGGCATTCGGTGTCCTCTGCGACCGGATCGGAGTCGGCCACCACGCCCGCGCCCGCCTGCACGTAGGCCCGGCCCTGCTTCATCAGCGCGGTGCGGATGGCGATCGCGGTGTCGGCGTCCCCGGCGAAGTCGAGGTAGCCGACCACGCCGCCGTAGAGGGCGCGGCGACTGGGCTCCAGCTCCTCGATCAGCTCCATCGCGCGCGGTTTGGGCGCGCCGGAGAGGGTGCCTGCCGGGAAGCAGGCGGTGACCGCGTCGAAGGCGGTGCGGCCGGGGGCCAGCTCACCGGTGACCGCGGAGACGATGTGCATGACGTGGCTGTACCGCTCCACGCTGAAGAAATCGACCACGTGCACCGAGCCGGGCGTGCAGACCCGGCCGAGGTCGTTGCGGGCCAGGTCGACCAGCATCAGGTGCTCGGCGCGTTCCTTCTCATCCGAGAGCAGGTCCTTGGCCAGCAGCGCGTCCTCCTCGTCGTCGGCGCCGCGCCAGCGGGTGCCCGCGATGGGGTGGGTGGTCACCTTGCCGTCCCGGACTGTGACCAACGCCTCGGGGCTGGATCCCACGATGTCGAACCCGTCCAGCCGCAGCAGGTACATGTACGGGCTGGGGTTGGTGGTGCGCAGCACCCGGTAGACGTCCAGCGCGTCCGCGTCGGTGTCCACTTCGAACCGTTGCGAGATGACGATCTGGAACGCCTCGCCGGCCCGGATGGCCTCCTTGGCGGTCTCCACCGCGGCCCGGTAGTCGGTGCTGGTGCGCTGCCGGTCGAAGCGCGGCTGCGGACGCTGGAAGACCGCGGCGGTGGGTGCGGCCGCGGTGCACAGGTTCGCGGTCATCCGCTCCAGCCTGGCCACCGCGTCGTCGTAGGCGGCGTCGACCCGTTCGTCGGTGTCGTCCCAGTTCACCGCGTTGGCGATGAGGGTGATGACGCCCTCGTGGTGGTCCAGCGCGGCCAGGTCGGTGGCCAGCAGCATGACCAGCTCGGGGATGTCCAGGTCGGCCGTTGCCAGGCTGGGCAGCCGTTCCAGGCGGCGCACGGTGTCGTAGCCGAGGTAGCCGACCATGCCGCCGGTCAGCGGCGGCAGACCGGGCAGCGGATCGGTGTGCAGTGCCTCGACGGTCTGTCGCAGCGCGACCAGCGGGTCGCCACCACTGGGCATGCCCACCGGCGGCGTGCCGGTCCACACGGCCTCGCCGTCGGCCACGGTGAGCGCGGCCGGGCTGTGCACGCCGACGAAGGACCAGCGGGACCAGGAACGCCCGTTCTCGGCGGACTCGAACAGGAAGGTGCCGGGCCGGCTGGCGGCGAGTTTGCGGTACACCCCGAGCGGGGTCTCGCCGTCGGCGAGCAGTCGGCGCACCACCGGGATCACCCGGCGACCGCGGGCGAGTTCGCGGAACTCCTCCCGGCTCGGGCTGACCTCGCCCATCGGCGTGCCGCCGGGGCGGGTGCTGGTGACTGTGGGGCTGACCGCGCTGACCATGCGGGACATTGTGCCGGGTCGGTGGTAGATGATGTGCCGGTGGCCGAGAGCACTGCACCCAGACGACGCGGGCGACGTCCCGCGGGCGAGGACACCAAGGGGGCGCTGCTGAGCGCCGCGCGGGCGGTGTTCACCGAACAGGGTTACGACGGCGCCACCGTCCGGATGATCGCGGCCAGGGCCCAGGTCGACCCGGCGATGGTCAACCACTGGTTCGGCGGCAAGGAAAGCCTCTTCGCCGCCGCCGTGCAGATGCCGATCACCCCGGAACAGATCCTGGAAACGGTCATCCCCGGCCCCAAGGATGAACTCGGCGCCCGCATCGTCCGCCGTTTCGTCTCGGTCTGGGACGAGACCGGCGGCGGCCCGTTCGTGGCCCTGATGCGCAGCGCCTCCAGCCACGACGACGCCGCGGCCATGCTGCGCGAGTTCATCACGCACGCCCTGTTCGGGCGGATCGCGCGGGCGATCGAGGCGGACCGGCCGGAGTTCCGGGCGGCGCTGGTGGGGTCGCAGGTGGCCGGGCTGGGGATGATGCGGTACGTGATCAAGGTGGAGCCGTTGGCTTCGGCGGATCATGACACGGTGGTGGCTGCGGTGGCGCCGACGTTGCAGCGGTATCTGACGGGGGATCTGGGGGCGGGTTAGGCGGGCGGGGTGCCGTTGGGCCACAGGCACGGCGTGACGCCGCCGAGGTAGAGCTTGCCGAGGTCGTTGCCTTCGAGGCTGAACCGGAATTCATCAGGTTCCCGCTGCACCCACAGGTACCAGTCCTTCGGGCGGGAGTCGGTCAGCACGGTGTAGCCATTGCCGCTCCAGAATGCCCTGAGCGCGTCGAAGTACTCGGTGAACTTCGCCGGGTCCAGGTCGTGGATCTGGTAGCTGACCGACACCTGGACCCGCCCCTGTGGTCCATGGTCGGACGGCTGGTCGCAGGGGGCGGTGCTGAACAACTCGGTGCCACCCGAGTTCACCAGACGGGCGTGGGCGGGCAGGCGCGCAGCGGCCTGCCGCGTGTACTCCTCGACCCGGCGGGCGCCTTCCGCGGCGGTGATGGTCGGCTGCATCCCTCTCCTGCTCCATTGGTAGACGTACACGGCCACCCCGGCCACCAGCACCGCCACCACGGCGATGGCCACGCCGAGGAACCAGCGCCTAGTCCGTCGGCTTCCCGGCAATGATCCTCCCCATGTTCCGCAACGAGCTGCTGCGCTCTTCCCAATACTCGCTGTGGGCCTTTTCGCTCAGCCCGCCCAGCAAAGCCGGACCGCGAGTGCCGGGATCGGAGGTGAACACCTTGCCCCCGAATCCGGGACTGGCCGGGTCGGGGCCATGCGGATCGATCTCCAGCCGCGGCCCAGGCTGCCCCGGCCCCGGCACCATCGGGTCCGGCGCGCTGGGCGGCAGCCCCGCAGCCGGGATCGGGATGTTGGTGCCCTTGATGATGTCGTGCTGGGCGACGCTGGCGTGCACGCGATCCGGCGGCATGTTGAGCTGATCGGCCCGCTCGACACCGACTCCCGGGCTGCCGATGAAGACCAGTTCGTCAGCCTTGATCCCCATGTCCCTGGCGGTGTGCCCGACCACGGTGGAGCCGTAGCTGTGCCCGACCACGGTGTTGTGCGACGGCGCGCCCTCATGGGTGACGCGCAGGCCGTCCTGGAACCGGGCCAGGTCAGCCCTGGCGTTGTCGGCGTAGCTGTCCTGGGCCGCACCGGGGACGATGCTCTGCGGGGCGTCGTAGCCAACCCAGCTGATCACCGAGGTCGATGGCGACCCCGCCCGCGCCGCCGCGTAGGCCATGGCGTCGGCGTGATTGAGGTAGCTCCCGCCCTCTGCGAGTCCGGACTTGGTGCCCGGCACCAGCGTGGCCACGTTCGCCGACCGGTCCGGATCGCCCATCGCCACCACCGCCCGTCCCTGGCCGTCGGCGCTGACCCGGAGCAGGAACGGCTGCTGCTGGCGTTCGCTGGGCGGGGCGGCCAGCCGCTGGGCGATCGCGTCCAGACCCTTGAGCTTCCCCCGCAACTCGTCCAACCGCTTCTCGTCGTCCGGCGTCCGGTACGCCTTGGCCTCCAGCCGCGTGCGCTCCTCCCCCAGGCTCGCCCGCAACCCCGCCAGCACCACCCGATTGGCCCGGTCCCGCACCACCGCCGGAATGCCGTCCAGAGCGCCGATCCGGGCGCCGTCGGTGGCCAGCAGCGACTCGCGGTCGGCGATGCTCAGCCCGTCCCACCACTTCTTCACCTCGGCGGGCGAGGTGCCAGCAGCCGGGACGGTGGCGCTCGCCGGGGTGCACACCTGGATGCCGCCCGGCGCCATGCCGGTCGCCTCCTGGGTGATCCGGCGGATCGCCGCGGCGGCCTCAGCGTCCACGGTGGCGGCCTGCCGGAGGGCGTCGCGCAGGGTGGTGGTCAGTTCGGCGCACAGTTGTGCCCGGTTCGGGTGACCTGCCTGGGACGGAGTGGCCACGACCACCGCGTCATCGGCGACGTAGCCGTCGCTGGAGACCCGCAGGCGGTGCAGGTGCGCCGTGTGCAGCGCGGTGCGCAGGATCTCCTGCGCACGGGTCAGGCGCTCCCCCGCGTCGCGCAGCACCGGCGGGATGCCGGTGAGGCCGCGCGCGAGGTCACCCAATCGGGTGCGCTGGCCGCTGATCTGCTGCTTGGCCTGTTCGGCCGCTGCCCCGCGCCACTGCGCCAGCGCGCCCAGCGCCCTGGTGGCCTCCTCGGCGCGGGTGGTCATCGACTTGGCCAGGTCCTGCCAGCGCTGCGCGGCGCGGGTGAACACCGTGGGTTCGGCCTCGCGCAGTTCGTCGACCGTGGTCATTTCGGCGTCAGCCCGCCACGTGCGGTGTCCTCCGCCTCGGCGTAGGTCCGCGCGTTCAGCTCCAGGGTGTCGCCTGCCACCGCGATCTTGGTCGCGATGCCGGTGAGGGCGAGCGACCAGGTGTCCTCGCACTGGGCCAGGGCCTGGGCCAGTGCGAATGACGTGTTGGCCGCCGCGTCGCCGTCCTGCGCGCCGCTGTTGGCGCGGATGTCCCGGTGTGTCTGGTCGGCCATCGCCAGCAGGTCCCGGCCGGCTCTGGTGAGTTGGTCGGCGCTGACCGCGAGCTTCCCCGTCAAGGTTCCCCCCTTGATCGTCCTCCCCGCCGACCGTAGCAGCGCCTACCCCGGCCGGTCGCTACTCAGTCCTCCATTCGGAGCAGCACGTCCGCGTCGAAACAGGTCCGCTCCCCCGTGTGACAGGCCGCCCCCACCTGATCCACCACCAGCAGCAACGTGTCCCCGTCACAATCCAGCCGGACCTCGTGCACGTGCTGCGTGTGCCCCGAGGTCTCCCCCTTCACCCAGTACGACTGCCTGCTCCGCGAGAAGTACGTCGCCTTCCGCGTGGTCAGCGTGCGGTGCAACGCCTCGTCGTCCATCCAGGCGACCATGAGCACCTCACCGGTGCCGCGTTGCTGGGCGACGGCGCAGACCAGGCCGTCGGGGTTGCGCTTGAGGCGGGCGGCCAGGGCCGGGTCAAGGGGGCTGGTCATCGGACGGTCACCCCGGCTGCGCGCAGGGCGTCCTTGACCTCGCTGATGCGCAGCTGGCCGAAGTGGAAGACGCTGGCGGCGAGCACCGCGTCGGCGCCGGCGGCCACCGCGGGTGGGAAGTGCTCGACCGCGCCCGCGCCGCCGCTGGCGATCAGCGGCACGTCGATGACCTTGCGGACCGCGCGGATCAGTTCCAGGTCGAAGCCGGCCTTGGTGCCGTCGGCGTCCATGGAGTTGAGCAGGACCTCGCCGACGCCGAGTTCCTGGCCGCGGGCGGACCACTCGACGGCGTCGATGCCGGTGCCGGTGCGGCCGCCGTGCGTGGTGACCTCGAAGCCGGACGGGGTGGGCTTGCCGCCCTCGGGGACCCGGCGGGCGTCCACGGACAGCACCACGCACTGGGCGCCGAAGCGAACGGATGCCTCGCGCAGCAGTTCGGGGCGGGCGATGGCGGCGGTGTTGAAGCTGACCTTGTCCGCGCCCGCGCGCAGCAGCTTGTCCACGTCCTCCACGCTGCGCACACCGCCGCCGACGGTGAGCGGGATGAAGACCTGCTCGGCGGTGCGCCGGACCACGTCGTAGGTGGTCTCGCGGTTGCCGGAGGAGGCGGTGACGTCCAGGAAGGTCAGTTCGTCGGCATGTTCGGCGTCGTAGGCGGTGGCCAGCGCCACCGGGTCGCCGGCGTCGACCAGGTTGGTGAAGTTGACGCCCTTGACGACCCGGCCCCGATCAACGTCCAGGCAGGGGATGACACGAACAGCGACGGACATGGGAACAGCCTAAGGTGACCCCTGTGACCAGCGATCTGAGGTCGGCCAAGTACCTGCTGTTGACCACCTTCCGCCGGGACGGCACCGCGGTGGACACCCCGGTCTGGGTGGTCGCCGAGGGCGAGCTGCTCTACGCCTGGTCCAACGCCTCGGCCGGCAAGATCAAGCGGCTCCGGCGGGACGGCGCGGTGCGGGTGGCGCCGTGCACGGTGCGCGGCAGCCAGACCGGGCCCGCGGTGCCCGCGACGGCGACGCTGGTCGACGCCGAGCACACCGCGAAGGTGGTGCGGATGATCAACAAGAAGTACGGGCTGATCGGCCGACTGACCACGCTGCGGGCCAATCCGGCGGCCGGGCGGACCATCGGGATCCGGATCGAGCTGGACCCGCGGACCGAACCGGCCCGGCCGGACGAGCTGGGCTAGCCGACCGCGGCGAGGGCCTCGGGCAGGGTGAACGCGCCGGCGTAGAGCGCCTTGCCGATGATCGAGCCCTCCAGGCCCAGCGGGGCCAGCTCGGCCAGGGCGACCAGGTCGGCGACGCTGGAGATGCCGCCGGAGGCGATCACCGGGGCGTCGGTGCGGGCGCAGACCTCGCGCAGCAGGTCCACGTTGGGGCCCTGCAGGGTGCCGTCCTTGCTGACGTCGGTGACCACGTAGCGCGGGCAGCCGTCGCGGTCCAGCCGGGCCAGCACCTCCCACAGGTCGCCGCCGTCGGTGGTCCAGCCGCGGCCGGCCACCCGGTGCCCGGCGGCGGTGATCCGCACGTCCAGGCCGACCGCGATCTGCTCGCCGTACTCGGCGATGGCCTTGGCGCACCAGACCGGGTCCTCCAGCGCGGCGGTGCCCAGGTTGACCCTGGCGCAGCCGGTGGCCAGCGCGGCCCTGAGCGAGGCGTCGTCGCGGATGCCGCCGGAGAGTTCGACCTTGACGTCCAGCCGCCCGACCACGTCCGCGACCAGTTCGCGGTTGCTGCCCCGCCCGAAGGCGGCGTCCAGGTCGACCAGATGGATCCACTCGGCGCCGCCGTCCTGCCAGGCCAGCGCGGCCTGCCACGGCTCGCCGTAGGAGGTCTCGGTGCCTGCCTCGCCCTGGACCAGGCGGACAGCCTTGCCTTCGGCCACATCAACGGCCGGGAGCAGCGTAAACGTCACCCGGCAACCTTAAACGACGGACTTGAGCCAGTTCTCCAGCAGGTGCGCCCCGGCGTCCCCGGACTTCTCCGGGTGGAACTGGGTGGCGCACAGCGGCCCGTTCTCCACCGCGGCCACGAAGTCCTCGCCGTGGTGCGCCCAGGTGACCAGCGGCTTCGGCAGCGGCGGTTCGGGGTCCAGGGTCCACTCGCGCACGCCGTAGGAGTGCACGAAGTAGAACCGGGTCTCTTCGTCCAGCCCGGCGAACAGGGTGGACTCGGCCGGTGCGCGCACGGTGTTCCAGCCCATGTGCGGCAGCACCGGCGCGGTGAGCCGCTCGACCGTGCCCGGCCACTCCCCGCAGCCCTCGGCCTCGGTGCCGTGCTCGACGCCCTTCTCGAACAGGATCTGCAGTCCCACGCAGATCCCCAGCACCGGCCTGCCACCGGCCAGCCGCTGCCCGATGACCTTCTCGCCATGGACCTTGCGGAGTCCGGCCATGCAGGCCCCGAACGCGCCGACGCCGGGCACCACGAGCCCGTCGGCGGCCTGGGCCACCCTGGGGTCGGCGGTCACCTCGACCTGGGCGCCGACCCGGCGCAGGGCGCGTTCGGCGGAGCGGATGTTGCCGAATCCGTAGTCCAGTACAACGACGCTGGTCACCGGCACAGCCTAGCCAAGGAACTCGCGGACGGCCTTGGCGATACCGCCTGCGTCCAGTCCGTGCACCACGTCGTGCTGCTCGGGTGTCCCGTACGCCCTGACCTCGCTGTCCCGGCTGACTCCCAGCGACAGCAACCGGTGCGGCTGGCGGCGCAGCGCGTCGGCGACCGGCAGCGCCGAGGTGCCGCGCAGGTACGGCTCGACCAGCACCACATCGGGCCGGTCGAGCTGCTCGACCGCGGCGCGCAGGCCCGCGCCGTCGAAGGGGCGGACGGTGGCCGCGTAGAGCACGGTCACGTCCTGGCCCTCGGTGGCGGCCAGCACGGCGTCCGCGGTGGTGCCCACGGCGAGGACGACGCCCCGGCGTCCCCGGCGCAGCGTGGTGAATCCCGGTCCCTCGGCGTAGGGCCGGGCGTTGGCGCGGGTGGACAGGCGCAGGTAGACCAGGTCGTCCCCGGCCAGCGCGGGTTCGAGCAGGGCGGGCAGCTCGGCGGGGTGGCCGGGGCTGTGCACGGTCCAGCCGGGCAGGGTGTCGAACAGCGCCACGTCGCCGGGCACCTGGTGGGTGCGGCCCCACACCGGGTCGTCGTAGGAGCCGCCGATGCTGACCAGCAGCGCGCCCACGTCCTGGTGCCCGAGGTCCAGTTTGATCTGCTCGAACGGCCGCTCGACCAGGAACGGGCCGTAGGTGTGCACCACCGGCCGCATCCCGGCCAGCGCGAGGCCGCCGCCGACGCTGACCATGAGCTGCTCCCGGATGCCCACGTTGATCACCCGGTCCGGGTGCCGCCGCGCGGCGGGGGCGAAGGCGTCCCTGGAGATCTCGGCCAGCACGACCGCGATCCGCGGATCGGTGTCCATGGCGGCGGTGACGGTGTTCGCGAACACCTCACGCATCGGGGCAACCGCGATGTCGGTCATTCCGAACCCTCCAGTCCGATCAGGGCCTCGACCACGAGCGGACGCCCGGGGTGCGGAGTGGTGAACGCGGCGTACAGGTCCTCGTGGTCCCGGCCGTCCACCGTGCGACCGGCCCAGCCCTCCACGGTGAAACGGTCGGCGATGCCGCCGGGCCAGCCGTGCGTGCCGGAGAAGTTGTTGACCGCCACCACGGTGAGCTGGTCAAGGCCGAGCCGTCCGGCCAGTGCGACGGCCTCGTGGTTGCTGCCCTCGTCCAGTTCGGCGTCGCCGACCAGCACGACCACCCGCACGCCGGTGCGGCCCTGGGCGCGCAGGCCGAGCACGGTGCCCACCGCCAGGGGCAGGCCGTGGCCGAGGGAGCCGCTGCTGATCTCCGCGCCGGGCACCAGGACCCGGTCCGGGTGCTGGCCCAGCGGGGAGTCGAACGCGGTCCAGTCGTCCACAACGGACTCGTCCAGGAAGCCCTTGGCGGCCAGCACCGCGTAGAAGGCCATCGGGCCGTGGCCCTTGGACAGGTAGAAGCGGTCCCGGTCCGGGTCGTCCAGCCGGTCCGGGGAAACGTCGAGGACGCGGTCGTAGAGCACCCAGAGCACGTCCATGGTCGAGTTGGCGGCGGCGCTGTGCTTCTCGTCGCCGGTCATCCTGGCGATCAGCGCGGGCAGCTCGGCGAAGGCCCGCGGTGTGGTCATTTCCTTCGCTGTCATGGCTCCGAGCATGTAACCTCGACCAAACTGGAGGTCAAGCGTTCATGGAAGCCCTGCCCCAATGGCTGACGATCGGCGAGGTCGCCGAGCGCAGCGGAGTGCCCCACACCGCGCTGCGGTTCTACGAGGAGAAGCAGCTCGTCTTCTCCGAGCGGAGCGCGGGCAACCAGCGGCGATACCACCGGTCGGTACTGCGGCGACTGGCCTTCATCCGGGCCGCGCAACGGGTCGGCCTGACCCTGGAGGACATCCAGAGCGCGCTGGCCACCCTGCCGGAGGGCCGCAACCCGACCAAGGCGGACTGGGCCAGGCTGTCCAGCACCTGGCGGGAGGAGCTGAACGCCCGGATCGAGGCGCTGCAACTGCTCCGGGACCGGCTCACCGGCTGCATCGGCTGCGGCTGCCTGTCCCTGCGCTCCTGTTTCCTGCACAACGCCGACGACGCGATGGCCGCCTACGGCCCTGGTTCGCCCCGGCTGAAGCCGCAGGTGGAGGGCGGGCGTTGACTCTGACACGGTGTCAGGTCCTACAACGGCACTCGTCATGTTGAGTATCGGAGACTTCGCCAGGCACGGACACGTGTCCGTCCGCATGCTGCGGCACTACGACCAGCTCGGCCTGCTCACCCCGGACCGGGTGGACCAGGTCACCGGCTACCGCTACTACCGGGTCGATCAGCTGTCCCGGTTGAACCGGGTGATCGCGTTGAAGGACCTGGGTTTCACCCTGGACCAGGTGCGCTCGATCCTGGACGAGCAGGTGGACGCGGCCGAGTTGCGCGGGATGCTGCGGTTGCGCCGGACCGAGCTGGCCGCGGACATCGCGGCGGCCCGGCAGCGGCTGAACCAGGTCGAGGCGAGGCTCCGCATCATCGAGAGCGAGGGGCGCATGCCCAGCACCGACGTCGTCGTCAAGAACCTGCCCGCGGTCCGCATCGCCGAGCTGACCGGCACCGCCGCGGACTTCGCGCCGGGCAGCATCAGCCCGGTGATCGGCCCGCTGTACGACCGGCTGTTCGCGGCCCTTGGCAAGGCCGGGCTGCAGCCGGTGGGCCCGACCATCGCCTACTACGAGCTGCCCGAGGGCGAGGACGGCCCGATCCTCATCCACGCCGGGGTCCCGGTGAACACCGAGGCCGCACCCGGCCAGGAGTTCGCCATCGTGGACCTGCCCGAGGTGCGCCAGGCCGCCACCCTGGTGCACCACGGCTCGATGATGGAGATCGGCGGCCCGTTCCAGGCCCTGGCCAAGTGGGTGGAGACCAACGGCTACCGCCCGGCCGGACCGTCCAGGGAGTTCTACCTGGTGGCCGGGCCCGAGCACGACCAGGCCGACTGGGTCACCGAACTGCAGCAGCCGCTCGTCCCGGCCTGATCAGCCGCGGAAGTACTGGTACCCGCCGTTGTCGCGGACCCGCTCGGCCGAGTCGAAGCCGATCCGCAGCCCGTCGGGGTCCGGCCAGTGGTCGCGGAAGCAGTCCACCACCGCGGCGCGCATCGCGTCCACGGTGTCCAGCAGTTCCGCGGGCAGTCCGGCCGGGCGGGACTGCCGGTGCGGCTGGTAC
The DNA here is from genome assembly GCF_014204915.1 of Crossiella cryophila. NCBI lineage: Bacteria > Bacillati > Actinomycetota > Actinomycetes > Pseudonocardiales > Pseudonocardiaceae > Crossiella > Crossiella cryophila. The sequence continues at coordinate 9,186,236 of NZ_JACHMH010000001.1, forward strand.
CACTCGGGCAGGCCGTCCGCCTGCCCCTTGAGCAGCACCCACACCGTCAGATGGGCCGGGTCGACCTCAACGGCGCCGTAGCTGAACACGGCCTCGACGAGGTCGCCCCAACGCTCCAGCAGCACCGTCCTGGCCTGGCCGAGCAGGACTCCGGCTGATTCCGGATCGGGCGCGGTCACCGTCAGATCATCCAGGTGACCGCGCCCACCGCGGCCAGGATCGCGCCCGCGAGCAGCACGAACGCGAACATCCTCGAGGTCTTCCAGGTCACGTACACCCCGCCCAGCAGGAAGCCAGCCAGGCCGAGCAGGATCAGCCACACCCAGTCCTTGAAGACCACGACACACCTTCCGGTTCCCAGCCCCCGCAGGGGCAAACGACCAGCAGGGTAGCGGAGTGGCTTACAGCACGCCCTTCGTGGACGGGATTCCGGAGATCCGCGGGTCGGGTTCGACCGCCGCGCGCAGTGCCCTGGCGATGGCCTTGTACTGGGCCTCGGTGATGTGGTGCGGGTCCCGGCCGTGGATCACCCGGACGTGCAAGGCGATCCGGGCGTGGAAGGCCAGCGACTCGAACACGTGCCGGTTCAGCACGGTCGGGTAGTTGTTGCCGATGGTGAACCCGGCGAGCAGCTCCGGTTCGCCGGTGTGCACGCAGTAGGGCCGCCCGGACAGGTCGATCGCGGCGTGCGCGAGGGTCTCGTCCATCGGGATCCAGGCGTCGCCGAAGCGGCGCACCCCGGCCGCGTCGCCGATGGCCTGGCGCAGGGCCTGGCCGAGCACGATCGCGGTGTCCTCGACGGTGTGGTGCGCGTCGATGTGGGTGTCGCCGGTGGCGCGCACGGTCAGGTCGAAGGCGGCGTGCGAGCCGAGCGCGTGCAGCATGTGGTCGTAGAAGGGGACACCGGTCTCGATGTCGACCTTGCCCGCCCCGTCGAGGTCGAGTTCGACCACGATCGAGGACTCCTTGGTGGTCCGCTCGACCCTGGCGATCCGGTTCACTGTGTCACCTCCACAAAGATCTCCTTGCTCGCGGCAAGGAAGGCGTCGTTCTCCGCGGGCGTGCCGATGGTCACCCGCAGGTGCCCGGCGATGCCGACGTCCCTGATCAGCACCCCACGGTCCACATAGGACTTCCAGGCGGCGGGCGCGTCGGCGAACTGTCCGAAAAGGACGAAGTTGGCGTCGCTTGGCACCACCCGGAACCCCATGCCCGCCAAGGACTCCACCACGCGTTCGCGTTCTGCGATGAGCTTGTGCACCGAGTCCAGGGTGCCCTCGGCGTGCCGCAGCGCGGCGGTGGCGGCGGCCTGGGTGAGCGTGGACAGGTGGTAGGGCAGCCGGACCAGCAGCAGCGCGTCCACCACCGCGGGCGCGGCGGCCAGGTAGCCCAGCCGTCCGCCGGCGAAGGCGAATGCCTTGCTCATGGTGCGGGTGACGATGAGCTTGCCGCCGAACTCGGCCAGCAGCCCGATCGCGCTCTCCCGCGCGGAGAACTCGGCGTATGCCTCGTCCACCACCACGATCCCGGGCGCGGCCTCGATCAGCCGCCGCAGGTCCGCCGCCGGGATGGAGCCGCCGGTGGGGTTGTTGGGGCTGGTCAGGAACACCACGTCCGGCGCGCGCTCGGCGATGGCCGTGGCCGCGGCGTCCGGGTCCAGGGTGAAGTCGGCCCGGCGCGGCGCGGGCAGCCAGTCGGTGCGGGTGCCCGCGGCGATGATCGGGTGCATCGAGTAGGAGGGCTCGAAGCCGAGCGCGGTGCGGCCCGGTCCGCCGAATGCCTGCAGGATCTGTTGCAGGATCTCGTTGGACCCGTTGGCCGCCCACAGGTTCGCGGTGCCGAGCCCGGCCCCGGTGGCGGTGCTGAGGTAGGCCGCCAGCGCGGTGCGCAGCTCGACCGCGTCCCGGTCCGGGTAGCGGTGCAGGGTCTCCGCGGCCGCACGCGCCGCCCTGGCCACGTCCTCGATCAGTTCGGGCGGCGGCGGGTACGGGTTCTCGTTGGTGTTGAGCCGGACCGGCACGTCCAGCTGCGGTGCGCCGTAGGGCGAGCGGCCGCGCAGGTCCTCGCGCAGCGGCAGCTGGTCCAGGCGCACGTCGGCGCCGATGATCTCGCTCATGAGGCGCCGCCGAAGCGGGCGGTGACGGCCTGGCCGTGCGCGGGCAGGTCCTCGGCGTCGGCCAGCGCGACCACCTGGGCGGCGACCTCACGCAGGGCCGCCTCGCTGTAGTCGATGACGTGGATGCCGCGCAGGAAGGTCTGCACGCTCAGCCCGGAGGAGTGCCGGGCGCAGCCGCCGGTGGGCAGCACGTGGTTGGACCCGGCGCAGTAGTCGCCGAGGGAGACCGGCGCGTAGGCCCCGACGAAGATCGCCCCGGCGTTGCGCACCCGGGCAGCCACCGCAGCCGCGTCCACGGTCTGGATCTCCAGGTGCTCGGCCGCGTAGGCGTCCACCACCCGCAGCCCGTCGTCCACAGTGGACACCAGCACGCAGCCGGACTGCGGGCCGCCCAGGGCGATCCGGATCCGCTCGGTGTGCTTGGTCGCGGCCACCTGGCGCCCGAGTTCGGCGTCCACCGCCTCGGCGAGTGCCACCGAGGTGGTGACCAGCACGCTGGCGGCCAGGGTGTCGTGCTCGGCCTGGCTGATCAGGTCCGCGGCCACGTGCACCGGGTCGGCGGTCTCGTCGGCCAGCACCGCGATCTCGGTCGGCCCTGCCTCGGAGTCGATGCCGACCAGTCCGCGCAGCAGCCGCTTGGCCGCGGTCACGTACACGTTGCCCGGCCCGGTGATCAGGTCCACCGGGGTCAGCTCGGCGCCGTCGGTATCGGTGCCGCCGTACGCGGCCAGCGCGATCGCCTGCGCCCCGCCGACCGCCCACACCTCGGTGACCCCGAGCAGCTCGCAGGCGGCCAGGATGGCCGGGTGCGGCAGCCCGCCGAACTCCGCCTGCGGCGGCGAGCAGACGACCAGCGACTCCACCCCGGCCTGCTGAGCGGGCACCACGTTCATGATCACGCTGGAGGGGTAGACGGCCAGCCCGCCGGGCACGTACAGCCCGACCCGCCCGACCGGCACCCAGCGCTCGGTCACGGTGCCGCCGGGCACCACCTGGGTGGTCTTGTCCACCCGCCGCTGATCTGCGTGCACCAGGGTGGCCCGCCGGATCGACTCCTCCAGCGCGTCACGCACCGCCGGGTCCAGCGCGGCCAGGGACTCGCCGAGCTTGGCCACCGGCACCCGGATGGCGGCTGGCCGGACGCCGTCGAAGCGTTCGGTGTACTCCAGCGCCGCGGTCACACCGGTCGCCCGCACCGCCTCGACCACCGGCCGGACCTGATGCAGGACCGCATCCACGTCGACCTCGGCGCGCGGCAGCGTGGCGCGCAGCTCGGCGGCGGAGGGGACTCGACCTCGGAGGTCGGTGCGGCGCAGCATCGTGGTTCCTCGTGGTAGACGGTTTACGCAGGTACCCAGCCTAATCGGTCCCCGCGTCGACCCGGTCCGGTGGTGCGCGTTATCACGGCTGGCCCGGCCCGCGCTGAATCCATTCCGGCCAGGCGGCCGTCCCGGCGGAAATCATCCCGCCGCCCGCGGAGTGCCCGGAGGCCCGACGCAGACCGGCCGCAGCCCGTCAACGGGGAAAACTGGTGAACAATCCCGCCGAGGGGCGGGTTGTCCGTGGACCCACGGCTACCTGACGCTGAAGTCTCATCACGCTCCGTCAAAGATCGGAGGCACGATGTTGACCAGACGTCGCACCCTGCTGGCGACGGCAACCGCGGCCTGCGCGGCGCTCCTGCTGGCGACCCCGATGACGACCAGCGCCACCACCCCCAGCCCCGCCGAGACCAGCGCGGCGGCCGAGGCCGCGCACGCGGACAAGGCGATCTACCTCGTGCACAAGGTCGGCACCCCGGAACTCCGCAGCGCGGTGGCCCGGACCGGCATCGACGTCATGGGCGCCGACGGGGACGTGATGAGCGTCCGGGCGAGTGAGGCCGAGGTGCGGGTGCTGCGCGCCAAGGGCTTCGAGGTGGAGTTCCGGGCCGCCGGCGAGCACGGGGACCACAGCCACGGCGATCTCGGGATCGCCGACTTCCCACCGGCCGACGCGGCGTATCACAACTTCGCCGAGGTCACCGCGGAGCTGCGCAAGGCCGAGGCGGACCACCCCGGCATCGCGCAACTGCGCAGCATCGGGAAGTCGCACGAGAACCGCGACCTGTGGATGATCAAGATCAGCGACAACGTGGCCACCGACGAGAACGAGCCCGAGGTCCTGTTCAACTGCAACCAGCACGCCCGCGAGCACCTCACCGTGGAGATGTGCCTGCGGATCGTGAACCGGTTCACCGACGGCTACACCACCGATCCGGCGATCAAGTCCTTTGTGGACAGCCGGGAGATCTGGGTGATCCCCAGCGTCAACCCGGACGGCTCCGAGTACGACGTGGCCACCGGCTCCTACCGGTCCTGGCGGAAGAACCGGCAGGCCCCCGGCGGCACCGACCTCAACCGGAACTGGGACTACAACTGGGGCTGCTGCGGCGGTTCCAGCGGCAGCACCTCCAGTGACACCTACCGCGGGCCGTCGGCCTTCTCCGCGCCGGAGACCGCGCGGCTGCGGGACTTCGTGAACTCCCGGGTGGTCGGCGGCAAGCAGCAGATCACCGCCAACATCGACTTCCACACCTTCTCCGAGCTGGTGCTCTGGCCCTACGGCTACACCACCGCGGACACCGGTCCCGGTCTGACCGCCGACGACGCCCGCACCTTCCAGACCCTGGGCAGGCAGATGGCGGCCACCAACAACTACAAGCCGCAGCAGTCCAGCGACCTCTACATCACCGACGGCAGCAGCATCGACTGGATGTGGGGACGGCACAAGATCTGGTCCTACACCTTCGAGATGTTCCCGAGTTCGATCTGGGGCGGCGGCTTCTACCCACCCGATGAGGTGATCAACCGGGAGACCAGCCGCAACGACCGGGCGGTCGACCTCATGCTGACCTACGCCGACTGCGTGCCGCGCGTGATCGGCAAGACCTGCTGACCCGTTGACCACGTCCGATCCGGCCGCCCCACAACGTCGTGGGCGGCCGGATTCGGCATACCCGCAACACATTTTCCCTGCCACCGCAACGAAGAAGGACACATGTCGCGCAGACGTCTCACCAGAGGACTCGCCGTCGCACTGGGCGCCGCCCTCGCCCTGGGCACGATGATCCCGTTGTCCGCCACCGCGAAGCCCGCCGCCCCGGCCGGGGTGATGGACTTCCCGCCGGCCGACGCCGGCTACCACAACTTCGCCGAGCTGGGCGCCGAGCTGCGCAAGGTCGGCACGAACCACCCTGGGCTGGCCCGCACCACCAGCATCGGCAAGTCGCACGAGAACCGCGACCTGTGGCTGACCAAGATCAGCGACAACGTGGCAACCGACGAGAACGAGCCCGAGGTGCTGTTCACCTGCAGCCAGCACGCGCGGGAGCACCTGACCGTGGAGATGTGCCTGCGCATCATCAACCGGTTCACCGAGGGCTACGCCACCGACCCGGCGATCAAGAAGTTCGTCGACTCCAGGGAGATCTGGGTCGTCTCCAACGTGAACCCGGACGGTTCCGAGTACGACATCGCCACCGGCTCCTACCGGTCCTGGCGGAAGAACCGCCAGCCCAACGCCGGCGGCACCTTCGGCACCGACCTCAACCGCAACTGGGGCCACAAGTGGGGCTGCTGCGGCGGTTCCAGCGGTTCGCCGGGCAGCGACACCTACCGCGGCGCCGCGGCCTTCTCCTCCCCGGAGACCAGGGCGGTCAGCAACTTCGTCAACTCCAGGGTGGTCGGCGGCAAGCAGCAGATCACCACGCACATCGACTGGCACACCTACGGCGAGCTGATCATGTGGCCGTTCGGCTGGACCAAGGACGACATCGCGCCCGGCCTCAACGCGGCCGAGCACAAGGCGTTCAAGGAACTCGGCACCCAGATGGCGGCCACCAACGGGTACAAGCCGCAGCAGGCCAGCGATCTCTACATCACCGACGGCGGGGTCCGGGACTGGATGTGGGGCCAGCACAAGATCTGGAGCTTCACCTTCGAGATGTTCGGCGGCCAGTACGGCTTCTACCCGCCGGATGAGCTGATCGGCCGGGAGACCACCCGCAACGACAAGGCCGTCGACCTGATCCTGACCTACGCCGACTGCGTGCCGCGCATCGTCGGCGGCACCTGCTGACCGTCGCCGACCGGGCGGGGCGAGGACGATCGGACAACTCGGACACCGACTTCCGAGGGGTTGCCGATCCCTTGCCCCGCAACCACTCTCGACTCACCCCTGCGTACGTTGTCAGAAACGGAGCCCCCATGTTGCGGATCCGCCGTAGCGTCGTGACCGCGGTCGCGGCCGCCGGTCTCGCCCTGCTCCTCCCACTCGGCCTCCTCAGCGCGCCACCCGCGCAGGCAGCCGCCCCTGGTGATGTGGTCTACGAGGTCGGTGGCGCGCACACCACCGACGCGCGCACCGAAGTCGCGAACACCGGCGTGGACGTCATCTCCGCGCAGCACGGCAAGATGACCGTGGCCGCCAACGCCGAACAGGCGAGGATCCTGCGCGCCAAGGGCTTCAGCCTCACCTCGCAGGGCACGGTCGAGGAGCAGCTGAAGGCCCTGTCCCCCGGCCGCGAAGGCGACCTCGGGGTCGCCGACTTCCCGGCAGGCTATGCCGGGTACCACAACTTCGCGGAGATGACCGCGAACATCCGCAAGGCGCAGACGGATCACCCGGCGATCGCGCAGGTGCGCAGCATCGGCAAGTCGCACGAGAACCGCGACCTGTGGATGGTCAAGATCAGCGACAACGTGGCCACCGACGAGAACGAGCCCGAGGTCCTGTTCAACTGCAACATCCACGCGCGTGAGCACCTGACCGTGGAGATGTGCCTGCAGATCATCAACCGGTTCACCGACAACTACGCGAGCAACCCGACGATCAAGAACTTCGTGGACACCAGGGAGATCTGGGTGATCCCCAGCGTCAACCCGGACGGCTCGGAGTACGACATCGCCTCCGGCAGCTTCCGCAGCTGGCGCAAGAACCGGCAGGGCCAGGGCACCGACCCCAACCGCAACTGGGGCTACAAGTGGGGCTGCTGCGGCGGTTCCAGCGGTTCGCCGAGCAGTGAGACCTACCGGGGGCCGTCGGCGTTCTCCGCGCCGGAGACCCGCGCGCTGAGCAACTTCGTCAACTCCCGGGTGGTCGGCGGCAAGCAGCAGATCACCGCCAACATCGACTTCCACACCTACGGCGAACTGGTGCTGTGGCCCTTCGGCTGGACCAAGGCCGACACCGCACCCGGGCTCAACGCCGACGAGGCCAGGACCTTCCAGACCCTGGGCAGGCAGATGGCGGCGACCAACAACTACAAGCCGGAGCAGGGCAGCGACCTCTACGTCACCGACGGCGACATCACCGACTGGATGTGGGGGCAGCACAAGATCTGGTCCTACACCTTCGAGATGTACGGCGGCGGCCCCGGCATCGGCGGCTTCTACCCCAATGACACCGTGATCAATCGTGAGACTGCTCGCAACGACCGCGCGGTGGATCTCATGCTGTCCTATGCGGACTGTGTGCCGCGGGTGATCGGCAAGACCTGCTGACCTCCTGACCCGCATAACCCCAAGCAGAACCCCTGGTCGCCACCGTCCTCCGGCGACCGGGGGTTCTTTCCTTTGTGGACGCTCTGACCGAAAGTTCTCCTTTAAACAGAATGTCCGCCTTCAATACTGCTGTGGCACCAATACGATCGGAGGTGCCAACGTTTGCGGCAGGTTCCCTAGCGTTCATCTCACGGACAACGAACAAGGTCTCCGCCGGTTGTCCAGCGTGGTCCCCCTGTAACCACTGCACTGGAGAAATCTTGATGATGAACGCACGCACGAAAATCGTGACCTCCGCACTCGCGCTCGCGGTCGGTGCGACCGTGGCGGCCACCCTGCCGGCCGCCGCCGAGTCCTCCCCCCTGCTGAACCAGGGGATGCTGGAGGCCATGCAGCACGACCTCGGCCTCACCGCTGACCAGGCGGTGCAGCGGGTCGCCGCCGAAACCAAGGCTGGCACGGTCGAGCAGAGCCTGCGCGCCGCGCTGGCCGATTCCTTCGGTGGCGCGCACTTCGCCGCGGGCCAGGCGAAACTCGTGGTCGGCGTGACGGACGCGGCCAAGGCCGCCGAGGTCCGCGCGGCGGGCGCCGAGCCGAGGTTCGTGGCGCACAGCGCGAACAAGCTGGACTCGGTGGTCTCCCGGCTCAACCAGGACCAGGCGCCTGCCGACGTCTCCGGCTGGTACGTGGACGTGGCCAACAACCGCGTCGTGGTCAACGTGCAGCCGGGTCAGGCCGCCAAGGCCGCGGACTTCGTGGCCAAGACCGGCGTGGACCGCGGTGCGGTCTCCGTGGTCGAGGCGGCGGCGAAGAACGAGCCGCTCTACGACGTCCGCGGTGGCGACGCCTACTACATGGGTGGCCGTTGCTCGGTCGGTTTCTCGGTGCAGGGCGGGTTCGTCACCGCCGGGCACTGTGGCCGGACCGGCACCGCGACCCAGGGCTTCAACCAGGTCGCGCAGGGCACCTTCCGCGGTTCTTCCTTCCCTGGCAACGACTACGCCTGGGTCGCGGTGAACGCGAACTGGACCCCGCGCGGTGTGGTGAACAACTACAGCGGCGGCACCGTCCGGGTGGCTGGCTCCTCGGAGGCCGCGGTGGGCGCCTCGATCTGCAAGTCGGGTTCGACCACCAGCTGGACCTGCGGTTCGGTGCAGGCCAAGAACCAGACGGTGAACTACGCCCAGGGCGCGGTCACCGGCCTGACCCGCACCAACGCCCGCGCCGACCGCGGTGACTCCGGTGGGTCGTTCATCTCCGGCAACCAGGCCCAGGGTGTCACCTCCGGTGGCGACCTGGCCGCGGGCATCATCTACTTCCAGCCGGTGAACGAGATCCTGGGCGCCTACGGCCTGCGCCTGGTGACCAGCTGAGGTAGTAAAGCCTGAACCGCGGGGCCACCGTCCACTTCGGACGGTGGCCCCGCGTTCGTTCAGGCCGCGATCGCCGCGACGGCGGCCACGAACCGGGTGAGCTGGGCGTGGCTGACGAAGTAGTGCGGCGAGGCCCGGACGACCTGGCTGAGCCCACGCGCGGCCATGTCCAGCAGCGCCCCGGTGGGTCCGCCGACGGACAGGGTGATGTTCTTGGCCAGCAAGGCTTTCTTGACGTCCGTGCCGTCGATCCCGGCCAGGCTGAAGCTGACGATGCCGCCGCGTTCGGTGCCCAGGTCGTGCACGGTGACCCCGGGCAGCGCGGCCAGTTCGGCACGCAGCAGTTCGGCGCGTTCGACCACGGCGGCCTGGATGTGGTCGATGCCCAGCTCGTCGGCGTAGCGCAGGGCGGCGATCAGGCCGAGCCGGTCGGCCACCGAGTACTCCCACAGCTCGTGCACGCGGGCGTCCGGGCGCAGCGTCCACTGGCCGAGCCCGGTCCAGTCGGCCGAGTGCTGGTCGATCAGCGGCGGCCGGAGCCGGTGCGCGGCAACGGGGTTGACCACGAGCAGGCCGGTGCCGCGCGGTCCGCGCAGCCATTTGCGGCCGGTGACCGAGATCAGGTCCGCACCCAGTTCGTCCAGCCGCACCCGTCGCTGCCCTGCGGTCTGGCAGGCGTCGAGGAGGGTGAGCGCGCCGACCTCGTGCGCGGCGTCGATGATCTCCTTGGCCGGGTTGACCAGTCCGCCGTTGGTGGGCATGTGCACCACCGAGACCAGTTTGACCCGCTCGTCCAGGAGTTCCTTGAGCGCGGGCACCGAGATCGAGCCGTCCTCGGCGCTGGGCACCAGTTCGACGGTGGCGCCGACCTCCTGGGCCCGCTGCATCAGGGCGATCGCGTTGCTGCCGTACTCGACCTGGCTGACCAGGATCCGGTCGCCCGCGCCCAGCGGCACCGCGGACATGCCGAGCAGCCAGGACCGGGTGGCGCTGTCGGTGAAGGCGATATCGGTTGGCGCGCAACCGAAGAAGTCCGCGGCGACCTGGTAGCCGGCGTCCAGGTCGGCGCCGCGTTCGGCCGCCGCCCGGTAGCCGCCGACCTCGGCCTCCCGCCTGAGATGACCGAGCACCTCGGCCAGCACGGGTTCGGGTGGCAGCGAACTTCCCGCGCTGTCCAGGAAAACCTGCTCCAGGCAGCCCGGCGTGTCCGCACGGACCCGGTCGAGATCGATCATTGTTCCTCCCCTGTCGGCTGCCACCGCACCACCCGGTCCGCCCACACCGACAGCAGCGGTTCGTCGTGGCTGATCGCCAGCACGCCGGTGCCGGTGGAGTTGCTGTGGTCGGCCACCACGCCGACCAGTGCGGCGGTGGTGGAGGCGTCCAGCATCGCGGTCATCTCGTCGCAGACCAGATAGCGCGGTTCCAGCGCGAGCGCCCTGGCCAGGCAGGCCCGTTGCAGTTGCCCGTCGCTGACCTCGTGCGGTCGTCTGCGCAGCAGTTCCGCGGTGAGTCCGACCTGGTCGGTCAGCTCGGCCACCCGCTCGTCCACCGGGTGTTTCCGGTTGGCGCGCAGGGGTTCGGCCACGATCTGGTGCAGGGTGAAGCGCGGGTCCACGCTGAGCCGGGGCTGCTGGAAGACCACCCCGATCGCGGTCCGCTGGGCCCGTGGCGCGGCGTGCCGGAACCCGCGTACCGGCTCGCCGTCCACGCTGACCTGCCCGGCCCACGGCGCCATCAGCAGGGTCAGCACCCTGGCCAGGGTGGACTTGCCACACCCGCTTGGCCCGGCGAGTCCGACGACTTCACCGCGCGCGATCTGGATGTCCACTTCGGACAGTACGGGCACGCCGCTGCGGTATCCGGCGACCAGGCCGGTCCCGCTCAGCACGGTGGCCCGCAGGCGAGGTAGCGATCCCCGTGCCGCACCAGCTCTGGACTCCCACCGCAATCATCGGCCACCGGGCAGCGCGGCCGGAACGCGCAGCCCGCTGGCAGCGCGGTCAGTTCCGGCGGATGTCCTGGAATAGCCCGGAAACCACCGCCCGGCAACGCGCCGAGCAGCCCCTCGGTGTAGGGATGCCAAGGGGTTTCGAAGAGTTCGGCCGCCGGTCCGCGTTCGACCAGCCTGCTCGCGTACATCACCGCGAGGTCGGTGGCCACCCGGCTGGCCGCGGACAGGTCGTGCGTGATCAGCAAAACCGCCCGGCCCTCCTCGGCCAGTCCGGCCAGCAAATCCACGGTCCGCTCGACCAGCGGCCGGTCCAGTCCGGCGGTCGGCTCGTCGGCCAGCACCACCGGCGGATCCCCGGCCAGCGCGAGCGCGACCGCGACGCGTTGTGCGGTGCCGCCGGACAGCTCATGCGGATACCGTTTCAGGAACACCGGATCCAGTCCGACCCGCTCGGCCAGCCCCTCGGCGATCCAGTGCGGGTCGGGTTCCTCGGGCCGCAAGACCCGGACCGCCTCGACCAGTTGCGCCCCGGCGGTCCGTACCGGGGTCAGGTGCGCGGCCGCCGACTGCGGCACCAGCCCGACCAGTCGCCCGCGGACCCGTTGCGACAGCACGCTTTCCGGTGCGCTCACCAGTTCGACCGGTTCCTGGTCCGGGGTCGCCAGCACCGCCTCACCGCGCAGGATCGCGTTGCCCGGCAACAGTCCCAGCAAGGCCGAGGCCAGCACCGACTTGCCGCAGCCGCTCTCCCCCACCAGCGCCAGCAACTCGCCGGGGGCCAGCGCGAAGGAGACGTCGGTGACCGCGTGCACTTCGGGCCGTCCGCGGCCGAGCCGGAACCGCACGGACAGCTCACGCACGTCCAGCAGGGGGCTCACAGCGCCAGCTCCGATCGTCGACGCGGCACCAGTCGGTCCCGCCACACCGCGGCCACCCCGGAGACGGCCAGGGTGGCCACCACCAGCACCACCGACGGCAGGGCCACGATCCACCAGGCGCCCAGCAGCACGGCCTGACGGCCCTCGGTGAGGATGTTGCCGATGCTGGCCAGGTGCGGCGGCAGGCCGAGGCCGAGGAAGCTCAGCGCGGTCTCGTGCCACACCGCGTGCGGCAGCAACAGCACCGCGGACACCGCGGCCTGCGGCACCACCGCGGGCAGCAGGTGCCGTCGCAGCACCCGCCGGCGCGAGGAGCCGCCGGAGATGGCCGCGTCCACGAAGGGCCGCTGCCGCAACGAGAGCACCTCGGCGCGCACGATCCGGGCCACCGTGGTCCAGTGGGTGAGCGCGATCGAGGCGACCACCGCGGTCAGGCTGCCCCGGTAGAGCGCGACGATCACGATGCCCAGCAACAGGTGCGGCACCGCGTTGACGGTGTCGACCAGGCGCATCAGCAACCGGTCCGGCCAGCCGCCGACCAATCCGGACAGTCCGCCGATGAGCACGCCGAGCACGGTGGACAGCACCGCGCACAGCACCGCCACGAGCAGGGAGACGCGCAGTCCGGCGAAGGTCCGCAGCAGCAGGTCCCGCCCGCCGCCGTCGGTGCCGAACAGGTGCTCGGCGCTGGGCGCCAGCCGGATCGACTGATAGTCCACAAGGGACTCGTCCAGGCCGCCCAGCCAGGGCAACAGGATCGCGCCCAGCACCAGCGCGAGCATGGTGCCAAGACCCAGCCACAACCGCAGCCTCGCCCGCCCCGCCGCACCTCTGCCCCGCGGTGTACCTGCCCGCTTACGCGCGGCCGATCGCCATTCCCGTTGCAGCACTTGACGTTCAGCCATCGGTGGCCACCCTCGGATCCAGCAGTGCGGCGGCCACATCGGCCAGCAGCGAGCCGATCAGCACCGCCGCGGTCGCCAGCAGGGACAACGCGACCAGCAGCGGGAAGTCCACCGCCAGCGCCGATTTCACCACCGCACCGGCCACTCCCGGCCAGGAGAAGACCTCCTCGACCAGGACGGCACCGGTCACCAGTTCCGGCACCCGCGCCCCGAGCAGGGTGACGAACGGCAGCAGCGCGGTCGGCAACGCGTGCCGCAGCACCACCATCGGCTCACCCAGCCCACGCGCCCGCGCGCCGGTCACGTGATCCTCGGCCAGCACGGTCAGCAGGGACTGCCGGATGTGCAGGATCAGCCACGGCGACTGGGACACCCCGAGCACCACCGCGGGAAGCACCAGGTGGGTGGCCACCTGACCGACGGTGGCCTCCGCACCGGCGTCGGTGAGCCCACCGCCGGGCAGCCAGCCCAGGCCGAGGGTGAACACCGCCACCGCGACCAGTCCGAGCACGAACGGCGGAATCCCTTCCAGCGCATGGCCGGTCGCGGTCACCACGCGGTCCAGCCAGCCGCCCTGCCGCCAGGCCGCGAACACGCCGAGCACCAGCGCGATCAGCACCGCCAGCAGCAGGCCGGTGGTGACCAGCAGCAGGGTCCAGGGCAGGCGTTCGGCGATCACCTCGGCCACCGGCTGCCGGAAGGACCGGCTGGCACCGAGATCCCCGCTCAGCAGGGTGCCAGCCCACCGTCCGAATTGGACGAACACCGAGTCGTCGAGCCCGAGCTGGGCCCGCGCCCTGGCCACGTCCTCCGCGCCGGCGCCGAAGATCTGCACGCCGTAGTACTGGTACACCGGGTCGAACGGCGAGGCCGCGCCCAGCAGGAACACCGCGACCGCGACCACCAGCAGCACCGGGATCGCGAACGCCAGGCGGCGCAGGGCGAGCAGCCCGATGGACCGGGCCCGGCTGGGCGCGCCGGCGCTCACCCCTGTGGGGTCCAGTCCTGGAGGTTCCACCACGGGCCCCAGGTGAGGCCGTGCGTGTGCGGGTCCACCACTTCCTGGTAGCCGGTCCAGCCCTCGCGCACCACGTAGGTGTGGTCCAGGAAGGCCAGGAACACCATGCCGGGGTCGGCGGCGTAGGCACGCTGGAACTCCCGGTACTGCGCCACCCGCTGCGCCGGGTCGGCCTCGCGGCGACCGGCTTCCAGCGCGCGGTCCACGGCCGGGTTCGAGTAGCGGCCGGGGTTGTTGAAGCCGTCGCCGCCGAAGCTGCTGTGCAGCAACGGATATGCCTTCAGGTCGGGGTCGAACGGGTTGCCGCCGCCCAGCACCAGGGCGTCCCGGCCCATCCGCGGCTCGATCGCCTCCCAGCCAAGGCCCTCCAGCTTGACCTCGATGCCGACCGCCTTGGCGTCGGAGGCGAAGGCCTGCGCGAGGTCCTTGCGCACCGCGTCGCCCACCGGGTACATCAGCGTGAAGCTGGCCGCGAGGTCGCCGCGGGCGCGCATTCCGTTGCCGCCCTTGACCCAGCCGGTCTGGTCCAGGATCCGCTCGGCCTCCGGCCGGTCGAACCGGAACTGCGCGGCGGGTTCGACGAACTCGGGCAGCGCCTGCGGGATCGGGGTGGAGGCGGGCGCGCCCTTGCCTGCCAGGAAGGCGTTGATCATGCCCTGCCGGTCCACCGCGTGGTTGAGCGCCAGCCGCAGGCTCTTGTCCGCGGTGACCGGGTTGGCCATCGGCATGGTGACCGTGCGGTAGTCCGCGCTGCGGTGGGTGATCTGCCGGTAGCCGTTGCCCTCGAAGGTCTTGGCCAGCGCGGGCGGCAACGCGGTGCCGTCGAACTCGCCCGCCTTCATCCGCTGGGCGCGCGCGTTGTCGTCGGTGGCGAAGACCACGGTGACCTTGCGGACCTTGGGCACCCGCTCGAAGTAGGCGTCGTTGGCGGCCAGCACCATCTTCTCGCCCTTGCGCCACTCCTCCAGCCGGTACGGGCCGGTGCCGACCGGCTTGGCGCCGAAGGGGTTCTTGTCCAGCGGGCCGGGCTGGGCGAGGGCCTCGCTGGGCACGATGCCGAGCACCAGCTTGTGCGCGAACGGGGTGTAGGGGTAGGCGAGGTCGAACCGCACGGTCTCCTGGTCGAGCTGCACCACACCGGTGAGCATGCCGAAGGAGGACTTCACGGTCGAGGCGTAGGCCGGGTCGAGCACCGCGCGGTAGGTGGCCACCACGTCCTCGGCGGTGAACGGGGTGCCGTCGTGGAACTTGATCCCGGTGCGCAGCTTCACCGTCCAGGACCTGCCGTCCGGGCCGGGCTTGGGCAGGTCGGCGGCCAGCACCGGGCGCACCGAGCGGTCGGCCTGGTGCTCGACCAGGCCGTCGAAGAGCTTGGACACGCCTTCCTCGCCGTAGCCGAGCAGCGGGTTGAGGCTTTCCGGCTCGTAGCCGTCGGCGAGGGTCATCGCGGTGCGGTCCGTGCCCGCCTTGCGGTCGGGCGCCGCCGTCGGCGTGGTGCAGGCGGCGGCGACCGCGACGGATGCGATCATGGTGGGCAGCAGGAGGGCAACCTGTCGGCGCTTCACGCCGCAGACCCTAGCTGCCACTCTCTTGCATTAGCACCCCCGGTTCAGCCGACCGGTGCGGGCAGCCTCCGCACCGTGTACGCACAGGAAATACGCGCGCCGGTATCCGGATCGCCCAGCTCGACCCGCCAGGCGTCGGCGAACTGGTCCACGCCGGGCTTCATCGGGATGGTGCCGGAGAGCAGTACGGTGCCCGGTTCGGCCAGCCCGTCCGCGCGCAGCCGCTCCAGCCAGTAGGCCGGGGTCAGCAGGTCGCCCATGGTGCCCTGCTGGATGAGCTGCTCGACGCCGTCGACGCCGATGACCCAGGCGGTCAGGGTGAGCCGGTCCACCCGGTCGGCCACCTCGTCCAGGCGCCAGGCCTGCCTGCCCAGCACGTCCGGCCCGGCCTGCTTGCTCCAGGCCACCCCGTGCACCTCCAGGGCGCGGTCGGTGTGGTCGCAGGCCACCGTGAGCAGCACCCCGGCCTCGGTGATGACCAGTGCCCACTCGGCCTCACCGGAGGTCCGCTCGTGCTGCACCGGCACCTCGCCGGTCTGCAACGCCAGGTAGGGCGCGACCGGATAGAGGCAGGGGGTGACGGTCGGGGCGGGCACGCCGAGTTGTGCCAGCTCGGCCACGTGCGCGGCCACCTCGGCCTGGCTGCGCCCGGCGTACCCGGCGTTGAGCAGCGTGTTCACCGTGGTCCGGACGGTCTCGCCACCGGGCAGTTCGAAGCTGAGTTGGGTCATCGTGCCTCTCCGCTCTTGCGCATACGTCTTGTATACAGCAAGTATTAGGCATGCATAACCAGCGATCCCTGATCAGGGCCTTCACCGCGAGCCTGAGCGGCACCGCGCTGGAGTGGTACGACTTCGCGATCTACTCCTCCAGCGCGGCCCTGGTCTTCGGCGCGCTGTTCTTCCCCAGCCACGACCCGCTCTCCGGCACCCTGCTGGCCTTCTCCACCTACGCGGTCGGCTACCTGTCCCGGCCACTCGGCGGCTTCGTCTTCGGCCGCCTGGGTGATGTGATCGGCCGGAAGAAAGTACTGGTCATCACGCTGATGATCACCGGCGTGGCCACCTTCGCGATCGGCCTGCTGCCCACCCACGACGACATCGGCGTGACCGCCGCGGTGCTGCTGGTCGTGCTGCGCTTCGCCCAGGGCGTCGGCCTTGGCGGTGAGTGGGGCGGCGCGGTGCTGCTCTCCAGCGAGTTCGGCGATCCGGCCCGCCGCGGCTTCTGGGCCTCCGCGGCCCAGGTCGGCCCGCCGCTGGGCACCCTGCTGGCCAACGGCGTGATCGCGCTGCTCGGGGTGTCCATGAGTGCCGAGGACTTCCTGGCCTGGGGCTGGCGGGTGGCCTTCCTGCTCTCCGCGGTGCTGGTGCTCTTCGGCCTGTGGATCCGCGCCCGGCTGGAGGAGACCCCGGTCTTCCAGGCCATCGCCGACAGCGGCGACCGCCCCACCGCACCCATCACCGAGGTCTTCACCACCCAGCGCCGCGCCCTGCTCGCCGCGGTGCTCTGCCGGGTCTGCCCCGACGTGCTCTACGCGCTGTTCGCGGTGTTCGTGCTGACCTACGCCACCCAGGAACTGGGCGTGCCGCGCGGCTGGGCACTGGCCGCGGTGCTGATCGGCTCCGCGGTCCAGGTCTTCCTGATCCCACTGGCCGGCGCGCTCTCGGACCGCTGGGGCAGGCGCCGGATGTACGCCATCGCCACCGTCGCCGCGATGGCCTGGCCGTTCGTCTTCTTCCCGCTGGCCGAGACCCGCTCGCTGCCCGCGCTCATCCTCGGCGTGCTGGGCGGCCTGGTGATCCACTCGGCCCTGTTCGGCCCGCAGGCCGCCTTCATCTCCGAGCAGTTCACCCCGCGGCTGCGCTACACCGGCAGCTCACTGGCCTACACCCTGGCCGGGGTGATCGGCGGCGCCATCGCCCCGCTGCTGTTCACCTACCTGCTCGCCGAGTACCACGACTGGCTGGCGCTGGCCGCCTACCTCGGCCTGACCGGCGTGATCACCCTCATCGGCGTGGCACTGGGCCGCGACCCCGACCCGACCGAGGAGCGGCTC
Source organism: Crossiella cryophila (assembly GCF_014204915.1). NCBI lineage: Bacteria > Bacillati > Actinomycetota > Actinomycetes > Pseudonocardiales > Pseudonocardiaceae > Crossiella > Crossiella cryophila. Next base: position 9,203,644 of record NZ_JACHMH010000001.1, read on the forward strand.
AGCCCGCCAGCAGCACCTTCAGCGTCGCCTGCAGATGCGTCGTGATGGCCAGCGACGCGGCCAGCCCGTCCCCCTCGCTCAGCGCGTTGAGGATCAGCTCGTGCTCGGCCAGCACGTCCTCCCGCCGCCCGGCCGCCCGGCCGAGCGCGGCCACCCCCACGGTGACCTGCCGGGCCCGCAACCCGTCGTAGACCCGCACCAGCAGCTGATTCCCCGAGGCCGCCACCAGCGCCGCGTGGAAGCGCCGATCCCACTCGATGAACTCGCGCGGGTCCTCGGCGAGGAGCAGCCCGCGCTGGGTCTCCAGCGCCACCGCCATCTCCTTCAGCGCGCTCCGGTCCCCCTCCAGGATGCGCGCGGCGGCGTGCCGTTCGAGCATCTCCCGGAGTTCCATCAGCTCCTTGATCTCCCGCATGGTCATGATCGGGATGTAGGCGCCCTTCTTCGGCACCAGGCGGATGAGATCCTCGGCCGCGAGCATCAGCAACGCCTCGCGGATGGGAGTACGCGACACACCGATACGGTCAGCGAGTTCCTGCTCGTTGATGAACTGCCCCTGCATGGCCGGATCACCCAGCACCGTGTCCTTGAGGAACTCATAGGCACGGTCACGGCCACTGGCCATCAGACACCCCCTTGCATACTGGAAGTATACAAGTAGGTCACACTGTGTGTGCCAGCTTGCCGCGGAGTTCTAGGAGGACCCAGAGTGCGAATCGGCCTGTGTCAGATCGTGTCAGGCGCCGACCCCGCCAAGAACCTGGAGCTGGTTCGGGAGGGCATCCGCCTGGCCGCCGACCAGGGCGCCGAGCTGGTGGTCTTCCCCGAGGCCACGATGGCCTGCTTCGGCGGCCCGAAGCTGGCCGAGATCGCCGAACCGGTGGACGGTCCCTGGGGCACCGCGGTCGGCACGCTGGCCAAGGAGGCCGGTGTGCTGGTCGTCGCGGGCATGTTCACTCCCGCCCCGGACGGCCGGGTCTACAACACCCTGCTGGTCACCGGCGGCGACGACCCGGTGGGCTACAACAAGATCCACCTCTTCGACGCCTTCGGCTTCACCGAGTCCAAGACGGTGGCCCCCGGCGACGACCTGGTCGCGATCGAGATCGGCGGCGTCACCGTCGGCATGACCACCTGCTACGACGTCCGCTTCCCCGAGCTGTACCGGGCCCTGGCCGACAACGGCGCCAGCGTCATCATCACGGCTGCCTCCTGGGGCGCGGGCGAGGGCAAGCGCGAGCAGTGGGAGCTGCTGACCAGGGCCCGCGCCCTGGACTCCACCACCTGGCTGGTGGCCTGCGGCCAGGCTGACCCGGCCACCACCGGCGTCGAGACCACCGGCAACGCCCCGACCGGCGTCGGCTACAGCGCGGTCATCGACCCCTTCGGCAACGTGCACGCCGGCCTGGGCGCCGAACCGGAGGTCCTGGTCGTGAGCATCGACCCGTTCATGGTCGAACAGGCCCGCGAGGCCATCCCGGTCCTGGAGAACCGCAGGCTCTGACCCAAGCCCTGCCCACCCCCGGAGAAAGCGAAGGGGCGCCTTCCCCCCGGACAGGCGCCCCTCCTCTTCCTCCCCCAAGGCCCTCAGCGCAGATCGAGCCCGAGGTCCAATGCCGGCGAGGAGTGCGTCAACCCACCCACCGCCAGGTAGTCCACCCCGGTCTCCGCGTACTCCCGCGCCACATCCAGCGTCAGCCCGCCGGATGCCTCCAGCTTCGTCCCGGTCCCGGCCGCCCGGCGCACCGCCTCGGCGCACTGCTCCGGCGTGAAGTTGTCCAGCAGCACCAGCGAGGCCTGCTCGCCGAGCACCAGGTCCAGCTCCTCCAGCGAGGTCACCTCGACCTCGCAGGGCAGGTGCGGCGCGTGCTGGCGGGCCAGTTTCAGCGCCTGCACCACCCCGCCCGCGGCGACCACGTGGTTGTCCTTGATCAGCACCGCGTCGCCGAGGCCCAGCCGGTGGTTCTCCCCGCCGCCGCAGCGCACCGCGTACTTCTGCAGCAACCGCACCCCCGGCATGGTCTTGCGGCTGTCCCGCACCACGCACCCGGTCCCGTTGACCGCGTCCACCCAGGCGGCGGTCGCGGTGGCCACCCCGGAGAGGTGGCAGACCAGGTTCAGCGCGGTCCGCTCGGCGGTGAGCAGGCCGCGCACCGGGCCGCGCAACCGCAGCGCGCTCTCCCCCGGCGACAGCTTCTCCCCGTCCTTGCGCAGTTCGAGGACCTCGTAGTTCTCCGCGCCGATCACCGTGTCGAACACGGCCAGCGCGACCACCACCCCGGCCAGCACCCCGCCCTTGCGCGGGTTGAGGTCGGCCTCGGCGACCGCCTCCCGTGGCACGGTCGCGTCCGTGGTCGCGTCCGGGCCGTACCGTAGGTCCTCGCCGAGGGCCAGGCTGATCACCCGCTGCACGTCATCGACGTCCAGCCCGGCCCGGCCCAGCTTCGCCGAGACCCGGTGTGAACAGCTCCGCCAGTACTCGACCCCGCCAACGGCTCTCACGCCGCACCTCCCATCGCGGTCCACCGCATCAACTCCGGCCTGCCGTCGGCGCCGAGCCGGACGGCGATGCTGCGCCGCCAGGCGAGGTCGTCGGTGGCCGGATGGTCGTACCGGACGTGGCAGCCCCTGGTCTCGGTCCGCGCGGCGGCGCTGTCCAGCAGCACCGCGGCGGCCAGGGTCAGTGCCGCGTCCTCCACATCCGCACGCGTCCGCAGCAGCGAGTCCACGCTGACCGCGCCGATCGTCTCGACGGCCGCGGCGAGTCCGGCCGCGGTGCGGCCGATCCCGCCGTGCCTGCTCATGGTCAGTTGCAGGGTGTCCCGGTCGGCGATCCGGGCCACCGGGTTGCCGATCCGCACCGGCCCGCGGTGCCCGTCGGCCAGGCCGGTGCCCAGGTCCAGCGCGACCGCCTCGGCCACCCGCTCACCGCCCACCAGCCCTTCCAGCAGGCTGTTGGAGGCGAGCCGGTTGGCCCCGTGCAGCCCGGTCCTGGCCACCTCGCCGACCGCGTACAGCCCGGTCACCCCGGTGCGTCCGTCCACTGTGGACATGACACCTCCGCAGGCGTAGTGACAGGCCGGCGCGACCGGGATGGGATCGACGGCGGGGTCGATCCCGGCCGCCACGCAGGCCGCGTGCACGCTCGGGAACCGTTGCGCGAACGGCATGCCGAGGGTGTCCGGGCCCAGCCTGGTGGCATCGAGGTAGACGTTGCCGGTGCCGGTGGCGTTCATCCGCCGGGTGATCGCGGCGGCCACCACGTCCCGCGGCGCGAGGTCGGCCAGCGGGTGCACACCGGTCATCACCCGCTCGCCCGCGCCGTCCACCAGCACCGCGCCCTCGCCGCGCACCGCCTCGGTGACCAGCGGGCGGCGCCCGCGGGCCTGCGGTCCGGTGTAGAGCACGGTCGGGTGGAACTGGGTGAACTCCAGGTCGGCCGCGATGGCCCCGGCCCGCAGGGCCAGCGCGAGCCCGTCCGCGGTGGCCACCTCCGGATTGCTGGTGGCCGCGTAGAGCTGGCCGAGCCCGCCGGTGGCCAGCAGCACGGCCGGCGCGGCGAGCACACCGAGGTTGCCGGCGTCGTCCAGCACGAGCAGTCCGCTGACCGCGCTGCCCGGCCGCGGCCCGACCTGCACCGGCTCGGCCCGCAGCACGTCCACGGCGGTGTGCCGCTCCAGGATGGTCAGCCGCCCGTCGCGGGCACTGGCCAGCAGCGCGCGCTCGACCTCGGCGCCGGTGGCGTCCCCGCCGGCGTGCACCACCCGGAACGCGGAGTGCCCGCCCTCCCTGGTGCGCGCGAGGGTGCCGTCCGGCCGGGCGTCGAAGATCGCGCCACGCCGCCGCAGCCGCCGCACCGCGGCCGGTCCACCGGCCAGGATGGTGCGCGCGGCGACCTCCTCGCACAGCCCGGCGCCCGCGGTGAGCGTGTCGCCCAGGTGTCCGGCGACGCTGTCACCTGGTTCGTGCTCGCCGTCGAGCACCACCGCGATACCGCCCTGGGCCCACCGGGTGTTGCCCTGTTCGGCACCGGCCTTGGTGACCACCAGCACGCGCAGCCCGAGTTCGGTGGCGCGCAACGCGGCGGTCAGCCCGGCTACCCCGGTGCCGACCACCACCAGGTCCGCGCCGGCTTCCCAGCGCGGCACCTCACTCGCCCCCGCCCGGCTGCCCGATCTCGATCATCCGCTGCACCGAGGCGCGCCCGCGGGCGGCGATCTCGGGGTCCACGTGCACCTCGTCCTTGCCCTCGCGCAGCGCGCGCAGCAGGGCGGCCGGGGTGATCATCTTCATGTAGCGGCAGGAGGCCCGGTCGTTCACCGCGCGGAAGTCGATCTCCGGCGCGGCCAGCTTGAGCTGGTGGATCATGCCGATCTCGGTGGCCACCAGCACCGTGCTCGACTTGGTCTGCCGAGCGGCCTTGACCATGTCGCCGGTGGAGAGGATGTGCACCCGCTCGGCGGGCACGGTGCCCTCGCCCGCCAGGTAGAGCGCGGAGGTGGCGCAACCGCACTCGGGGTGGATGAACAGGTCGGCATCCGGGTTGGCCGCGGCCTTCTCGGCGAGTTCGGGACCGTTGATCCCGGCGTGCACGTGGCACTCGCCCGCCCAGATGTGCAGGTTGTCCCGGCCGGTCACCCGGCGGACGTGCGCGCCGAGGAACTGGTCCGGCAGGAACAGCACCTCCCGATCCTCCGGGATCGAGCGGACCACGTCCACCGCGTTGGAGGAGGTGCAGCAGATGTCGGTCTCCGCCTTCACCTCGGCGGTGGTGTTGACGTAGGAGACCACCACCGCGCCGGGGTGCTCGGCCTTCCAGGCCCGCAGCTGGTCGGCGTCGATCGAGTCGGCCAGCGAGCAGCCCGCCCGCGCGTCCGGGATCAGCACCGTCTTCTCCGGGCTGAGGATCTTGGCGGTCTCGGCCATGAAGTGCACACCGCAGAACACGATGGTCGAGGCCTCGCTCTCGGCCGCGATGCGGCTGAGCGCGAGCGAGTCACCGGTGTGGTGAGCGATGTCCTGGATCTCGGGGAGCTGGTAGTTGTGCGCCAGCAGCACCGCATCGCGCTCCTCGGCCAGCCTGCGCACCTCGGCGGCCCACTCCGCGTTCGGCTCGACGCCGCCGTACGGAGTCAGGTCGGTCCGCTCCAACCACGCAGTAGCGGCCATGTCGTCCTCCTTGCTCCACCCGAGCGTGCCGAGTGGCCGTCAACCAGGTTTTCGCCTTAGAATCGAAAACTATGGGTGATGGTATCAGCCAAAAGGGTCATGCGGCACATGAGGTTCTGGCCGCGGTACTCCAGGTGCGAGCAGGATCACTCCAGGCGCTGCTCTGGGAACGGGCCCGCGAACCCCATGCCGGCCGGTGGTCCCTGCCCGGCGGCAGGCTCGGGACCAGCGAGGACGTCGAGGCATCGGTCCGGCGGCAACTGGGCGAGAAGGTCGATGTGCGCGGAGTGCCGCACGTCGAGCAGCTCGCGGTGTTCTCAGCCCCTGAGAGGGTGCCGGGCGAACGGGTGGTCGCCACGGCCTTCCTCGGCCTGGTCCCCTACGACGTGGACCCGGCCATCCCGGCCGACACCGCCTGGCACCCGGTGGACGCGCTGCCGCCGACCGCCTTCGACCACGAGGCCATCGTGCACCGCGCCCGCAACCGGCTGCGCGCCAAGCTGTCCTACACCAACATCGGCTTCGCCCTGGCCCCGCCGGAGTTCACCGTCTCGGCGCTGCGTTCGCTCTATTCAGCGGCGCTCGGCTACCGGGTGTCAGCGACCAACCTGCAACGCGTGCTGTCCCGCCGCGGCCTGCTGGAACCCACCGGCCACACCGCCCCGCCGGGCCCGTCCGGAGGCCGCCCAGCTGCGTTGTTCCGGTTCCCGGGCAAGGGCTTGGAGGTGACTGATCCGTTCGCGGTGTTGCGTCCGCCAGGGGGAAATCGGCCAGCGGGCTCGACCGGCTCGTCGTAACGTGAACGGGTGACCGACACACTGCCGCTGTTCCCGTTGGGCACGGTGCTGCTGCCGGGCGCCTCGCTGCCACTGCACATCTTCGAACCGCGCTACCGGCAGCTGATGGTGGACCTGGTGACCGGCGCCGTGCCCGGTCGCAGCTTCGGCGTGGTCGCGGTCAAACAGGGCTGGGAGGTCGGCGAGGACAACCTGGAGGCCGTGCACGACATCGGCTGCACCGCGTTGCTGCGCGACGTGCGCAGACTCGACGGCGGCCAGTACGACGTGGTCGTCCGAGGTCAACGCCGCTTCCGGCTGCTGGAGGTGGACCGCACCAGCGCCCCCTACCTGATCGGCCAGGTCGAGTGGATGCCCGACGCGGAACCGGCCCTTGGCCCCAAACCCACGGTGCTCGCCGACGCCGCCCGCGCCGCCCACCGCCGCTACTGCACCACCGCGTGGCGGCAGGAGGACTGGAAGGAACCCAGCAACACAGCCGACGTCGCCTCCCTGTCCCACGAACTGGCCGCCGACTGCATGCTCACCCTGGAGGACCAGCAGCGGTTGCTGGAGGAGACCTGCCCGATCCGGCGGCTGCGGCTGGTCCGCCGGATGCTGACCAGGGAGGCGGAGATCCTGCGCACGCTGCGTGCGGTCCCGGTGCCGCTGACCGAGTTCGCGCAGAAGCACAGCGAGAACTAGCCGCCGGCCGGCCCACCGTTTCCCGCTCCAGACCTGTCTGCCCCGCTCCCCGTCCTCGCAGTCCCCTCGCGCCGGACCGCCTGCCCCGCTCCCCGCGGCTCTCTCCCGTTCCCCTCAGCCCTTGGCGCGCAGATGTGCCACCACGGCACTGAAGTCCCGCCCACCAAGCCCGGCCTCCGCCGCCGCACCCAGCTCCCGCCGAGCCGCCGCGATCACCCCAGCCTCGGCCGCCCCCGCTTCCAGCGCCAGCCGCAGGTCCTTCGCGGCCAGTTCCAGCGAGAACGTGATCGGCAGCCCCGCGGTCTCGTTCTGCTCCCGCAACCGCTTCGCCATCCCACCGACCGCCGACCCGGCCAGCGCGTCCCAGGCCGTGCCCTGCTCCACCCCCAGCTCGTCGGCCAGCGCCATCGCCTCGCCGACCAGCACCGGCACGGTCGCGGTGATCGCGTTGACCACCAGCTTCAACGCGGCCCCCGCCCCGGCCTCGCCCACCCGAACCGGGTTGCCCAGCACCGAGAGCACGTCCACGACCGCGGCGAACTCGGCCTCGGTGCCCCCCACGTAGATGTCCAGGGTGCCGCCCTCGGCCTGCGGCAACGTGCCCTTGACCGGCGCGTCGACCAGCGTGGTCCCCTCGGGCATCCGCGCGCGCAACTCGCGCACCGCCCCGGGCCCGCTGGTGGACATCTCCACCACGGTCGCCCCGGTGGCCAGCTTCCCGGCCGCGCCCCCGGTGCCGAAGATGACCTCGTTCACCGCGTCGCCGTCGGCGAGCATGGTGATGACGTGCTCAGCCCCGTCCACCGCCGCGGCGGGACTGTCCGCGACCCGCGCCCCACGCTGGACGAGCGGGTCGGCCTTGGCCGCGGTCCGGTTCCACACGGTCAGCTCGTGCCCGGCGGCCAGCAACCGGCCCGCCATCAGCACACCCATGCGACCGAGGCCGAGAAAAGCGATACGTGACATGACAACGAACGCTAGGACCAGCCCAGCGACCGCGCCACCGCGAATTTCTCAGCCCTGGGCGATATAGGCCTGAAGGTGCTCGTGGTCCTCTTCGAGCTGGCTGATCCGCGACTTCACCACGTCCCCGATGGAGACGATCCCGGCCAGCCTGCCATCGACGAGCACCGGCACATGCCGGATCCGCCGCTCGGTCATCAGGACGGTCAGGTTGTCCACGGTGTCCTGCGGTGTGCAGGTCACCACGGCGGCGGTCATGATCTCCGCGACCGTGCCGCTGAGCAGTTCGGCCCCGCGTTCCCGCAGCCGCCGCACCACATCCCGCTCGGACACGATGCCCACCACGGTCCCATCCGGCCCCACCACGACCAGCGCGCCCACGTTGTGCTCGGCGAGCACCGTGAGCAACTCGGTGACCGTATTGCCCGGTTCGACCGTGGCAACAGTGGAACCCTTGGTGCGCAGGACATCCGCGATCCGCATGGCAACACCCTTCGATCGACACCGGCCGACCCGCTTCAGGCTAACGGGGGACAGCCGAACGCGCAGCGCCCCCAACGGTGGTTCTTCCGGCCCAACCCAGCCCCCTCACCAGCTCAGCCCACGACCCGATCCCGCCCCTCAGCGGCCCACCCCACGACCCGATCCCGGCCCCTCAGCAGCTCAGCCCACGACCCGATCCCGGCCCCTCAGCGGCCCAGTCCACGACCCGATCCCGGCCCTCACCAGCACCGGCGCACGGCCGCTCGCCGACCCGATCCCGACCCAAACCCAACCCGGCCATCGGCCCCGCATCCGCGATCCCCACAACCGGCCCCGCCCAGGTCAGCCCACCCGAGGTCAGCCCGCCGCCGCCCGTCTGCGGTGCACCATCCGGTAGACCGAGGGCGAGGTCTGGAAGTGGTCGAGGAAGGCCTGCCGCAGGGTCTCGGTCGAGCTGAACCCGCAGCGCGCCGCCACCCCGGTCAACGGCAACCGGGTCGACTCCAGCAGCCGCGCCGCGGCCCTGGTCCGCGCGCCGCGCACGTACCGGCTCGGCGTGCTGCCCAGCTGCTGCTCGAACAACCGGGCCAGGTGCCGGGTGCTCAGTCCCGCCCGGCAGGCCAGGGTGCTGGTCCGCAGGTCAGCGGCCAGATCGGCCTCGATCAGGTTCACCAGCTCGCGCACCACCGCGTGTTCCGGCGGTGGCGCGGCGACGTAGACGCTCACCTGCGCCTGGTTGCCCGGCCGCTGCAGGTAGGTGACCAGGTTCCGAGCCACCGCCCGCGCCAGTACGGCCCCGTGGTCCTCCTCGACCAGGGCCAGGGTCAGGTCCAGCCCGCTGGTCACCCCGGCCGAGGTGTAGACCGACCCGTCCTTGATGAACAGCGGCGCCGGGTCGACGGTCACCGCCGGGTAGTGCTCGGCCATCTTGTCCGCGTAGAACCAGTGCGTGGTCGCCCGCCGCCCGTCCAGCAATCCCGCCGCGGCCAGCAGCGTCGACCCCACGCACACCGACGCGACCCGCCTGCTCATCCGGGCCACCCGCCGCACCTGGTCCAGAAACCGCTGGTCCTCGGCCTGTTCCAGATAGGTCCAGCCCCCGGCCACGATCATCGTGTCCACCGGCCCGGCCACCTGCTCCAACTTGACCTGCGCGGCCAGCGTCAGCCCCGAGGCGCATCGGACCGCCCGCCCACCCATGCTGGCCAGCCGGATCTCGTACCGCGGCGTCACCCCGAGCCGATTGGCCGCGTCCAGCACATCGCTCGGACACGCGATGTCCAGCAGTTCCGCCTGGTCATAGCCAATGATCACCACCCGCCGGTCCCCGGTCGCCATACCGCCAACCTAACGCCCCATGTCCGTCAGACAAGGACCGCAGGTTTCCGGACATCGCCCGCCGCCGCCTCCACACCACCCGCCAGGCTGGACCCATGACCACCGAAGTCCGCACCATCGCCTTCGTCCTCTACCCCGGCCTGACCCCGCTCGACCTGGTCGGTCCCCTCCAGGTGCTCGCCTCCCTGACCCAACTCGGCCTGCCCTACCGCACGATCACGGTCTCCGCCACCACGAACCCCCTCCCCACCGACCTGCCCCTGAACCTGTCCGCCACCCACACCTACGCCGAGGCCCCCGCCCCCTACGCGCTGCTGGTCCCGGGTGGCGGCGGCCCGACCTTCCGCGCCATGGCCGACGAAGAGCTGTTGGACTACCTCCGCACCACCAGCCCCCAGACCGAACTGACCCTGTCGGTGTGCACCGGTTCCCTGCTGCTGGCCGCCGCCGGCCTGCTCGAAGGACGCAACGCCACCACCCACTGGGCCTGCCGCCACCTGCTGCCCAGGTTCGGCGCGACCCCCGTGGCCGAACGCTGGGTCACCGACGGCAGGTTCATCACCGCGGCCGGCGTCGCCGCGGGCATCGACGCCGCCCTGCACGTGGTGCAGCTGCTGGCCGGCCCGGAAGTCGCCCGGGGCGTGCAGACCGGCATCGAGTACGACCCCCAGCCCCCGCTCGGCGGCATCGACTGGTCCACTGTGGACTTCGAGCAGGGCGAACAGTGGAGCAAGGCCATGATCCAGGAGGGTTTGTCCAACCACCCGGCCCTGCTCGCCAAACTGCTCGACTGATCCACCACCCCACCCCTCAGCCAACCCAGGCACCCCACTTTGTTGTTCGCTGGAGAAGAACTCTCTTGCGGAGGGCGCGGAACATCCGGGATGATTCGGTCATGCTGCTGAAGCGAAAGGGCGAGTCCCGCCCAGGCCGGTGACCGGCCCCTCGTGGGTTCCCGGTCACCATTCCGGAGAAATACCCACGATTCCAGCGCTCCCCGCCATCGGATCCACGGCGTACAAGGCTGCGCGAAATTCCGCCGCCCCACTGTCCGCTGTGGACCGATGTCTTCTCCCGCCCGGCGTTCGTGTCCCACGCGACCGTCCCCGCGGGCCCAATCCACGTGGTCGCACCCCGTACCTGTCGTCAACAGAAAGGAGTCGAAACACCTTGCTGCGCCAAGGCTGGGACACAGCCGCCGCACGTTGAGATCACCTGAGGTACGCCGCCGCCAGCGTACGCACGGACTCCGTCAGCAGGGTCCGTAGCTCCTGCGGCGCAAGCACTTCCACCTCCGCACCGAGCTTGAGCAGGTCGTCATGCGCTACGGCGACCTGCTCTATCGGCATGTCCGCGACCACCCACCCACGCTCATCCGGCTCCCCCGCGCTGCCCACCACCGCCGCGGCCACCGTGTCCCCGTACACATACGCCAGCCGGGACATCCCCTTGGGTGACAACCGAACCACCGCCGTCCCCACCAGCATCTCCCGCTCGTACCGCCGAGCCCACTCACTCCAGTACACGGCCAGGTCAAAATCCCCCGGCCGCACAAACCCCTCTCCCAATCGCGTCAGCTCCAACACCTCCGCGACCCGATAGGTCCGCACCCGCCCAGGCTGCTCCACCCCCTGCGCCACCAGATACCAAAGCCCCGCCTTCACCACCAGCCCCAGCGGCTCCAGCACCCGCTCGACCTCCCGAGGCTCCCGCCACCGCCGGTACCGCACGGCGATCCGCTCGCCCTCCCACACCGCCGCCGCGATCCCACCCAGCATCGGCACCCGGTCCACCGGCCGAAACCACCCGGCCGCGTCCAGATGGAACCGCCCCCGCAACGCCTCCGCCCGAACCCGCAACTCCCCAGGCAACGCCGCCAGCAACTTCAACTCCGCCGCCGCCAGCACACCTCCGAGCCCAAGCTCCGCCGCAGGCCCCGGAATCCCGGTGAGGAACAAGGACTCCGCCTCCGCGGCGGTCAACCCCGTCAACCGGGTCCGGTACCCATCCACCAACTGGTACCCGCCAGACCGCCCGGCGTCGCCGTACACCGGCACCCCAGCCGAGGACAACGCCTCCATGTCCCGGTACACGGTCCGCACCGAGACCTCCAGCTCAGCAGCCAACTCGCTGGCCGACATCCGCCCACGCGTCTGCAGCAACAGCAAAGCCGACAACAACCGACTGGCACGCATCCCCGCAACCTACCCCGCCACGCACCCAGCACCGCCACACCACGACGGCACCAGCCACCGCGTCACGGCAGCCCGTGGCGGGTGCTCACGCAGTAAGCCTCACCTCCAAGAGTCTCCTTTCCCAACACGGTCTCCGGCACTGGGGCACCCGCGCCGAGGCCCAGTCCTATTGGGTGCCAACGCTTTCCCAGACAACCCAAGCTCCGCCCCAGTGATCTCGCCGACCACGTGCGGGCGGAATCGACCCAACCACCCGGCCAAGGCAGCACCGGTCAGACCCGGCAGCCGGGCACAACCAACACAACGCCACCCAAGCCAGGAAACCCAGCTCGACCAGGCAAAGCCGTCGAACCCGCGAAGCAACCGCTCAACCACCGCGACGTGGCTCAGGCACAAACGACCCTCAGGCACAGATGGCCCTCGGGCACAGACGACGCTCAGGCGGAGCAGCCTCGCCCAGCCGAAACAATCCGGAACAGTCCGGCCCGGACGTGCGCGGCACCCAGACCCAGCACCCGCCAGGCCACGGTCGACGGCAGCCCGCCGCCCGCACAGGTGCCATGCCCAGTTCGCATCGCACCTGTGCGAAACAGTCGCTGGTCGCATGTCGACCGCACGCCTAGCGTCACCGCCATGCGGACCTCCTTCGACAACCCAGCCAATGCCCCTGGCCCCTTCGCGAACTACTCGCAGGTCGCCCGAATCGACCTGGGCAGCGGCGCATTGCTGGTGTTGTCCGGACAGATCGCGGTCACCGATGATGGCCGGCCCCTGCCGGACCGGGACATGCGGGTGCAGGCGGAGAACGTCTTCGCCACCATCACCGCCCTGCTGGACGCGCATGGCGCGACCCTGGCCGATGTCGTCAACATCCGCTCGTACCTGACGGATATGGACGACCTGCCTGCCTATGGCGCGGTACGCCGCCGACTGTTCCCAGTCGACCCGCCCACAAGCACGACCGTGCAGGTGTCCCGGCTGTTCCGGCCGGAGGCGTTGCTGGAGGTGGATGTCATCGCGACCGTGCGAAACCCCTGAGCCGACTCGACCGCTGGAGCGCCTCGGGCAGCCACGTGGTGCCGGCCCACGTGGTGGCCACAAGCCGCGCCGGCAATCGATCAGTGGCGCGCGATCGTCACTGTCGCCTGCGGTTGACCGTCCGACCCTGGATGTCCAGCCCTGCCGGCGTTTTCACCTCCTCAACGGCAGAGCCGGACAAGTCAACCGGGTCAGTCCGGACAATCAGGCAAGCTGGGCGACGCACACCGGAACCCGACTGGGGTCTGTTCGCATCGTGTCAGATGACAGTCCACTGTGGACATATCAGCGCATTCCACCTCCAGGGAACATTTGTTGGGATGTTCGAGTGGCAACACACGCACCTGCCCGGCACGGTTGATGCTCTGTTCACTGAGATATGGGGCCGCAGCTCAGGCCCGAAGTCCCGCGACATGAGGTCACTGGGAAGAAGTTGCTGTATATGCTCGGGATGCTCAGGTTCGGCGTGCACAGCGGTCGAGTCCCGAGTCTCGGTCCGCCTGAACGCATCGTAGCGCACATTCTGATGATCGAGTTCCACCCCGTGGCACGTACGGACCAGGGGGCCTGCTGAACCAATTCGACTGCGCTGCAACAACTTCAGCGACCACAAGTATCGTGGCCACGAGTTCAGCCTACGGGCGATGCGCGCCAGATCGGCCAATCATCACCCGATCCGTTGACAACAATCGACCCTCGTCGGCACCGGCATCGATATTCCTTGCAGGTCAACGATATCTGTAAGCGGTTTCGCGCGATCATGCCCCCGGAAAGCCGGTGATTTTCCGGGGAGCCGGCGGCTCGAACGGCGGTATGCTTCGTGTGGCGCCAGCGATCCCGGCAGCGCCGCCCCTGCCCAGCATCTCCCCACACGTTCCCAGCCGTACCCGGAGGTCTGTGATCATTTTGTCCTGTTCCCCAGTCGCCACCTCGGCCTGACAGACTGGCGTGGTGGTCCAGGCAGTCAAGTCCAAGCTCGAACGGCGCGTCGCTGAGGCGGCCGTGGCGTTGCTGGCGAAGAAGAAGTTCGTCTCCCCGGTGCTCGTACTCAACCGGCTCGGCTGGTTGACCGACAGGCGGATCGACGACTGGGAACAGGGCCGGATCGGCTCACTCGCCGAAGCGATGACGGTGCCGCCGGACAAGGTGGACGCCGCACTCGGGCTCCTCGAGCACTGGGCACGGCAACAAGGTCTGACCACCGAAGTGGTGGACTACGTTGCGGCGACCCGGGATCGGCGGCCGCTGCGGTTCACTGGATCCGGTCCATCCTCAGCCGAACGCCGGTTCAGCACGCACTGGCTGGCGGCAGGACTCTCGCAGGCGCAACGGGATCGGGTGGTCCAACGCCAGAAGTCGGCACCCGATCTGGTGGTCCTGCGGGCTGAGGGTGGCTGGGTCTGCGCGGACTGCGGTGGTTCGGACACCTACCAGTTCGTCGAGGAGAACCGGCCGTACTGCCTGGAGTGCGCTGACCTGTACCACCTGGTGTTCCTGCCGGCCGGCGACGCCACGCTGACCCGCCGGGCGAAGAAGGCGAGCACGCTGTCCGCGGTGGTGCAACGGTTCAACCGGTCACGCAAGCGGTTCGACCGGCTGGGCCTGCTCGTCGAGGAGAGCGCCCTCGAAGCGGCGGAGGAGCAGTGTTTCGCCGACGCTGAGGTGCGCTCGCGGCGACGGGAGCGGGACGCGGTTCGCCGTGGCGAGCAAGACCTGGAGTTCCAGGACCGGCTCGCCGCGGAGATCCTGCGGCTGTTCCCGGGTTGTGCGCCCGCGCGCGCCGAGGCGATCGCTCGGCACGCGGGTGCGCGCAGCAGTGGCCGGGTCGGGCGGTCCGCCGCCGGCCAGGCCCTCGACGAGGGCGCGACCCGGCGGGCGGTGATCGCCTCGATCCGGCACGAGGACACCGGCTATGACGCGATGCTGATGGCCGGGGTGCCGCGAACCGTTGCCAGGGAACGGATTCGCGACACCATCGACGACGTGCTGGACCGCTGGGTCAGTGGGGTGCGCTGAACACCAGGCGCATCTCGATGTTGCGGTAGCGCCCACGGGTGAAGGCCGCGGCCATCGGCTGATTGACCAGGTCGGTGTCCGCGACCACCCTGGACGCGCCCAGTTCGGCGTGGTGGCGGGTGATGTGCGCGAGCAGGTCATGGATGTAACCGTGGCCTCGGTGCTCGGGCAGCACGCCCAGGTAGCCGACGACGGCGTTGCTCGCGTTGCGCGAAGGCAGGGCCAGACCGACCAGGTCGCCACCCGCGGTGTAGGCCAACCGCCACCACTCGCGGGGGCCGGGCATCTGGTCGCGGTAGAACTCGAAGTCGGCTCGGGCGTGCGCGTCCACACCGACCGCGGTGACACCGCGCCGGGTCTCGGTGTCCAGGCTGCCCTCGGTCAGGCGGCGGAACACCGACAGCATCACGTCGTCGTCGGGTTCGGGACGGAAGTCCAGGCGTGCGGGTGGTTCCGGCAGGCCGTCGGCCGGGGTCCACTCGTAGCGCAGGCGCTCGTTGTCCTCGCTCAGCCCGGCGCGGGCGGCGGCGGTGCGCCGCCAGTCGACCGCGGCAACGGACGCCGGGTCGGCGCGCCAGTTCAGCGGCAGCTTGAGGTGGTAGGCGGGCAGTTCCGGCGCGCCTTCGGCCAGGAACGTCTCGTGGGCCGCGTTGAGCAGGTCACCGACCAGGGTGGCGGGGTCAGCGACCGAGTGGTGCACGTACAGGTAGTCCAGGGCGAGTGGGTGTTCGCCGTCGCCGAAGCCCCACCACATGGCGCGGGCCAGGACTCGGTCGCCGTCCTCAGCCAGCCAGGTCCACTGCGGACGGTACTGGCCTGCGGTGCGGCGTTCGTCGTATTGCACGGCAGTGGCCCAGTCGAACGGAACGGTGCGGTGCGGGATGCGGGCGAAATCGGCCGCGGCGATGGAACGGAACTTCATGTGGAGCTGCCTCCGAGGCGAAGATCAGGAGGCGCGCGCGGGATCGGTCAGGCGATCCGCGGAGGCGCCGGAGGGAACGCGTACATCTCGGGCCTCCCTTCCGTGTGCAGGGGCCGCTCGATGCGGCCGGGCAGAGCATAGGGCATGGCCGCGTCCGGCCGCCGGGATTTTCCGGCTGCGGCCGGACGCGGGTGCACTCGGGCACGTCGGTGGGTACTCAGGCTCGCGAGAATCTCGGGGCGCCGGTCGGTCGGCAGGACCAACCGACCGAGCCGGGCCAGGTTGGGCCGAGCCAGGCCGGGCTGGGCTGGGGCGAGCCGGATTGGATTGGGTTGGGGCGGGCCGGATTGGGGCGGGTTGCGGCAAGTCGGCTCGGGTCGGGCGGGTTGCGGGCCAAGCAGTGGCCTGGTCCGCGCAAGGTGGGGTAGTGATCGGGTTCTCGGCGGCCCGGACCGCGCCTCGACGGACGACGCCCGGCAGCGGCTACCCGCTGGCGGGCAGCGGGCAGCGGGCAGCGGGCAGCGGGCAGCGGGCAGCGGGCAGCGGGCAGCGGGCAGGGATATCTGGAGCAGCGCTGTGGTGCCAAGTGTGGGTTCGAGTGTGGTCAGCGGTGGGAGCGGACGACGCGGAGTGCGGCGCCTGAGCCGAACACGATCATCACCACGGTCACCACGGTCCAGCGTCGCTGGTCGCGGACCAGGGAGGACGAGGCTTGGGCTCTTGGGGTGGGGCGGGCTGGGGCTCGGGCGATGATCGGTTTCGCCGGAGGTGGGGGTGGGGTGGCGCGGGTGGGGGGTGGGGGTGGGAGGACGGGGGCTGGGCGGGTGGTTGTCGTTGTGGTGGGGGGTGGTGGGGCTGGTGGGGGTGGGGGGATCACGGCGGGGGGTGGGGGTGTGGTGGTCGGGGGTTGGGTGGGGGCTGGGGTTGACTTCACGCAGCCTGCGCCGTCGGTGCTGGCCAGGGCTGGGCCGGTGTTGACCTCGGTGAAGGTGTTGTCACCCAGTTGGATGCGGTACAGCCGGCTGGCGCGGCGGTGGTCGTTGTTCAGCACCCACAGGCCGTTGTCGGCCGGGTCCAGCACGACCGCGCCGTAGGTGCTGGAGCCGGGCAGGCCCTTGAGGATCTTGACCTTGGTGACCTTGCCGTTGCCTGGGTCGACCTTGACCAGGGTGCCGTTGCCGTGGCCGGTGTTGGAGATGCCGTAGAGCTTGCCGTCGGCGGGGTTGTGCGCGAAGTCGTCCAGATCGTCGGAGAGCCAGTGCCAGTCCAGGCGGACCGAGTGCACCAGGCCGAGGAAGCTGGGGCTTCGGGGGTCGATGTCGATCGCGTAGAGCTTGTCCCATTCGCGCACGTACAACCGGTTGCCGATGACAGTGCCGGCGAAGCTGTCGATCAGGCCGCTCCACGGCACCGGCACGCTGCCCGTGCGCCGCAGCGGACCGAGGTCCTTGACCGCTCCGTTCTGGTCGATGCGGACGACGTGACCACCGTCACGGAACTTGCCGGATCGGTCCCGGGAGGCGATCCCATACACAAGTCCCTGCGCCGGGGCGTACCCGATCGAGTTAACGGCTAGGTCCAATGGCTGCGGGGGCCGGTTGGGCAGGCCGGTGGGCAGCGTGACCCGCAACAGGGTGGACAGGCCGCCGTGGGAGGTGGCACGCACCTGGTAAGCGGTGCAGACGCTGGCCGCGTCGGCCTCGACCGGACTGAGTCCGCCACTGCTGAGGAAGAGCAGGAACGAGGTACTGCACAGCGCAACCAAATGGCGCGACCACCGTATCGGAGCAACTGAATACGACAATCGGGTACTCCTTTCAGGATCGCGCTGATTCGCTCTGCTAACAGCACCGGATCGTCATCGCTTCGCGACTGGACCGGACTGTACTCCTCACAGTAGACCGTGATGTAATCCCGGACCAGAAAGGAGCTGAATTGAACCTCTACCTGTCAGGCTTGCTCTGGGTCGCCGGAGTCGCTGCGGTCGTCGCGGCCTTGGCCGTCCTGTTCCGCAGATTCGGCTCCGACGAGGAACGACTGAGCAACAACGAGTCCGCCGGATTGGTTTTCACCATTGTCGGCGGACTGCACGCGGTGGTCACCGCGTTTGTGCTGATCTCCCTGCTGGACACGGTCAAGTCGGTGGGTGACGACTCGACCAAGGAGGCCAACAGCATCGTCGCGGTGAACTGGGCCGCGACCTCCTTCGCCGATCCGGTGCGCGGCAAGGTCGAGGAACTGACCAGGTCCTACCTCGGCACCGTGCTCAACGATGAGTGGCCGAAGCTCCGCCAGGAGCAGGATGTCGACGAGGACGGCTGGCAGAAGCTGGACGAGCTGCGCAAGGTCATCGCGGAGGCCCCGGCCGAGGGTCACTGGCTGGAGAACCGCAAGACCGAGGCGTCCAACCAGCTCTGGGAGGCATACCAGGCCCGGCAGTCACGACTGGACGCCGCCAGTGGCGGGGTCAGCACGGTGATGTGGTTCGCGCTCATTCTCGGCGCGGTGATGTCAGCGTTGTTCCCGTTCCTGTTCGGCGGCCCGAAGATAATTCCACATATCGTTATCGTGGTGATCCTGACCGCCGCACTGACCCTGCTACTGTTCGCGATTTATCAGCTGGAAAACCCGTTCAGCGGTGGCGTCAAGGTCGATCCGGACGCATTCAGCTCGGCCCTGGACCGGTTGCGCTGACCCTGTCGAATCATCCCATGTCCGGTTTCACTGGCTTTTTCCGGTCTCCTCGGCGAGGAACTCGGCGAATGTGACCGTTCCGTCCGCGTGTTCCGGGGCGAGGTGTTCACCGTTTCGATACGTGGTGAACACCTTGCCCGGGAATCGCATCGGCACCAGCCAGCGGCGCTTGCCCTGCTGACGCAGGTACAGCCGGGCGAGATCGGCCACCAGGTGCGTTTCCGGGCCGCCGAGGTCCGGCACATTGCCGGCGGGCCTGCCGGTGGCGAGCGTGATGAGCCGTTCGGCGACCTCGGTGACCTCCACCGGCTGCACCCGGATCCCGGACGGCACCGGCATGATCGGCAACACCGCCAGCCCGCTGACGACCTGGAGCACCAGGTCGTGGAACTGGGTGGTGCGCAGGATCGTCCACGGCAGCCCGGACTCGCGGACCACCGTTTCGGCCTCGAGTTTGCCCCGGTAGTAGGGGAACGGGATCCGGTCGACGCCGACGATGGAGATGTAGACCAGGTGCGGCGCCCGCGCGCGGACCGCGGCCTCGACCACCGTGCGCGTCAGCTCCACGTCCCGCTTGCGGTTGACCGCGGTCGCGGTGTGCACGATCGAATCGACCCCGGTGCAGGCGGCGTCCAGCCCCTCCCCCGTGGCGTAGTCGACGGTGTGCCAGTCGATCCCCGGATCGGTCTCGGCCGGGCGCGGGCTCCGGCTGGTCAGCCGGACCTGATGGCCCGCACGCACCAGCCCACGCACCACGGCTCGGCCAAGGGTGCCGCTGCCGCCGGTCACCAGAACCACACTCATCGCTGGGCCTCCTGTTCTCGGGTTCACCTGGAGGACGAGCCACCCGGTCCTGGTGTGACCCGCCCTCGACGTGGTCCCGGTCACCAGGCGTGCCAGCGCGCGCCGTGCCGGTGCCGGATCGGCGGGATGTCCGCCTCGGCCGGCGCGCCGGGGTGCCGGCGGCCGGGCGTGTTGATCTCGCGCAGCACCGTGGTGAGGGCGCGGCGCAGGTCCTGGCGGGCACGTCGTTCCGCGATGCGGGCCAGCCGGGCGATCTCCCGATTCCCGTTGTGCATACGCGGATACGAGTAGATCGCGACGGCCCGCCGGAGCGCGATCGGCCGCACCCGACGGCCCTGGTGCCGGGCCTCGGTGTGGGCCGCCGTGCTGTAGCGCAGGTCGCTGACGGCCACCGCGTGCCAGGCCCGGTGGTGCGGGGTCCGGGCGCGGGTGGACCTGATGTGGGCAGCGGTGCGGGACATGAGACTCCCCTGGTTCGCACCGCCAGGTATCTCCTGGCGGAGCTATCTGAAGCCCAGGGGTCCTGATTTCCGCAGCGCGTCCATGACCAGGACGTTAGCCGACCCGCGGGGCCGGTGGGGTGAGTTGTCCACAGGGCAGGCCGGCCTGGTGGCGGGTGCGGCGAGGTGGGTTCCGGCGCGGGATCCGATCTTGGGAATTGGCGGGTGGGTGGTGTGGGCGGGAAGCGTCGTTGGTCGGCAGGGCGCCCGCCTAGACTGCGGCGATGGCACCCGATGGGTTTTCGGTCGACACCGCGGTCGAGGCGGTAGAGGCGGCGATCGCGGCGAAGAAGCTCTCGCTGCTGGAAGCGGCCTATCACGACCTCGCCTCGGCACCGACAGACGTGCTGGCCGCGCATTCGGCCACGATCGGCCCTCGGCTGACCGCCCTGCTGCCCGAGATGCCGCAATGGCATTCGGCCGTGTACGCGGTGTTCGTCGGCGCGCTGGTGGAATGGCAGGCCGACGCGGTGGCCTGCGCGCCGCCGATCCTGGACGGCCTGCAGGAGAGCCTGGAAGACGCGATCGAGTTCGCCCGCCTGTGGCGCAACAGGTTCGGTGAGGACGCCGAACTGCCGGAGCCGACCGAGATGCCCAGCGAAGAGGTGCAGGACCGGCTCGGCCCGGACTTCGGGGACGTCTGGCACGCGCCGTACTTCGGCTGGCACACCGTGCACAAGTGGGAGATGGCCGCGGTGGCCGTGCTCGCCGATCGCCGGGTGCGCCGGGGGCTGACCAACCGGGACGAACTGCTGGCACTGATCGACCGGCTGGAACCGGACTACGGCGACCTGCGCTGCGTGCAGTGGGCGCTGCTGCTGCTCGACGAGGAGCCGCTGCTGGTGCTGGACCGCGCCTCCGGCCGGGCCTTCCGGATGCGGATGAGCGGGATCGCCGGGAACTACCAGCTCCAGACCTTGCTGGCCGGGGCGCTCATCGGGGGCGGCCACCTGCCGGGGACGGCGCCCAGTGCCGAGGCGGTGGCGCTGAGCAGTGTCGCGGAGATCGACATGAAGGCGCTGGACGAGCTGCCGCACACGGTGGAGTGCTTCAACTTCGCCGAGCCCTCCGGCCGCTGGATCTGGGGTGAGTCCACGCCCAGCCGGATCCCGGTGGTGGACGGCATCCGCAGGCTGGTGCTGGACCCGCCGGTGTTCACCCACGCCTACCAGGCCGTGCGCTTCCTGCCGCGGGTGCCCGGACGCCTTGACCTGGAGGAGATCCTGGAACCGGCCGAGGCCGCGCCCTACTTCGCGGGCGTCCAGGAACTGATGTCGGTGCAGGAGGCCAGCCGGCTGGCCGCGGACGGGTACTGAGCCGCCGGGCACTACGCGGGCGAACGCGGAAAGGCCCGGTCAAGGTGGGTGCCCACCCTGACCGGGCCTTCGCGTTCAGTCAGCGCTGGTTGTACTGGCGCAGGGGACTTATTCCTGGGGTGCGCTATTCGCCCATCCGCGATGGTCTCCACGTACCGTTGACACACCTCCGGTAAACAGGTGACCAGCATTAATCCACCCTGTGGGCCCATGCCTAGAGTCGCCGACGACAGCCAATGATCACCATCACGCAGGACTCACCCCGTCAGGTCACCGAGTTCAGAGCTCGTCGACGAGTGATTGCATCGACTGGATGCAGTTCTGGAGGTACTCACTCTTGACCTGCACGCGCTTTCCCTCGATCTCCGGGCGACCCGGCTGCTGGGCATAGAACGGGCAGCCGCGGGCGAACGAAACGACCCCGGCGGTCTGGAAGTCCCGGATCTCAACCATGACGTCCTTCGCCTCGCTCGCGGTGAACATCCCGGGGTTCGCCGCGATGAGCGTCTTCACGTCCGCGTCGATGGTCTTGAGCACGGCGGAGTACCCCGACGCCGCGACGACGTACTGAGTGAGCCGGTTCTTCGCAATCACGTGCACCTTCGGCAGAACACGACCCTCCGCCTTCAACTTCGTGGCGAAGGCGTACTGGGTGTAGATCTCGGACGGCAGCTTCAGGCCGTAGATCAACGAGAACGCGTTCTGGATTGCCCGGCGCGAGGAGTCGTCGGCCATCACCGGCAGGACCAAGCGGTCGGCGGTTGCGAGGGCGATCTGGGTGTACATCGAGAACGACGGGTTCGCGTCGATGAAGATCGCGTCGTACCTACTCTCCAGGGTATCGACCAGGTTCCGGATCCAGTCGATAACGCGTAGCCAGGTGGGGGTGCCAGCCAGCTGCGTGTTGGCCAGCGTGGAGACAGCGTTGGCCTGCAACTCCAAGATCGGGTCTCCGGCGATGAGGTCGAGGTTGTCCGGGATCACGGAGTTGTAGTCCGCCGGGTGAGAGATGTAGAGGTCGGGATCAATCGCCGGGGCCGACCACGGGGTAGGGACGCGCAGTTCGAAGTAGCCGCCGATGGTCCTGCGGGTCGGCTCATTCTGGCGGGCGAGCAGGACTTCGCTGCCCTTACCCGTCAACCCACCGAGAAGCAGCTCGGACAGGTTGGCCTGTGGGCAGACGTCGATGGCCAAGACCCGCTTGCCCGGGTTCTGGTGGGCATAGAAGGCCATGGACTGGAAACACAGGCTCGTCTTGCCCGTACCGCCCTTGTTGTTCCAGAACGCGTAGGTCGTGGTCACGCGAGAGCTCCTCCAATTGGCCGATGAGTACAGCCACACCGTATCACAGGTACGCGACAGACGGACTTTCAATCCGCCGAGTGTGTACTCTCGCGCCGAGCGTCAGGAGGTCGCCCATTGGTGCCGGTGCTGTCGGCGCCAAATGGGTCACCGAGGTACGGTCGAGCGAGATTCCCTCAGTTGCTGGCTTCCTACTGTGGGGTTGTCGACCGCGCGAGACCCTGCGGAGTTCCCATTGGCCTCGGTGGCCCGCTCAGCCACGTAGGCCGCCCAGTCACGCTTGGCGTACTTCACCCAGCGAACTGCTGTGACGATGTGCAGCCCGAAGAGGTCCGCGAGCACTGCGGCCGGCAGGTCAGTGGCCAGAGCCATCATCGCCGCGTTCCGGGCTGGACGAGTCCGGATTCCCAGCTCGTCCAGGCGCCGACGCAGCCCGGCGATGCTCAGAGGTCGGCCGGGAGTGACGCTGGCGAACAACCAATGAGTACCTGGGTGCGCACGGCCCAGGACTGAGCTCGGGCGACCAGTGTCACGCAGCTTGATGACGATTTTTGCAAGCTTGGGCGGCAGGAGAACGGGCCGTTCGTCGAGTTGGAGGAACGTGTGCTCGCCTTGCTGTTCGACGTGCGCAGCACTTAAGTGGATCAGCCGGGTTGGCGACTGCCCGAATAGAAGCACGAGGGCTCCTGCCACCCGGCCCGTGAGGGCGACGCCATCGTCATCAAGACATCGCTTGAGCTGCTGCCAACGTTGATCGTCGTCCAGAAAACAGGCGGGCTCTCCCTTGGGGTAGCTGGGAATCGTCCCACCTTCCATCAGGCGTCGACCTTTCGCCCAGGCGACGAAGCCATCGATCATGTATCCGCGTCTGGTGGGATTAGCCGTTAGCCACTGATCGATTTCGTCCTGCCGAACATCGGCTAGTTTCCGGTCGATGTCATCGAGCCAGGTGAGCCACTCGAGCGCGACTCGGATCATGGTTCGCGCTCGCCGACCTGCATCGCTGGTGAATGTCCGACGGCTCGCGCGGCTTCGAGCCCGGCGCAGGACGTGCCAGCGGGCGTAGGCGCGTACCAACTGGGCGCGTTCCTCGGGGTGGCTGCTCACCAGCGTGTCGAGCCAGGGATCGATGCGATCGAGGTATTCATCGCGCTCAGGGAGCACTCCCGTGTGAACCAGCGTCTGCCGTACGTGGTTGAGGTGCAGGGTCTGCGGGAACTTGTCGAGCGTCGCGTGGGTTATCTCGGATTCCTCGGACGCGATCTGCGATAGAAGGCGCGCTCCGGCGCTTTTGCTCAACCATCGAATCACTGACCGCGGTTTGTCCACCGCATCGAAGGCAATCACGAGCGGACGGAGTTGCGGGAGAACGCTGCCTTCCGGGTTTGTCAACAAATCGCGTACCCTCTGGGACATCACGCAACGAGCGCAACGACCGCGCTCGTAGAAGTCAGCGGCGGTTCCACAGGCATGGCACGAGTAGTCGGTGGCAAGCCCGACGCACGGTCCGCAGACTCGGCGGCCGAATGAATCCTTCGCGACGAGTACCTGATGCTGTCCACAAGTAGAGCACGTAGCCGGAGAATCCCGAGTCGCCGAATAGCAAGTCCTGCAAACCGGTCCGATGGGCCACACGGTGTGCACGATTCTGGCCCGATGACAGATATAGCAGTCGCGCGGCGCGCGAGGGCGGCACTACTCGCACCTTGGAACGCCGTGTTTACCTCTGTGGCATGGTCGTCGACGCCCACAGACCGAGCACGTCTGGATCGGCCCAGCATTGCAGTTTGTGCAGATATCCGGCTGCTCCGCCGTCGCCGCCTTCGCGATCTGGGCGGTCTTCCCACACCTTCCGCATTCGCGACGGGGTTGGAATGTAAGTCGGTAACATCGTTTACAGACCGCGTTGATCTCGTATCGCATCGCAACCGGCTGTTCGGTCCCACAAACCACACACTTTTCCAGTCGTCGCGGCCTGCACGTCTGACATAGCGGTTTGCCGTCTGCGCGACGAGCAGTTACCCGAAACAGACCACCGCAGTTCGCACATAGTTCGCGGGTCTCTCGGCCATAGCACGTTGGACAGATGACACCTTCCGGAAGACGGGCCATGATTGGCCGCGATTGTCCGCAGCGGCAACAGAGTCCGGTGAGCCTATGGCGGTAGCAGCGCCGGCAAACACGCCCGCCTTCCACTCGATGTGGACGGGCGATAGTACGTCCACAGTCGAAGCATGTTGGCTCGACGATGTCGCCTACACCGAGGTCAACGAGAAGACGGGCCAGGCGACCGAGCGCGAGGGGCGAGTCTGACAGCCCGTGTCGCAGGGCATCTGGATGCCGGGAAAGGAAATCATGGACTTGCCGCATCGATGCGTTCTTGCCCGCAGCGACGATCAGCAGCTCCCAGGCTTGATCGGTGTCCAGACTTGGGACCGCACCCATTAACAGTCGGGTTGTCTTTGCTACCAACGCTTCCGACAGCGGGGCGGGCTGCTTGCGGGTCATAGACCCTCGGGGCGACGTATGGTCGTGCGCCTCGCCTGTGGCGCAGACCGCTTGGCTTCGCCAGCGACCTTGCGAACCTTCTCATTGACAACTTGGACCTCGATCAGGTCGTTGGGCTGGCAGTCGAGGATGTCGCAGAGCGCGGCCAAGGTGTCCATCGACAGCCTTTGGGGCGGCTGGGTAACCAGGCGGAATACCTGCTCGCGGGACAAAACGATTCCGCGTTCTGCCAGCAGGGGCACCAAGTCTGAGGTCTGAAAATATCCCTTCTCCGCCATCCGCAGCCGCAGCCGCCATTGGAAGCCCATCTTCTTGATCACGGTTGGTCCTTCCACAGGTCGGGATGGCGTTCCCTTAAAGCGCGCTGAACCAAGCGGTTGCGGTACTCGTCCGACACGCCCGTGTAAATCGCCGTCGTGCTTCCCCACGAATGTCCGCACTGGTCTTGGACGAATTTCTCGGGGTAGTCGAACTCAACCAAGTGGGTCACGAAGCTGTGTCGCAGCGCGTGCAAGTCGAGCTCGGAAGGAAGGCCAGCCAAATCCCGCACAAGCCCGAAAGTGCGGTTGAGGCGGCGACGTGAGATACGACCACAGCGTTCGGTCACCCACATCGCCGGATGCTTTCCCGGTGCCAGCAACGGGCGGACCTCTTCGAGGTAGTGCTCCATCACGGGCACGATCCAGTCGAACTCGGCGACGGTGAACACGGTGCGCCGCCTGGGTGGGCTGCCGTTAGTGGACTTTCCCCAGCGCACGAACACCCCGCCAAAACGCCCAAAGGCCGGAACCTTGGGGTTATGCCGCCAGTCGGCCACATCCAAGCCGACCGCTTCTTGGCGGCGTAGCCCAAAGGCGTAGATCACCTTCAACATCGCTGAATCGCGCATCGCGGTCAGCGCGCCCTTGCGATGCCGCGACTGAATCTCCTCGACGCGCCCGTCGGAAGCGTCGAACAGGGCCTGCACTTCGTCGTAGGACAGCGGACGACGACCAGGATTGCCCTCGTAGTCGGTGACGTGGCTGATCGTGTTGGCCTCGTGCAGGATCTGCCGCGGTACCGCGCCGAAAATATCCAGGCACTTTGCCGGCCAGCCGTAGCGGGCGTCGGTGACGAACTCGCAGAACATCCGTAGGCAATTCTGGTAGTTGCGCGCCGTCGATGGCGCGATCGACAGCGAGACAATGAACGCCTCAACCTCGGCGGGCTCCCACTGCCACGGGTACTGGTTGGTGTACTCGGCGAACCGGCGCACCAGGTCCAACCGCGGCTTGATCGTGCCGCCAGCCTTCAGGAACCGAGCCCGCTGCTGAGTCTCCCAACCCTCCAGCATCGCCTTGAACACAGCCGACGCCGGATCCAGGTGCACCACGCCGTCAGCCAGCACTAGATGCGCCGCGCCAGGAAGATTAACAGCCCTCTCCATAACGTTGCATCTAACACAACATCGTTGAGTCCTGTCCAGGAGGACTTGATCTTCCCAGGTCAACAACACAGAGTGGGGGCCAGCCCGTCGACTGGCCCCCACTCTGACGTGCGCGCTATCAGCTTGTGCGCACCTTGTTCAATGTTGCATCAAACGCAACTCGGCTCGGTATCAGCTGCAACCCGAGGTCGAGCCGCAGCCCTCGCACACGTAGCAGGACCCCGCGCGGCGCATCTTCGTGCCGCAGGTGAAGCAGAGCGGCGCGTCGGCGGCCATGCCCAGCTGCAACTCGATCAGCTCAGTGGAGCTGCCGACCGTGACCTCGGCCGGCTTGGCCGCGATCTCGCCCTTGCCCGTGGCGGGCCTGGCCTCGACCGTGGTGCGCAGGGCGGTCAGGTCGACCTCGCCGGGGCCGTACTCGGCCTCGACCTGGGCCGAGCGCTCGTCGGCGGTGAAGATGCCGAGTTCGGCGCGCTTGGCGGGTGGGAGGTAGTCCAGGGCCAGGCGGCGGAACAGGTAGTCCAGCAGGCTGGTGGCGATGCGGACGTCCGGGTCGTCGGTCATGCCCGCCGGCTCGAAGCGCTGGTTCATGAACTTCGAGACGTAGAACTCCAGCGGGATGCCGTACTGCAGGCCCACCGAGATGGACATGGAGAAGGCGTCCATGACGCCGGCCAGCGTCGAGCCCTGCTTGCCGAGCTTGACGAAGATCTCGCCGAGGCCGTCGTCCGGGAAGGAGCCGGCGGTCAGGTAGCCCTCGGCGCCGCCAACGGTGAAGGACACCGTCTGGCTGGGGCGCTTCTTCGGCAGGCGCTTGCGGACCGGGCGGTACTCGATGATCGTCTCGGGCTGCCGCTCCCCGGACTTGGTCGCGCTCTTGCCAGCCGAGAGCGGCTGGCCGACCTTGCAGTTGTCCCGGTAGATCGCCAGCGCCTTCAGGCCGAGCTTCCAGCCCTCGTAGTAGATCTTCTCGACCTCCTCCACGGTGGCCGTCTCCGGCATGTTCACCGTCTTGGAGATGGCGCCGGAGATGAACGGCTGCACCGCGGCCATCATCCGGACGTGGCCCATCGCGGCGATGGAGCGCTCGCCCATCGCGCAGTCGAAGACCTCGTAGTGCTCCAGCCGCAGACCCGGCGCGTCCACCACGTGGCCGTGCTCGCCGATGTACTCCACGATCGCCTCGACCTGCTCGTCCTGGTAACCCAGGGCGCTCAGCGCGCGCGGCACGGTCTGGTTGACGATCTGCATGGAGCCGCCGCCGACCAGCTTCTTGAACTTGACCAGTGCCAGGTCCGGTTCGATGCCGGTGGTGTCGCAGTCCATCATCAGGCCGATGGTGCCGGTGGGGGCGAGCACGCTGGCCTGCGCGTTGCGCCAGCCGTTGCGGTTGCCGGTGACCAGGCAGTCCTGCCAGGCGATGGTGGCCAGCTTGTGCACGGCCTTGTCGTTGCTGTGCATGGTGCGGACCAGGTCGTTGGCCGCGGCGTGCTTGCGCATGACCCGCTGGTGGCCGTCGGCGTTGCGGGCGTAGCCCTCGTACGCGCCGACCACCCCGGCCAGCTCGGCGGAGCGCTTGTACGCGGTGCCGGTCATCAGCGAGGTGATCGCGGCGGCCAGCGCGCGCCCGCCGTCGGAGTCATAGGCGTGGCCGGTGGCCATCAGCAGCGCGCCCAGGTTGGCGTAGCCGATGCCGAGCTGGCGGAACTTGCGGGTGGTGTCGCCGATCGGCTCGGTCGGGAAGTCGGCGAAGCAGATCGAGATGTCCATCGCGGTGATGACGAACTCCACCGCCTTGGCGAAGCGCTCGCCGGCGAAGGTGCCGTCCTCGTTGAGGAACTTCATCAGGTTCAGCGAGGCCAGGTTGCAGCTGGAGTTGTCCAGGTGCATGTACTCCGAGCACGGGTTGGACGCGCTGATCCGGCCCGACTCCGGGCAGGTGTGCCAGTCGTTGATGGTGCCGTCGTACTGGATGCCGGGGTCCGCGCACTCCCAGGCGGCCTTGGCCAGCTTGCGGAAGATCTCCTTGGCGTCCCTGGAGTCGATCGCCTCGCCGGTGGTGCGGGAGCGCAGGTGGTAGCTGCCGCCGCCTTCCACCGCCCGCATGAACTCGTCCGAGACCCGGATCGAGTTGTTCGCGTTCTGGTACTGGACGCTGGTGATGTCCTTGCCACCGAGGTCCATGTCGAAGCCGCCGTCCCGGAGGATGCGGATCTTCTCCTCCTCGCGGGCCTTGGTCTCGATGAACTCCTCCACGTCGGGGTGGTCCACGTCGAGGATGACCATCTTGGCCGCGCGCCGGGTGGCCCCGCCGGACTTGATGGTGCCCGCGGAGGCGTCCGCGCCGCGCATGAAGGAGACCGGGCCGGAGGCGCTGCCGCCGGAGGAGAGCAGTTCGCGGGAGGAGCGGATGCGGGAGAGGTTGACCCCGGCGCCGGAGCCGCCCTTGAAGATCAGGCCCTCTTCCTTGTACCAGTTGAGGATCGACTCCATGGTGTCGTCCACGGCGAGGATGAAGCAGGCCGAGACCTGCTGCGGGGAGGCGGTGCCGACGTTGAACCAGACCGGCGAGTTGAAGCTGAACACCTGGTGCAGCAGCATCCAGGTCAGCTCGTGCTCGAAGATCTCCGCGTCCTGCCCGGTGGCGAAGTAGCCGTTGTCCACCCCGGCCTTGGTGTAGGTCAGCACCACCCGGTCGATGAGCTGGCGCAGGCTGCTCTCGCGCTTGTCGGTGCCGACGGCGCCGCGGAAGTACTTGCTGGTCACGATGTTGACCGCGTTCACCGACCAGAAGTCGGGGAACTCCACGCCGCGCTGCTCGAAGTTCACCGTGCCATCGCGCCAGTTGGTCATGACGACGTCGCGATGCTCCCAGGTGACCTCGTCATAGGGATGCACGCCCGCGGTGGTGTAGACGCGCTCCATGCGCAGGCCGGTGGCCTGTTCCCCGGTGGCCGGGGTCCCGACGGTCTCCGTCATGACCTTCTGCTCTCCCTCACTGGCTGCTGCACGCCTGGCCCCGTCCGGTGTCCCCGTACGTTTCGGTCCGGCAGGACTCTTCTTGTTCTTCGCCGCCGCGGTCTTGGCTACCGATCCCTTGGCGCGCTGCCCAGGACGCCGTTCCTGGCTGGTCATTCGCTCTTCGCCGCTTCCTGCTCGTCCCCGGTCTCGGGCTGTTTGGCCTCGCGGAGGTCGAGGATCTCCTTCTCGAAGTCCTCCACCGAGGTGAAGGAGCGGTACACGCTGGCGAAGCGCAGGTAGGCCACCTCGTCCAGCTCGCGCAGCGGCCCGAGGATGGCCAGGCCGACCTCGTGGCTGGGCACCTCGGCCACGCCGGTGGAGCGGATGGCCTCCTCCACCTGCTGGGCCAGCAGCTGCAGCTTGTCCTCATCGACCGGACGGCCCTGGCAGGCGCGGCTGACCCCGCGGGCCACCTTCTCCCGGCTGAAGGGCTCGGTGACGCCGGAGCGCTTCACCACCGCCAGCACGGCCTCCTCGACCGTGGTGAACCGGCGGCTGCACTGCGGGCAGGACCGGCGACGGCGGATGACCTGGCCCTCGTCGACCTCGCGGGAGTCCACCACCCGAGAGTCGGCATGCCGACAGAATGGACACCGCACGGTCCTCGCCCCTTCCCCGCACCAGCCGCCTCGACCCAATCAGTGGGACAAAGACAGCGGTGTAACTACTAGATGTAGGGGTAGAAACTAGGCCGAGCGGGTTAAGGAAGCAAGTTGACAGGCGCATGTCATCACGCGTTACGGGGACATGCGAGCGGGATCACGCCTTCAGGTGAAAGACAGCCCAGTTCAGGGCCGGATCGCGGCCGGGCTCAGGGCCGGGCGGGATCGGCGTCCAGGTCGGGCACCCACAGCGGCTGACCGGCGTGCGGACCGTTGGACAGCGAGGCGTTCAGCTCGTGGATGCGCGCGATGACCTCGGCGGTCGAGCGGCCGGGGGCGACCCGGCGGGCCAGGTCGGTCAGGGTCTCGCCGGCGCCGAGCTGGGTGAGCATGGTCTTGGCGGGCAGCGGGGCGGTGTCGCCGCCCATCCGTAGTTCGGCGAGCAGGCCCAGCCCGAGCACGGCCAGCGCGGTGACCAGGGCGACCAGCACCACGTCCACCCAGGTGGCGCGGCGGCGGGCCGGCCCGCAGGTGGCGATCACCCGGCCGGACTCCCCCGTCGACAGCTCGCTGTCCGGGCGCCCGTGCGGCCGCGCGCCGTCCCCGGCCCGGCGGACCCGCAGGCTGCGCCGCTGCCAGGCGACATGGGCGGGCACATGGCCGGTCCCGGCCTGCGGCTGCGCGGTTTCGGTGTGCGTGAGCGCCGACATGACGTCTCCATCCAACGCGAGCGGTCCCTGGCTCGGACGTCCGATCGAACGCCTGTTCGATCGAACGTCCGTGCGAATGTCTACCACCACGGCGCGCTGATTTGAAGCATTTCCGGCGTGTCGTTCGAACACCCGTTTGATCTGGACACGCTGTGCGACTACCGTTCGAACCTGAGTTCACCTGGGATCTGGAGGGCACCCCCGTGGCACGCGAGACGACCAAGGAGCCTGTTCTTACCGGCGCTGAACCCGCTGCCGAGGCGGGGGATGCGGCGCGACGGGCCGAGGTGCACGTCCTACCGGAACCGGTGGCCGAGGGTGCGGAACTCGTGGGGCTGACCCCAAGGCAGACCAAGGTCCTCGAGGTCATCAAGGACTGGCTGGAGCGCTTCGGCTACCCGCCCAGCATCCGGGAGATCGGCGAGGCGGTCGGGCTGAACTCCACCTCCTCGGTGGCGCACCAGCTGCGCGCGCTGGAGCGCAAGGGCTACCTGCGGCGCGACGCCAACCGCCCGCGGGCCTACGGCGTGCGCTCGCCGGAGGGTGAGGAGGAGCCGGAGGGCTTCGCCCGCCCGGTCCCGACCTACGTGCCGGTCGTCGGGCGCATCGCCGCCGGTGGCCCGATCCTGGCGGAGGAGTCGGTGGAGGAGGTCTTCCCACTGCCCAAGGAGCTGGTCGGCGAGGGTTCGCTGTTCCTGCTCAAGGTGGTCGGCGACTCGATGGTCGACGCGGCCATCACCGACGGGGACTGGGTGGCCGTGCGCCAGCAGCCCGACGCGGACAACGGGGACGTGGTGGCCGCGATGATCGACGGCGAGGCCACGGTGAAGACGTTCAAGCGCCGGGACGGGCACGTCTGGCTGATGCCGCACAACCCGGCCTACGAGCCGATCCTGGGCGACGAGGCGCAGATCCTGGGCAAGGTCGTCGCGGTGCTGCGCCGCCTCTGACCCACACGCTGACGAAAGCCCCGCTCCGGCTGCCGGAGCGGGGCTTTCGCGTCGCTGGACCGGGTGGTCAGCGCACGATCAGGTTCTGGATCGGGCTGGGCTCCGGGGAGACCGGGATCCGGTAGCGCTGCACCAGGTAGGAGGCGACCTCGTGGAAGAGCGGGGCCGCGGACTTGCCCTCCGCGCCGCCCTCGGAGGGCGCGTCCAGCATCAGCGCCACCACGAACCGCGGGTTGTCCGCTGGCACCATGCCGGCGAAGGTGATCCAGTACTGGCTCTGGCTGTACCGGCCGTTCTCGACCTGCTGCGCGGTGCCGGTCTTGCCGGAGATCTGGTAGCCCTCCAGCGCCGCCGCGGGTCCGGTGCCACGCAGGTCCGGCTTGCCCGGCACCTGCTGCACCACCGCGCGCATCATGTCCCGCACGGTCTTGGCCGTCTCCGGGGAGACCACCCGCACGCCGTCCGGACGCTTCTCCTCGCGGCGCTGCTTGGCATCGGCCCCGCCGCCGGGGGTGGAGACGAGTTCGGCGCGCACGATCCGCGGCGGCACGCGCACCCCGTCGTTGGCGATGGTCTGGTACATCCCGGCCATCTGCAGCACGGTCATGTTCAGGCCCTGGCCGATCGGCAGGTTGCCGAAGGTGGACTGCGACCACTGCGCGCGCGGCGGCACCGTGCCCGGCGACTCGCCGGGCAGGCCGACGCCGGTGCGCTTGCCGAGGCCGAACTTGGCCAGCATGTCGGCGAAGCGGTCCTCGCCGATCTCCTTGGCGGTGAGCAGGGTGCCCACGTTGGAGGATTTGGCCAGCACCCCGGTGAAGGTCATCCGCTCGGTGCCGTGGTCCCAGGCGTCGGAGACGACGTGGCCCGGGTAGCTGATGCTGCCCGGCACGCTGAGCACCGTGGTCGGGGTGACCAGGCCGTGCTCGATCGCGGCCGCGGCGGTGACGATCTTGTTCACCGAGCCTGGCTCGAACGGCGAGGTGACCGCGAACCGGTTGAGCTGGTCCTTGGTCGCGGTGCTGAAGTTCTTCAGGTCATACGGCTTGTCATCGGCCAGCGCGTAGACCTCGCCGGTCTTGGCGTCCAGCACCACGGCCGAGCCGTTGCGCGCGCCCACCCGGCGGACGTAGTCGGTGAGCTGCTGCTGCAACCGGTACTGCAGGTCCGCGTCGATGGTCAGTTCGAGGTCGGAGCCGGGCGTCGGCGGGATCAGCTCGCGCTCGCTGCCGGGGATGACCGCGTCCTCGTTGTTGGCCACGGTGTCCACGACCCGCTTGCCGTTCTTGCCGGTCAGCAGGTCGTTGCGCATGTTCTCCAGGCCTTCGATGCCGGCCAGGCGGTTGGGCTTGTCCTCCATCCGCCAGTTCGCGAAGCCCAGGATGTCGGAGGCCAGCGTGCCGCCGGGGTACTGCCGTTCCTCCCGGAACTCGGCGCCGACGTCGGAGAACGCCTTGGTGATCTCCCTGGCCTTGCCGGGCTCCACGTTGGGCGCCAGCACCACGTACTTGACGTCCTTGCGCAGCTTGTCCAGGATCTCGTTCTCGTTGACCGCCTCGCCGAGCACCTGCTTGAACTTGGCCGCGATGTTGCGCTTGCGCTCGTCCCCGTTGGGCACGTGGTCCTTGACGCCCTTGGTCTTGGCCTCCTCGGCCAGCTTGTCCCACTCCTGGTTGATCCGCTGCGGCAGCGCGTAGAGCGCGCGGACCTGGCTGGAGAAGGCGAGCAGCGCGCCGTTGCGGTCGGTGATCGAGCCGCGCGGGCCGGGCAGTTCCTGCGGGGTGCTGCGCTGGCGCTGGGAGGCAGCGGAGAGTTCGCCGGCGTTGATGATCTGCACCTCGACCAGCTTCACCCCGGCCGCGACCAGCGCGATGACCAGCATGATCCGGCCGACCACGGCTCGGGTGCGATGGTTGCCCATCCCGCCGGGCGGGCGGCTGGTCCGGGCGCCGCGGACGGACCGCGACCGGACCGGGCGGCTCGTGCGCGAACGCTGCATCAGCCGGCTCCTCCTGGCTGGCCCACGCCGGCCGGGCCACCCGGTTGCTGCTGCCCCTGTGCGGGCTGTCCGCCGGGCTGTCCCTGCTGGTCCGGGGCGCCGGGCTGGCCCTGCGCGGGCTGACCCTGGCCGCCACCCTGCTGTCCCTGGTCGGGCGGCGGGTTCTGCGCGGGCGGGGCCGGGTTCTGCGCGGGCGGGTTGGCCGGCGGGGCCGGGTTCTGCACGGGCGGACTCGGCTGCTGCCGGGGCGCGGGCTTGACCGCCTTCGGCTCGCCGACCAGGCCCCAGCTGCCGTCCGGCCGCTGCACCAGCATGGCCGGGTCGACCGCGGGCAGCAGGCCCATCTCCCTGGCCTTGCGGTCCAGCTCGGCCGGGGACTCCTTGGTGGCGACCTCCCGGCGCAGCAGCTCGACCAGTTCGGCCTGGGCGCGCGCGTCCTTCTTGATCTGCTCCAGCTTCACCGAGTCGGCGGCCGCGGCCGTGGTCAGCCACAGCGAGGTGACCAGGCCGATGCCCAGCAGCGACATCACCATGAGCACGAACGGCGCGCGGAAGCCGGTCGCGGCGGCGCGTTCCTGCACCGGCCGCAGCCAGCGGTCCTTGCGTTGCTCGCGGCGGGCGTAGGCGCGTTCGGCGGCGTCGGAGCGGCCGCGCTCGCCCGGCTTGGCCGGGCTCGCGTGCTCCGGCAGTTCGGGCGGGGTCTGCCGTGCTGGTGCGGTCATGTCGCCTCCCTGATCCGCTCCGCGGCCCGCAGCCGCACCGAGGCGGCCCTCGGGTTGACCGCCTGTTCCTGTTCACCGGCCTGTTCCGACCCTCGGGTGAGCAGCTTCAGCTCGGGGCCGTGACCGGGCAGCTCCACCGGCAGTCCCGGCGGTGTGGTCGAGGTGGCCCGTTGGACCAGCACCCGTTTGACGATCTTGTCTTCCAGCGACTGGAAGGACATCACCGCGATCCGGCCGCCCAGCCGCAGCGCGTCGACGGCGGCCGGGATGGCCCGGCGCAGCACGTCCAGCTCGGCGTTGACCTCGATCCGCAGTGCCTGGAAGGTCCGCTTGGCCGGGTGTCCGCCGGTGCGCCGGGTGGCCGCGGGGACGCTGGCATACAACAGGTCCACCAGGCGTCCACTCGTGGTGAACGGCTCCTTCTCCCGCTCGCGCACCACGGCGGAGGCGATCCGGCCGGCGAAGCGTTCCTCGCCGTAGTCGCGCAGGATCCGAGACAGCTCGCCCGCGCTGTAGGTGTT
Source organism: Crossiella cryophila (assembly GCF_014204915.1). Lineage (NCBI taxonomy): Bacteria > Bacillati > Actinomycetota > Actinomycetes > Pseudonocardiales > Pseudonocardiaceae > Crossiella > Crossiella cryophila. The sequence continues at coordinate 9,238,324 of NZ_JACHMH010000001.1, forward strand.
GAGGATGTCCGCGGCGGTGACCGGCCCGCTCGGGTCCATTCGCATGTCCAGCGGGGAGTCCTTGGAGTAGGCGAACCCGCGTTCCACCGCGTCCAGCTGCAGGGAGGAGACACCGCAGTCGAAGAGCACGCCGTGTACCCGCGGTATACCGAGATCGAGCAGCACCTCGGGCAGCTCGTCGTACACCGCGTGCACAAGATGGGTACGCGAGTTGTATACCGCGAGTCGCTCGCCGGCGAGCTTGAGCGCCTGGGTGTCCCGGTCCAGACCGATCAGCGTCAGCCGGGGGTGCGCGGCCAGCAATGCCTCGGAATGCCCGCCCAGACCGAGCGTGGCGTCGACGACCACGGCGTCCGGTCCGCTCAGCGCGGGTGCGAGCAGCTCAAGCGTGCGATCCAACAGGACCGACACGTGCTGCGGCTGCCCCGTCATGGCGGTCACTACCTCTCTTACCCGCCCATGCGCGACAAGCAGGTGCCTTGTACGTCTCCCGATGCCGCCAGGTCCCCGCCCGCCCGTCGCACCTGGTGCCGGGGAAGGTGCACCAGGGTCGAAAGCCGAGCGGACCGAGGCCAAGCCGCATCCGAATGCCTCACACGTCAGAAGACGCCGGGAAGCACCTCCTCGCGTGCCTGCGCGTAGTTCTCCTCGTTCTCCTCGAGGTAGCGCGCCCAGGCGGTGGCGTCCCAGATCTCCAGCCGGTTGATCGCCCCGATGACCACGCATTCCTTGGTCAGCGCGGCATAACGCCGAAGCTCCGGCGTGATCGAGATCCGGCCCTGCGAGTCAGGTCGCTGCTCGTCGGTGCCCGCGAACAGGTAGCGCTGGTACGCGCGGACCGCCTCGTTGGTGAACGGCGCCTCGGCCACCTTCCGCGCCATCTGCTCGAACTCGGCTCGCGGGAAGACGAACAGGCAGTGGTCCTGGCCCTTGGTGAGCATCAGACCCCCCGCGAGTGCGTCCCGGAACTTCGCCGGCAGGGTGAGCCGCCCCTTGTCGTCGAGTTTTGGGCTGTGAGTGCCGAGGAACATCGGCCACGCACCTCCCAACCGACCCGACGGGACCGGCAGCGGGGCCCCCGTTTGCCCCACCGGCCGCCACAGTACCCCACTTTCCCCCACAGTCAACGCGAAACGGGCCCGTTGTCCCCCGGGTGTGTCGACGTTTTCGCAGGAAAACGGCGGTGGGGCCGGGTGGGGGGCGGGGAGGGGACCTGCCCGGAGAGGCAGCCGCGGCGGGCGGGATTGACAGCCATCCGATCACCCTCCGCCCACGAATCCGGGGCCGGAGAGCAACCAGTTGGTCTATCGGCCGTCCACGGTGGTGAGAAGTGGGGGACGATGTGGGCAACCAGGCGTGCGGTAAGACTGACCCTGACCGACAACCGCCTTCGCCCGGTTTTGACACACTGCGTGGCAGGCTGCCGCACAGGGTCCGGGGCGAGCGGAGCGACGGGGCAGAATGATTTCAGCAGGAGGACGTGTGACGCCCAGTACCCAGCCCGCCGCGCTATCCGGCCACCAGTTCGGTGAGGACGGGACCACGGTGAACTCGCGCGAGTCGGGCGGCGGACTGCCGGAGCTGCACGCCACCGCGTCGCGGATCGCGGCCAACGTCGAACGGGTGCTGGTCGGCAAACCCGAGGTGGTGCGGATCGCGCTGGTCACCCTGCTCGCCGAAGGCCACCTCCTGGTCGAGGACGTGCCGGGCGTCGGCAAGACCTCGCTGGCCAAGGCACTGGCCAGGTCCATCGACTGCTCGGTCAGCCGCATCCAGTTCACCCCGGACCTGCTGCCCAGCGACATCACCGGCGTGTCCATCTTCAACCGCCAGAACAGCGAGTTCGAGTTCCGGCCCGGCCCGGTCTTCGCCAACATCGTGGTCGGCGACGAGATCAACCGCGCCTCGCCGAAAACCCAGTCCGCCCTGCTGGAATGCATGGAGGAGCACCAGGTCACCGTGGACGGCCGCAGCTACGAGCTGGACTCGCCGTTCATGGTCATCGCCACCCAGAACCCGGTGGAGATGGAGGGCACCTACGCCCTGCCCGAGGCGCAGCGCGACCGGTTCACCGCCAGGGTCTCCATCGGCTACCCCGACCCGCAGGCCGAACTGGCCATGGTCGACGAGCACGCCGGGCACGACCCCATGTCCGACCTCAAGCCCGTCTCCGACGCCGAACGGGTGCGCCAGCTCGTCGCCACCGTTCGTGGAGTACATCTCTCGCCGGAGATCAGGCGTTACAGCGTCGAGCTGGTCTCGGCCACCCGCCGCCTGCCCGAGCTGCGCCTTGGCGCCTCGCCGCGCTCCACCCTGCACCTGGTGCGGGCCGCGCGGGCGCAGGCGGCGCTGTCCGGGCGCGAGTTCGTGGTGCCCGACGACGTGCACGCGGTCGCCGTGCCGGTGCTCGCGCACCGCCTGGTGCTCACCGCCGAGGCCCAGGCCGCCCGCCGCTCGCCTGCCGACCTGGTCCGCGGACTCGTCCAGCGGGTGCCGGTGCCGCAGGGCCCCGCCGGCAACCAGAGCCAGCAGTGGCACGCCGGCCTGCGCGGAGCCAGGTGATCCATGGGCGCGTTGGCGGGACTGACCACCAGAGGCCGTTGCCTGCTCGCCGCCGGACTCGCCGCCGCCCTGTGCGCGCTGCTGCTCGACGAACGTGACCTGCTGCGGATCGCGGTGTTCGTGGTCGCGTTGCCGATCATCGCCGCGGTGATGGCCGCGAACGCCCGGATCGGCCTGGCCGCGCTGCGCCACCTGGTGCCCGACCGGGTGCAGGTGGGCACCGGCTCCGAGGTCCGGCTGGAAGTGCGCAGCTCGGGACGGCTGCCCGCGGGCGGGCTGATGCTGGAGGACGGCGTGCCCTACGCCCTGGGCAACAAACCCAGGTTCGTGGTGGAACGGCTGCCCCGGCGCAGCGCCGCGGTGCTGCGCTACCCGCTGCAGCCCGTGATGCGTGGCGTGCACCAGCTCGGACCGCTGCGGGCCAGGGTCACCGACCCCTTCGGCCTCGCCGAATTCGAACGCGAACTCGGCGGCCGCAGCCGACTCGTCGTGGTGCCCAAGGTGATGACGCTCAACGGCCTGCCGCACGGCTCCGGCCTGGGCGCCGGTGATGACGGCGCGGTGCGGCTGCGGGCCGGGCAGGGCGAGGACGACGCGATCATCCGGCAGTACCGGCACGGCGACGACCTGCGCAAGGTGCACTGGAAGTCCACCGCGCGCCGGGACGAGCTGATGGTGCGGGTCGAGGAAAGCCCCTGGCACGGCGGGGTTTCCGTGCTGCTGGACACCAGGGCGGCCGCGCACCGCGGCAACGGCCCCACCTCCAGCCTGGAATGGGCGATCTCGCTGACCGCGAGCATCTGCCTGCACCTGCACAAACACGGTCAGCACGTGCGGCTGAGCACCGAGGAGGGCGTGCTGCTGGCCGGTGGCTCCGCCTCGGCCGGGCTCAGCGACGTGCCGGTGCTGGACGCGCTGGCCGCGCTGCACCCGGCGCATCGCGCGCAACTGGCCGTCACCGGCGACCCCGGCGCGGGCCGGGAACTGATCGCGGTGCTCGGCGACGTCACCCCGGCCTCGATAGCCGAACTGGTGCGCTTCCGGCCGCGCGGCGTGCGCAGCCTGGCCATCCTGCTCGACGTCAACGGCTGGGCCAGCGCCCGCGAGGACCGGGGCAACGACCCGGCCGACGCGGTGCGGCTGCTCAACTCAGCGGGCTGGGGCGCGGTGGTGGCCAGGCCCGAACAGGGCATGGCCGCGGTGTGGTCACTGCTGTGCAACACCGTGCCGGAACGGATGTCCAGCGGCCATGTGGCCGGGGCTGGGCCATGGTGAGCGAGGACTGATGGTGAACAGGCGAAGGGCGGTGACCGCGCCGGTCGGCTGGACCGGGCCGGTGGTGCCCAGTGCCGCCGGGCTGGCCGTGCTGACCGCGGCCACCTCGTTGTCCGGGGTCATCGACGGCGTGCGCTGGCTGGTGTTCGTCGCGGTCACCGTGGCGGTGATCGTGGGCACCGGCATCGCGCTGCGCTCGGTCCGCACGCCGACGCCGCTGGTCGCGCTCGGCCAGTTCGCCGGCCTGCTGTGCTTCCTCACCGCGGTGTTCACCCGCAGCGGCATCCTGGTCGTGCTGCCGGGGCCGGGCGCGCTCGGCGACCTGCTCGGCGTGCTGCGGCAGGCGATGGCGCAGGTGCAGAGCGGGGTGCCGCCGGTGACCGCCACCGCGGCCATGCTCTGCCTGGTCTGCGTGGCACTGGGCCTGGTCGCGATCGTGGTGGACACCCTCGCGGTGGCCGCCGCCGCGCCAGCGGCCTCCGGGCTGGTGCTGCTGTGCGTGTTCGCGGTGCCCGCCTCACTGGCCGACGAACTGCTGCCCTGGTGGTCCTTCGCGGCCGGCGCGGCCGGATTCGCGCTGCTGCTGGTCATCGACGAACGGCAGCGGCACCGGCTGTGGCGGGGCAGGCTCGGCCTGCCGGCGCTGCGCTCCGGGGACGGCTCGGCGCCCGCGGCCGCCGGCGTCGCCGCCTCCGCGGTGGCGATCGCGCTGGTGGCGGGTGCGGTGCTGACCATGGTCGGCACCGCGGGCCGGCTGCCCGGCGGCGGTGCGGCCGACTCCACCGCCTCCATCGGACTCAACACGTTCACCTCGCTGCGCGGCCAGCTCGAACGCGACAGCAGCATCGAGCTGTTCCGGGTCCGCGGCCTGCCGGAGAAGCCGCCGTACCTGCGGGTGACCACGCTGAGCAAGTTCGACACCGCACGCGGCTTCGAGGTGGACAGCAGGCTGGACAACCAGCCCACCCGCGGCGAACTGGCCATGCCGCCGGGCACCACCCGGCAGCGGCTGCTCGCCGAGGGCAGGCCGATGCAGGTGGAGATCGAGGCGATCGGCTACCTGGACCCGTGGCTGCCGGTCTACGGCGTGCCCATGCAGCTGGCCAACATCTCCGAGGACTGGAACTACGACCCGGGCGCGGGCATCGTGCACGCCCCCAGCAAGCGGCAGGCCGGGAAGTACCTGCAGTCCGCGGTGCTGCCCGAACCCAGCGTCGAGTCCATGCGGGCCGCGCCCGGCGGCCGGGCCCGCACCGCGGGGCTCATCGGCGAGCGCTACTTCGAGCACAACGTGGATCCGCAGGTCGAATCGCTGGCCCGCAACATCACCCGCAACGCGGGCACCGACTACGACAAGGCCGTCGCGATCCGCCACTTCCTGGCGCAGAGCGGCGGGTTCAAGTACCAGCTGCGCACCGCGGGCACCGGCCAGGGCGACCCGCTGGTGGACTTCCTGTTCAACGGCAAGACCGGCTACTGCGAGCAGTTCGCCTCCTCGATGGCGGCCATGCTGCGCTCGGTGGGCGTGCCGTCCAGGGTCGCGGTCGGGTTCACCCCCGGCTACAACAACAGCGGCTACTACTCGATCACCACCAACGACGCGCACGCCTGGGTCGAGGTGTTCTTCAACGGCGTCGGCTGGATCCAGTTCGACCCGACCCCGCTGCCGGACAGCCGCGGCACCGCGAACCCCTACGAACAGCCCAACCCCGGCGCGCCGACCAGCTCGGCGATCGTCCCGTCCACCGGCCGCACCACCACCGCCGCGCCGACCACCACCGGGCTCCCCGGCCAGAACCAGGGCGATCAGGCGAACAAGGACGGCAACCGCGACGACAGCATCGTGCCGGTGTGGGTCTGGTTCACCTCCGGCCCACTGGCCCTGCTGGCCATGGCCGCCGCCGCCCGCGGCGCCGCGGTCACCCAGGCCCGCAGGCGGGAGCGACGGGCCGGGGTGGTCTCCGGCGGCAAGGAACCACCGGAACTGTGGTGGGGCCTGGCCGCGCTGAGCGGCGGGATCGCGCTGCTGGTGCCGCTGTGGTTCCTGGTCCACCCGATCGTGTGGTGGCTGCTGCTGGCCCTCGGCGTGGCCGCGGTCGCACTGGCGGTGCCGTCCTGGCTGCGCCGGTACCTGCGGGACCGGCGGCTGCACGCGGTCGCCCTCGGCGGCCCGGACGCGGCAGGCGCGGCCTGGCAGGAACTGATGGCCGCCTCGGTGGACCGGGGCGCGGCGGTGGCCGGCACCGAGACGGTGCGCGCGGCCGCGCGGAAGCTGGTACGCGAGCACAAACTGGACGAACACGGCCAGAACGGCCTGCGCACGATCATCGGCGCGGTGGAGCGCTCCTGGTACGGCGGCACCCCCCGCCCGGAACCGGAACTGTTCACCGCCGTCCGCCAGGTCCTGGAAAGCCTCACCGCCAACTCACCCCTCGGCTGGCGCTCCCGCCTCTTCCCCCCGTCCATCCTCCGCCCCGCCCGCTGACCCCCCGCGCCGCGCGCTCCCACCCAGGAGCGCGCGCCGCCGCGCGGTCGCACCACGTGTTGGCCGTTCTCGTACGCCGTGTTGGCCGTTGTTGTACGCCGTGTTGGCCGTTGTCGTACAGCCGGGCCGGGCTCAGCCCCCGGTCGTGCCGTGCAGGTAGGCGAGCACGGCCAGCACCCGGCGGTTGTCGTCGTCGGACGGGGCCAGTTCGAGCTTGCCGAAGATGCTCGCGGTGTGTTTGCCGACCGCGCCCTCGCTGACGAACAGGCGCTGGGCGATGGCGGCGTTGGACCGGCCCTCGGCCATCAGCTCCAGCACCTCGCGTTCGCGCGGGGTCAGCCGGTCCACGCCGGAGCGGCGCGGCGAGCTGTCCAGCAGCTTCGCGATGACCTCCGGGTCCATCACGGTGCCACCGGCGGCGACCCGGCGCAGGGCGTCCACGAACTGTTCGGCGTTGAACACCCGGTCCTTGAGCAGGTAGCCGATCGCGCCGGTGCCGTCGGCCAGCAGTTCCCTGGCGTAGAGCTGTTGCACGTGCTGGGAGAGCACCAGGATCGGCAGTCCCGGCGTCTCGGTGCGGGCGGCCAGTGCGACCTGCAGGCCCTCGTCGGTCTGGGTGGGCGGCAGCCGGACGTCGACCACGGCCACGTCCGGGCGGTGCTCGGTGAGCGCGGCACGCAGTTCGGGGCCGGTCTCCACCGCGGCGACCACCTCGAAACCGTGTGCGGTGAGCAGGTGGGTCAGGCCGTCTCGGAGGAGGTAGAGGTCCTCGGCGAGGACAACGCGCACGGGATCTCCAGGCTGACCGTCGTGGGACCGCCCGGCGGGCTGTCCAGGATGAGCTGACCGTCGAATGCTCCCAGTCGCCGCCGGATGCCCCGCAACCCGCTGCCACCTGCCGGGTCCGCGCCGCCACACCCGTTGTCCACCACGCTGATACGCAAGGTATCCGCGCTGTATACAAGATGTACGACGACGGTGTCCGCGCCAGCGTGCCGGATCGCGTTGGTCATCAGCTCGCACACCGCGAAGTAGGCGGCCGACTCCACCGGCGGCGCGAACCGGCCGGGCAGCGACCCCGTCAGCCGCACCGGCAGCGCGGCGTCCAGGGCGACCGAGCGCAGGGCGTCGGCCAGGCCGCGTTCGGCCAGCACCGGCGGGTGGATGCCTGCCACCAGCTCACGCAGTTCGGTCAGCGCGGCCGAGGAGGAGGCCAGCGCCTGGTCCAGCATCTCCTTGGCCCGCGCCGGATCGGTGTCCACCAGCGCCTTGGCCGTGCCCAGGCTCAGGCCGAGCGCGACCAGTCTCGCCTGCGCGCCGTCGTGCAGATCGCGTTCGATCCGGCGCAGTTCGGCGGCCTGGCCGTCCACCGCCTCGGTGCGGCTCTCGGTCAGCCTGCGCACCCGCTGGGCCAGCAGCGCCGCCCTGGTCGGCGCGAGCAGCAGCGCGCACCACCGGCCGTAGACCGTGACCAGCCGGACCCCGGCATACACGGCGAATACCGAGAGCGGCAGGCCGATCAGTGGGCCGAGCGTGCGGAACAACGTGGTGGGCACCGGATCCAGCGGCATCCAGCCGTACATCGTGGGCAGCATCTCCCGCCCCATGAACAGCGAGACGATCGGCGAGATGATCACCGGCAGCCAGACCCCGAGCAGGAAGGCGCCCGCGGCCACCAGCGGCGGCAGGATCACCAGCACCGGGGCGAGGATGCCGTTGACCAGCAGCCACAGCAGGTCCCGCCAGCTCGCCCGGTCGGTCATCACCCAGACGTAGCGGCGCATCCGGCGCACCGGCTGCGGGGTGCTGAAGAACTGGTTGTTGAAGCGGAACTTGCCGTCGGACTCCGGCAGCGGCGGCAGCGGGGCGGGCAGGTACGGGTCCGGGATCTCGATGCCCACCCAGTCCCGCAGCAGCCTGCGGTGCAGCTCGACGAACTGCCGGGTGTACTCCACCAGCGGCGGCCACCAGAACTGCCACATGCCCAGCACGTGGTAGACGAGGAAGCCGAGCAGGTTGGCCACCAGGATCGGCAGTCCCACCAGGGCGAGCAGCCCGAGCAGGAAGCCACGCCAGGACAGCTCCCAGCCGTGGATCAGCCAGCGCAGGAACCGATTCTGGCCGGACGGCCGGTGCACACCGAGCGTACGTGCGGTCCACCAGCTGTATACCCGGAGTGCACGCGGCCCCACGAGCACCGTGGCCAGCGCGGTGAGCGGGGCGAGCACCGGGTTGATCAGCAGCCAGCGCAGGTCCCGCCAGGTGGCCGGATCGTCTGACACCCAGGCCAGGTTGTGCTGGAAGACCAGCCGGCGCCGGGACCGGTAGAGGCTGTCGCCCAGCCGGTAGAGCCCGTCGGCGTCCCGTTCGGGCAGCGGCGGTCGCGGCCGGTACGGCGGTGCGATCTCGGTCCCGGACCACTGACCCACCACCGCCCGCACCCGGTTGAGGAACGGGCGGCAGTTCCGCAGCCCCCAGCCGTAGTAGAAGATCAGCCCGGCCATCGCGGGCAGGAAACACATCAGCCCGAACAGCAGCACCGCCAGCCCAGCCACCGCGAGCCCGAGCAGCCGGAGCGCGCGGCCGAGTGCGGTGACGTACTCGCGGCCCATCCGCGCACCTCCTTCGACCGGCCCAGTCTGACCGAGTCCGCCTGCCGCGCGCGCTCCGCCCAGACACCGTGTCGGGGGTGGGGCTAGCACAACCCCCACTCGGGGCCCAGACGGATTCTCCGCAGGTCAGCGAGTTCCTAACGTTTCTCCCGTCAGCGAAACCAACCGGGAGGGAGCAACCGGAGATGCCGGTCATCGAGGTCGCGAACCTGCACAAGAGGTACGGCGAGAGGGTCGCGGTCGCGGAGGTGTCCTTCCACGTCGAACGCGGGGAGATCTTCGGGATCCTGGGCCGCAACGGCGCGGGCAAGACCACCACGGTGGAGTGCCTGACCGGGTTGCGGACCCCGGACGGCGGCCGGTTGCGGGTGCTGGGCCTGGACCCGGCCCTGGACGGCGCGCGGCTGCGCCAGCGGGTCGGCGTGCAGCTCCAGGAGGCGGCGCTGCCGGACAAACTCCGGGTCGGCGAGGCGGTCGAGCTGTACGCCTCCTTCTACCCCGCCCCGGCGGATCCGGCCGAGCTGCTGGACACCCTGGGCCTGACCGAGCACCGCCGCACCCCGTTCAAGAAGCTCTCCGGCGGTCAGAAGCAGCGGCTGTCCATCGCGCTGGCGCTGATCGGCAACCCGGAGGTCGCGGTGCTGGACGAGCTGACCACCGGCCTGGACCCGCAGGCCCGCCGGGACACCTGGCGGCTGATCGAGCAGGTCCGCGACCGCGGCGTCACCATCCTGCTGGTCACCCACTTCATGGCCGAGGCGGAACGACTCTGCGACCGGCTCGCGGTGATCGAGGCGGGCCGGGTGCTCGCGGTGGACAGCCCGGCCGGACTCGTGTCCACTGTGGACAGTGAGCAGCGAATCACCTTCCGGATCAACGGCGTACTCCCGGAGCAGGCACTGCGCGCCCTGCCCGAGGTGACCGCACTGTCCATCCGGCGCGACGGGATCACCCTGTCCGGCAAGGGAAATCTGCTCAACGCGGTGGTCACCACGCTGTCCGCACACCAGCTCACCCCACTGGACCTGAGCATCGAGCGGTCCACTTTGGACGATGCCTTCCTGGCGCTGACCGGCGCCGCCCTCACCGACGAGCAGAACGGAAGCACCCGATGACCGCCCTGACCCGCCTGAGCGCCACCGAACTGCGCCTGTTCCTGCGTGACCCGGCCGCCGTTGTGCTCAGCCTCGGCCTGGGCCCGATCCTGCTGATCGTGTTCGGCTCGATCCCGTTCTTCCGCGAACCACAGGCGGCCTACGGTGGCGCCCGGATCGTGGACTTCTACCTGCCCACGCTGATCTCGATGTCGGTGGCCATGATCGGCCTGAGCCTGCTCTCCGGCAGCCTGGCCAACTACCGCGAACTGGGGGTGCTGCGTCGCCTGGCCACCACCCCGGTGCCGCCGGTCCGGCTGCTGACCGCGCAGCTGCTGGTGCACCTGCTGATGGTGACGGTGTCCCTGGTGCTGCTGATCGGGCTGGGCAAGGTCGTCGCGGACGTCCCGCTGCCCGGCAACCCGGTCGCCTTCGCACTGTCCTTCCTGCTGGCCACGCTGGCCGTCTTCGGCATCGGCCTGCTGATCGCCGCGCTCGCGCCGACCACCAAGTCGGCGCAGGGCATCGGCACGGTGGCGTTCTTCCCGCTGATGTTCCTGGCCGGGCTGTGGACGCCCGGTCCGCTGATGCCGGAGCTGGTCCGCCGGATCGGCGAGTTCAGCCCGATCGGCGCTGGCACCCAGGCCATGCAGGCGGCCTGGTCCGGCGGCTGGCCCAATCCTTTGCACCTGCTGGTGGCGGCCGGATTCGCGGCCGCGGCCCTGTTCGGTGCAACGAAATTGTTCCGCTGGCAGTGACCGCCCGCGCACTCTGGATAACGTGAGGCGTGCGGAGAATCCTGAACTACCGCGACGCGGTCCGCCTGCTGGGCGACGGTCAGAGCCCGGCCGTGGCCTGGCTGGACCGCGTCGCGAGCACCGCCATGCTGGCCGCGGCGCCCGGTTCGGCGGAGGTGCTTGGCTGGTTCGACGCCAAGTCCGACCTGATCCGCCACGGCCATGACCTGGTCACCGGCCTGTCCGAGCGCCTGCGCGGCCTGCACCGCTTCGACCGCACCCAGCGCCTGGAAGCCGCGCACGCGATCATCGTCACCACCGCCTTCTGCACCGCCTGCGCCGACCTGCCACTGCCCGAGGCCGACCGCCCGGCCGGCCGGTTCGGCACGCTGGTCGAGCACCTGCTGACCACCCCGTTGCCGCTGCCCAGTCCAGAGCACCCCTATGAGCACAACCTGGCGACCCTGCGCGGGCACTACCGCGATCGCGCCGCCGAACTGTGCGACGAACTGCCCGCGCTGGCGGTCTGGGACACCTGGACCGAGACCGAGCGCGGCCGGGTGAGCACGGCCCTGCTGAAAGTGGTGCCGGACAACGCGATCCGCCACTACGAGGCCCAGTTCCGCCAACTCGCCGCCGACTGCCCCGAACTCGCCTGCTGGGCCAACCTGATCGACCACCAGGCCACCCGCGGCACCATCAGCACCGGCCTGGCCGCGCTGTCCGAACGCCTGGACCAGATCGCCACCGGCCGCCTCCCTGACGACCGCCGCGCCGAGCTGACCCGCCGCTATCAGGCCCGCCTGTCCCGCCCGGTGCTCATCGGCGGCGACCTGCCTGCCCACCTGCGCATCCCGGCGCTGGAAAAGGCTTACGTGGACCCGCTTTTCCGGGCGATGGCCGCCGAGGGCCGCTCACCCGCGCACGAGTCCGAGTGGCGGAAGCTCCCGGACCGCGACGACATCCACGACTTCCTCACCGGCTACCTGACCAACCCGGTCGCCGTCCAGCTCCCGCTGCTGGTGCTCGGCCAGCCGGGTTCGGGCAAGTCCATGCTCACCTCGGTGCTGGCCGCCCGCCTGCCGGCCACCGATTTCCTGCCGGTCCGGGTGCCGCTGCGCGATGTCGCCGCGGAGAGCGACATCCAGTCCCAGATCGAACAGGCCATCCGCGCCGACACCGGCGAATCCCTGTCTTGGCCGGTGTTCGCCCGCTCCGCCGGGGACGCGCTGCCGGTGGTCCTGCTCGACGGTTTCGACGAGTTGTTGCAGGCCACCGGCGTCAGCCAGAGCAACTACCTGGAGAAGGTGCAGGAGTTCCAGGAACGCGAGTCCGACACCGGCCGCCCGGTCGCCGTGCTGGTCACCACCCGAACCTCGGTCGCCGACCGCGCCCGCGTCCCCGACGGCTGCGTGGCGCTACGCCTGGAACCCTTCGACGAACCCAGGGTCCGCACCTGGCTGGACACCTGGAACACCGCCAACGCGGGCCCCGGCTTCACCGCCCTGCCCGCCGAGGTCGCCCTGCACCACCCCGACCTCGCCACCCAGCCCCTACTGCTGCTGATGCTGGCCCTGTACCACTCCGAGGGCGGCGCGCTCACCGCCGAGGCGGGCCTGAGCCAGAGCGAACTCTACGAACGCCTGCTGTTCCGATTCGCCCGCCGCGAGGTGGTGAAAACCCAGAACGCCCTGCCCGACAACGAGATCCGCCGCTCGATCGAGGAGGAACTGCGGCGGCTGTCCGTGGTCGCCTACGGCATGTTCAACCGCGGCACCCAGTGGATAGCCGAGTCAGACCTGGAGTCCGACCTCGCCGCCCTCCCCGGCCCAACCCGCAAGACCGTTGCCACACAAAGCCTCCAGGCCGACCTGACCGAAGCCGAACAAACCCTGGGCCGGTTCTTCTTCATCCACCGCGCCGAGGCCAGCCGCGACGACCGCCGCCTGCGCACCTACGAGTTCCTGCACGCCACCTTCGGCGAATACCTGGTCGCCCGCTTCACCTGGAAAGTCCTGCAAGGCTTGGTAGCCCAGGAGAAAGCCATCGCCGACGACCCGTACTCGACCACCGAGGTCAACGACGACCTGCTGCACGCCCTGATCTCCTTCGAGCCCCTCAGCTCCCGCAAACCCGTGATCAGCTTCCTGACCGAACTGGCGAGCCGACTGGACGATCCGACCAGGCAGGCGACCTCGGCCCTGCTGACCCGCTTGTTCGAGGCCGCCCACCAGGAGCGACCGCCGCGCAGGCACGCCGCCTACCGGCCCGGCCCTCGCCAGGTCACCGCCCGGCACGCGGCCTACAGCGTCAACCTGTTGCTGCTCAGCGTGATCGTCGACGAGGAGGTCCCGGTCAGCGCCTACGGCCGCTGGTACCAGGAGGCCCAACTCTGGCATTCCCAGCTCGGCGGCCCGGGTTGGCTGAGCATCCTGGACACCATCACGGTCTCGGTACGCCAGTCCCAGCCGGAGCCGATCGCCTGGGCCCGGCTGATCCGGACCGATGACCCACCGCCGACCGTCGATCTCCGGATCGTCTTCGGTGAGAGCAAGGAACACGGCACCGTCTACGGCCGAGGCGACCAGGACCCGCAACACATCCAGCGCCGGAACAACCTGCTCGGCATGGAATCCGCCCTGCTGCACGCCACGGAACCACTGCTGCGCCGACTCGGCTCGGTGATCAACAACTTCCCCTGCGTCGACGGCGTTGTCGAACCCTCACCCGCACGCCGGATCATGGACCTGTGGACGCTGTCCGCGGACCGGGTCACGCTGCCGAACCGGATCGCGCACTACCACCACGCACTCGACTTCCTGACCGGTGTCGGCGGCAAGTCCCTGCCCGCCAGCGAACAGGAGCAGTACCTCACCCTCGTGCTGGAGCGCCTGGCCGCGGACACCGACCTCGACGCCGCCGCGCTGGAGGAACTGCTCGCCCGCGCCTGGCGGAAACAACTCAGCGGCAGCAACCCGATCCACCGGCGCTGTACCCGCATCCTCGACGACCTCCGTTCGGAAGGCTGACCCGTGCCGCGCACCCTGAGCTACGCCGATGCCGTCCGCCTGTTGGGCGGCAAGGAAAGCAAGGCCGTCACCTGGCTGGACCGGATCACCGGCGCGGCCATGCTCGGCACCGCGCCCGCGGTCGAGGAAGTGCTCGGCTGGTTCGACGCCAAGGCCGATCTGGTGAAACACGGCCATGATCTGGTCAACGGCCTCTCCGACCGGGTCCGTGGGTTACGCCGCTTCGACCGCACCCAGCGCCTGGAGGCCGCGCACGCGGTCATCGTGACGCTGGCCTTCATCGAGGCGTTCGAGGCGCTGCCGCAGCGGCCGGATCGCAAGGAGATCCAGGACGGTCGCATCGGCACCGCCGAACTGGTCCGGCAACAACTGACCAGCAGGGTGCCGCTGCCGACGCCCCAGCATCCCTATCGTGACAACCTCCAGGCGCTCACGCTGTACTACGTGCTGCGGTCCGGCGAGCTGATCGAGTTCGTCAGGGGGCTGGCGGTGTGGGACCGGTGGAACGACACCGAGCGCGCCCGGTTCAGCAAGCAGGCCACCCACCCACTGGTGAACCAGGCGCTTGCGCGGTACCAGGAGCTGTTCCGGCAGTTGGCCGTGGAATGCCCGGAACTCGGCTTCTGGGCCAACCTCACCGAACACCAGGGCACCCAGGAACTCCTCCGCTCCGGCCTCGCCCAGCTGGAAATCCACCTGGCCGCACTGGCCACCGGCCGCGAACCGGACTCCCGGCGGGCCGAACTGGCCCGTGGCTACCTCGCCCGGCTGGAACGGACGCTCGTCGAGCCCGCCGAGTTGCCCGCCGACTTCCGCATCCCCACCCTCGGCGAGGCATACATCGATCCGCTCGGCCGGGTAAGGGAAATCCACCAGGGCGACACGCCGAGTCAGGAGCCGTGGTGGGAGGAAGTGCCGCCGCGGCAGGACATCCAGGACTTCCTCACCGGGTACCTCACCTCGCCGCAGGCGGTGGCGCGGCCGTTGCTGGTGCTCGGACAGCCTGGCTCCGGCAAGTCGGTGCTGACCCAGGTGCTCGCCGCCCGGCTGCCCGCGACGGACTTCCTGCCGGTGCGGGTGCCGCTGCGCGAGGTGGCCACCGAGGTCGACGTGCAGACCCAGATCGAGCAGGCGATCCGGCTCGGCACCGGGTACCGGGTGGACTGGCCGGAGCTGGCGAACTCCGCCGGTGACGCGCTGCCGGTGGTGTTGCTGGACGGGTTCGACGAACTGCTGCAGACCACCGGCGTCAGCCAGAGCGACTACCTGGAGCGGGTGCGCGCGTTCCAGCAACGCGAGTCCGACCAGGGCCGCCCGGTCGCGGTGCTGGTCACCACCCGCACCTCGGTCGCCGACCGGGCCCGCATCCCCGACGGTTGTGTCGCCCTGCGGCTGGAGCCCTTCGACGAGCCCCGGGTGATCCGCTGGCTGGCGCACTGGCAGGCGAGCAACCCCGGCTCCCGGTTCCGGCTCACCGCGGCGACCGCGTCGCGCTACCCGGACCTGGCCACCCAGCCGTTGCTGCTGCTGATGCTGGCGATCTACGACGCGGACGGCGGCGACCTCAGCGACACCCGGCTCAGGGAAAGCGAGCTGTACGAACGCCTGCTGCGCCGCTTCGCCCGGCGCGAGGTGGGCAAGACCCGCGACGGCCTGGCCGATCCGGACCTGGCGGCCGCGGTCGAGGAGGAACTCCGGCGGCTGTCGGTGGTCGCCTACGGCATGTTCAACCGTGGCCAGCAGTGGATCACCGAGCCCGACCTGGACGCGGACCTGGCCGCCCTGCTCGGCACCCGCGGCAACCCGCTCACCGGCCTGCGCACCCCGCTCGGTCCGGCCGAGACCACGCTGGGCCGGTTCTTCTTCATCCATCGCGCCGAGTCCCAGCGCGACGACCGCCGCCTGCGCACCTACGAGTTCCTGCACGCCACCTTCGGCGAATACCTGGTCGCCCGCCTGACCTGGCAGGCGCTGCACGGCCTGCACGCGATGGCCGCCGCCGCGGCCGCCAACCCGCTCGCGGTCATCCCGCTCAACGACGGCTTCCCGCATGCCCTGCTCGCGCACACCCCGCTGAGCAGCCGCCGCCCCATCCTCTCCTTCCTCGCCGAACTCGCCGAGGCCACCACCCCGGACACCCGCGCAGGCCTGACCGCGCTGCTGATCCGCCTGTACCGCGCGGCCCCCGAGGCCCACCCCACCCGCAGTCACGCCGACTACCAGCCCCGCCACACCACGGTCCCCGCCCAGCACGCCGCCTACCGCGCCAACCTGCTCCTGCTCACCGCCATCACCGCCCGGGAGCTGCGCGCCAGCGAGCTGTACGGCACTGACGACGATCAACCCGGCGTGGTCCAGCAGTGGCGTGCCGACGCCCTGCTGTGGCGCTCCCAACTCAGTACCGACGACTGGACCGGCCTGGTCGAAACCCTCGCCCTGACCCGCACCTGGCGCGGCACCCGCCGAGACCTGGAGATCCGCCTGGACGACGGCTCCTTCACCCCGCCGCCGCTGGACCTCAACTGGTCAACCCGCCGCCCGGCCGCCGAGCTGTCGCCCACCATCACCGGCCTCCGGTACGCCAACCAAGCTCCCCGCGTCCAACGCCGCCTGCTGCACTTCCTCTGCGGCAACGAGGACATCCACCTGCACGTGCTGGAACCCCTCTTCGACCACCTGTCCCGCGACTACGCCCTGCACCCCGTCGCGGACGGCGAGATCCGGCCCACCCTCCCCCGCGCCCTGCTGGACCTGCTGACCCTGCCCTACCGCGAGCCCAGCACCGACCACGCCGCCCAGTACGAACGCTTCATCCAGATCGCCGAAACCCGCCCACCCGACCCCGCCTCCCCGGACCGCCTGGCCATCCTCGACCTGGCCCTCACCCTGATGACCTCCGACGACCAGTCCCCCACCGCCCTGGCCACCGACCTACTGGCCGAGCTGACCAGACACCTGTTCCGCCTCCCCACCCGCGCCTCGGTGCTGGAAGCCCGAACCCTCCGCCACGCCCTGACCCTGCTGTCCCGCCCAGAACCCCCCACCCCGGCCTTGACCGAACCCCTCACCAGGCTGATCACCGACGCCCTGCAGAACGACCCCACCCCCCTCGCCGCGGAAGCCCTGATCACCCTCCTGGAACGAGCCCCCAGCACCGACCCCTACCTGCTGGCCGACCTGGACCCCGAAACCTGGCTGACCCTGACCGCCACCCGCCCCGACCTGGCCCGCCGAGCCCACAACACCTGGCAACACCTCAACCCCACCGACCCCTGGCCGCACCCAGCCCCCTGACCCGCGCCGCGGTTGAGCGCCTCGCCCCTGCCTTGCCCAGCGCTCCCACAGAAGCGAATGCGCGGCTGGCCCAGCGGCGAGCGCACGCCGGAGCTTCGGCCCGGTCACAGGCCGCCCCCGCCTGCTGACGCGTGACGGTGCCCTACCCGCCCATGGGCATGACTCAGCGGGGTGTCGGCTCCCTGGCTGCTGGGAGACGACACCCCGCTGGGTGGTCGGACTATCTTGTGGCTGCGGCTTCGATCAGTGTTGATCACCGTCGTCGAAACGGCGGCGGAAACGTTCTTCCATCCGCTGCGAGAACGAGCTCCGCCTCGGAGTGGCGGAGCGCTGTTGTGGCGACCCACCTTCCTCGGCGGCCGGGTCTGTCTTGTTCGTGGCGGACAGGCCCCACACGGCACCGACGAACATCAGCAAGAAGCCGACGACGCTCAGTACCGGGATTTCGGCCGGTCGCAACACGGGCAAGATCACACCAACAACGAGCAGCAACAGGCCCACCACGAACACCGCAAGCCCCTGTAGGCGTCGCCGTCGAGATGGCCTTCGCAACCGAGCGCCGCGCACGGTGGAGGCGAACTTGGGGTCCTCGGCGTAGAGCGCGCGCTCGATTTGGTCGAGCAGTCGCTGCTCGTGCTCGGAGAGTGGCATGGCTCCTCCTCCGGCACAGCTTGTAGCGGGCGCCGGGCTTCAGCGGTTCCGCCGGACCCGGCGGGCGCCCCGCGTGGGGCGTCACTTTGAGAATACGATCCGTGCGACGCCTAGACTACCCGGTCGCCGGAGTCGAGACAGTGGTGTCGCAGACGTCATCCGCTCGGGGTAGTTGCCAAGGGTGACTGAACACCGTTCAGAATGATGTTCCAGTCCGTTAACCCCACTCCGACGGACCATCTGCTTGATCACTCCACCCAGGCCGGACCACGCATCGCCACTACCCTCCAGGCCGCCCCTGAGAACCCCAGGTCACAGCTGCCAGGCAGGTGATCCACACGTCACACGGTCGGAGCAGTCGGCTCCGGCTGGACCGCCTGCTGCCGTCGCGGCCGACACTCGGCGGACACCGCGGCCAGTACGGCCGAATGCGCCTCCTCAGTGCTGATCAACTTGGCCAGCCAGCGTGAGCTGAGTCCTTCCACGAGTGCGGTGAATCGGACCGCCGTCGCCACCGGATCGACCTTGGCCCGGATGCTGCCGTCCTCCTGGCCCTGCCCGATCAGCTCGGTCACGGCGTTGCTCCACCGGAGGTTGGCGTTGCCCACGATGGTCCGCAACCCCTTGTCGAACACCGCGGCGGCGCGCAGCTCGCCCCACACCGCGGAGTTCTCCCGCACCCGGCGCTTGTCCTGGAACTCCCGCTGCAGGTTGTCCAGCAGTCGGTCGAACCCGGTGCCACGGCTCGAGTGGGTGTACTCCTCGGCGCGCTCGTCGACGAACCGCATGGTCGCCGCCAGCAGGCCGCTCCTGCTCTTGAAGTAGTAGTAGATCAACGCGGTGGACGCGCCGGCCTGCTGCGCCACCTCCTCGACCCGGAGGCCGCGGACGCCGGTGCGGGAGATCATCCGGCAGGTCGCCTCCAGCAGGGCCTGCCGTCGGTCTGGGGCTTCGCTCACAAGGTCACATTGTCATGGCTGGCTCCTGTTGGGTCGCGCAGTGGATGCCACCGCCGTAGTAGGCGATGGGGTCGATGTCGAGTTGGACCACCGTCCGGCCAGGGTGCAGCTCGGCCAGCAGGCCACGGGCGTGGTCGTCGGCCAGCCGGTCGCCGAACTTCGGCGCGAACACCGCACCGTTGGCCACGTAGTAGTTGAGGTAGGTGGCCAGGAAGTCCCCTGAGCCGCGGATCCGGGAGCGCTCCGGCTCCGGCAGCTCGACCACCTCGATCGCCCGGCCCTGGGCGTCTGTGGCGGCCTGGAGGGACTTCAGGGCCTCCTCGCAGACCGCCGTCCACTCATCCGGCGGTGCCCCGGTGGCGGGCCGGTTGAGCAGGACGACGCCGGGCGCGGTGAACCGGGCCAGGCCGTCCACGTGGCAGTCGGTGATGTCACCACCGCGGAGCCCGGCCAGCCAGATGACCTTGCGGACGCCCAGGAGCGCACCGAGCACCGCCTCGATGTCCTCCTTGCCACGGCCGGGGTTGCGGTTGTCGTTGATCAGCGAGCTTTCGGTGGCCAGCAGGGTGCCCTCGCCGTCCACCTCCAGCGAGCCGCCCTCGGCCACGATCGGCGCGGCCTGCCGGGGCAGGCCCAGGTGGCCGAGCAGCCGCCGGGGCACCCGGTGGTCGTCGTCATGCGGCCGCTGCTTCTCGCCCCAGCCGTTGAAGCCGAAGTCGACCCCCGCCACCTCGCCGGGACGACGGACGAAGGTCGGCCCGTGGTCGCGCGTCCACAGGTCGTCCACCGGGATCGGCAGCACCTCGACCGCGCCGCCGACCGCCTGCCGCGCCGCGGCCTGCTGTTCGGGCCGGGCCAGCAGGGCCACCGGTTCGTGCTCGGCGATGGCTCGGGCGAGCCGGGCCACCGCCGCACGGACGGCGGGCAGGTCCGTCCGGTACAGCGAGGTGTGCGCGGGCCAGGACAGGTGCGTGCGAGCGTGCGGCTCCCACTCGGCAGGCATCCGCCAAGGCGGGCCCTGTGCGGTGTTCTGGCTGTTCGGCGACATGGCTCCACCATGGCACTGACTGAAATTTTAGTCAACTCCACTGGCGGGTGACTGTTGTCGGCGATGCTGTTTGCCCTGTTCAGAACGGGTAGCCGGGGAAGTGTGACGGCGGATGTTGGCGCACAGGTAGTAGCCATGGAGGGGCAACGGTGCGCCCTCAGCGGTGGCCCCGGCCGAGTGGCGCCGCCACCGGATCGTGGCCGTGCGCGCCTGCTGCCCGGCTAGGTCAGCCACACGGTCGTGCACCACGCGCACGTGCCAGCGATCCACCTGCCCGGTTCGTGGTCCGGAACGCGGCTCAGTCCCGGGCCATCCGGGGCCTGGTCACATCGGCCCGTTGTGGTGCGGCGCCGAGCAGTGAGGCGGGCTTGATGGCCGCGCCACCGAACTTGGCCCGTGCGGCGTCGGCGGCCTGGTCCGCCTCCCGCCAGCCACGTTCCGGTTCGTCGAAGGTCAGCTGGTCGCCCGCGCCGCCGTGGTCGTCGAGCTGTTCCACCCGCACCCCGATCAGTCGCACCGGGCCGGGCGGGGTCTGCTCGTCCAGCAACTGGCAGGCCAGCCGGTAGATCTCCTGGGTGACGTCGGTGGGCAGCGGCAGCGTGCGGGAGCGGGTGATCGTGCTGAAGTCGGCGAACCGCACCTTGATCGACACGGTCCGCCCGCGCAGTCCGCGGCCACGCAGCGAGCCCGCGGTGCGCTCGGAGAGCCGCAGCAGTTCCCGGCGCAGCACCGCGCGGTCGTGGTGGTCGGTCTCGAAGGTCTCCTCCGCGCCGATCGACTTCTCCGGCGTCTCGGGCACCACGGTCCGCGGGTCGTGCCCGTTGGCCAGGCTGTGCAGGTGCTCCGCCTGGGCGTTGCCGACGATACGCCGCAGCCGGGGCAGCGGCAGTTCCGCCAGCTCGGCCACGGTGTGCAGACCGCGGTCGACCAGGCGTTCCTCGGTGCGCTTGCCCACGCCCCACAGCGCGCCCACCGGCAGCGGGCGCAGAAACGGCAGCACCTCGGTCCTTGGCACGACCAGCATGCCGTCGGGTTTGCACAGGCCGGAGGCGAGCTTGGCCACGAACTTGGTCGAGCCGACACCGACCGAGCAGGTCATGCCGTGTTCGGCCTCGACCCTGGCCCTGATCTCCTGGCCGATCCGTCCCGGCGTCATCCGCAGCCTGCGCAGCGCGCCGCGCACATCCAGGAAGGCTTCGTCCAGGCTCAGCGGCTCCACCAGCGGGGTGAAGTCGCGGAAGATCGCCATCACCCCGGCCGAGACCGCCGTGTACAGCGCGAAGTCGGGCGGGATGAACACCGCCTTCGGGCACAGCGCCCTGGCCCGGTTGGTCGGCATCGCCGAACGGACGCCGAAGGTGCGGGCCAGGTAGTTGGCCGAGGACACCACACCGCGGTTGCCGGTGCCGCCGACCACGACCGGCAGGTCCTTCAGCTCGGGGCGTTCCCTGATCTCCGCCGAGGCGTAGAAGGCGTCCATGTCCACGTGCAGGATCGGACAGCCGGTGTCGTCCGGCCAGACGCCGTCGCGCGCCCGGTACCGGTCGACCAGCCCACGCGGCAGGTCACCGCTGCGGCCCACCCGGCACCTCCACCCCAGCTCCGAGACACGGCTCGAACGAGCGTTCGAGCCGGGAGGCTGGTGAAGTTTCCCCGAATCGGGGTAATCACACCAGTCAGATTACCCGATCACCCTGTTCTCGCAGGCCAGCCCGGCGCCAGGCTATGCGCAAGTTCACTGAACAACAACGTCGCGCGGTCGAGCGGCTTCGTGGCGGCCAACCTTCGGTCCGCCTGCACTTGCTGAGCAGCTAGGTACCGGCTTCACCCGCCGACGGCGGCATTTCCCGACTCCGACCGCGCTGCGCGATCCACGACGAGCCGCCGCAGTGCTCGGTCACTCCGCCCCGTCACGGCGGGCTCGGGTCAGCACCTCCTCCTCGGTGAGTGCGCTCGGCGGGTGGTGGGTCAGGCACATGGGGACCTTGAGCTTGGTGAACGTGGTGCCCTCGGAAGCGCCATAGAAACTGCCCGCGGCCAACCGGGAGATGTCGTCGACCCGGCCGTTCTTGGCACTGGCGAGGTCCTTCGCGGCCTGGATCTGAGTTGGGGCATTGAGATGACCGAAGAACTGGGTGGTCACGTTGCCAGTGACGAGATTGTGCAGCGCCTTCGGAGCCTGTGTCGCATAGATCAGACCAAGGCCGTACTTCCGAGCCTGGGAGGCCAGCTTCAGGGTGCTTTCGGTCGATGCCGTTGCCGTGCGGGCAGGGGCGAAGGTCTGAGCCTCGTCCAGCACCAGGAGGCCGCCCAGCGGGGTGTTCGTCGCCGGATTGCGCCGGACCCAGGAGAACAGGGCCAGCTGTAGCTGGTTGACGAAAGTCTGGCGCTGGTCGTCGTTGGGCAGGCCGATGCAGCTGATCACCGACACTCGCACCCTTTTGCCGGGAGCGGGGGTGAGCAGGACCCCGGGGTCCAGGCGTTCGCCCGCACCGCCGAAGACTGGGTCGTTGATCATCTCGGCGTGCAGGCCGTCGGCGATGTCCGCGGCCAGCTTGGGGGCGTTCCGGATGGTGCTCACGCCTTCGGGGAGGTCGTCGAGCAGCTTGACGAACCCCTGCAGATCGTCGCCGCCCCGACGGGCGAAGTGAGTGAGGGCTTCAGTCAGGACCGCGGTGCCCGTGGCGAGTCGCCGCCTGGTCAGTCCTGTTCTGGGCAGCAGGCCCGCCACCGCCGCGTCGATGGCGGTTCTGAACTCGTCCGCGTCATCCAGCACACCCGTGAAGTCAGGAAGAGGGTTGAGTGTGAGCGGTCTGCCTGCCTCACGGCGGGGGGTCCAGATCACCACGTCGGTGTTGGCGAGATAGTTCTTGGCACGGTCGGCGTCGCCCTCGCCCCACCCCGGAGGCGGGGTGGGCCAGGCGTCGCCGAGTCGGGCCAAGTCGTTGTTGGTATCGATGAGGATCGAGGACACACCGTGCAGCGCGGCTTCCTCGACTATGCGGCGGAGCAGCACGGTCTTGCCCGATCCGCTGCCCGCGAACAGGGCCGTGTGTTTACGCAGGGTCGACAGCGGTACGGCGAACAGACCGCCGTGGAGCACGTCCGTGCCTAACGAGATGGCCGGTTCGGCGCCCGTGGGATCAGGGATCGTGGCGATTCGAGGCCCTGGGGCGGGAAAGGATGTCGGTGGGACCGGGCCGGACAAGCTCGCCGGAGGTTGGGCTGGCACCAAAGGTGCCGTCGCAGGCGGGGTTGCAGGGAGGACGTGGCTCAGCAGGTGCGATCGGCTTGCTGGTAGTCGGGCGGCCAGCCAGTGCTGGAAGCCGGGCGGCGCGGTGGTGAGCATGTTCTCCAGCGCGGAGAAGGTGCGGAGATCGTCCTCCGACAACGGCACCGCCAGGCCACCTGCTGCGGTGAAGGCGGCTCGTGCGGCGGCGGTGGCCGGTCCGGTGGAGAAGGCGGTGTTGCGCAACACCACGAGGTGCCGCTTCTCCGCGCCCGCGTGCAGGCCGGCCTCCAGACAAGCCGACTTCAGCCGGGTCAGCACCGCGGTGGGCTGGGTGTGCGCGATAGCCCGGAAACCCCAGTGCACCTCGTCCTCCCGGGCCTCATCGAGAGTACGGCGCAACCGAGCGTGCAGCGCCGGTTTGAGACCGGGCGGCGGGTCGATCGTGAGGTCGTGCGCGGCACCGCCTCGCTCCAGCACGTAGCAGCGCAGTGCTGCGCCCAGCAAGGCGGGCATGCGTTCGTCCTCTTTCCGGTGGTCCAGTGGAAGGAGGACATTCGCCTCGGTGCGCAGGCGGTCGAACAACTCATCCAGTGCCATCAAGTCAGCCGGAGCGGCGGTCGGCTGCGGGGTGATCTCGTGGCCGGTTACGCCGAAGCTGGTCAGTTCACGTACCTCGCCGTCGGCAAGGCAGGACACCACGTGCTCGTCCACCCGTTGCAGCAGGCGCCTGGGCGTGTAGTGGATCACCTCCGAGTCCTCGAAGGCAGACGGCAAGACCGGCCACGTCGGGTACGGCGGAGAGAAGCCGATCTCGCCGTAGAGGCTGCCCAAGTGGCTGGCCACGATCGCCTCGGCCACCGCGCTGCTGGGCATGGCGGTGCGCAGTTCGAGGACCCGGAACCGGTCGGCCGCGGAACTGACGGCGCGTTCCTTAATCAACTCCCACGAGCTGCCGATGCACGCCACCACCAGGATGGTGCGCCGGGTCTCCTCCCGGATCCGCATCAGGCCGTCGGCAAGGCGATCGGCCAGCAGGTCCCTGCTCCGTTCCTCAGTCGACTGGGTGATCACGGTGTCGATCTGGTCCACCGCCATCACCACCGGTCCGGTCAGCGCGAACAGCCGGGAGAGGTCACTGAGGATGAGCTGCGGAGACCGGTTCGGGGAGCGGAAACCCCATTTCTTGCGATCAGCCTCGTCGACACCGGCCTCCAGTGCGAGGAAGGCATGCCCGATGTCACTGTCCTGCCCCTTCGCCCGGTACAGGACGAGGGCGCGGAGCGTGTCCTGGCATTCGCCGGCCACCTGCGGATCCAGCGCACGCAGCCGCCCCACGAAATCGTCGACACACTGCCGGGTCAAGGGCATGATCCCGCGCAACCGCACGGTCAGTTCGTCGGTGCAGCCAGCGCGCTTGCCCAGCGCGGCCAGCATGGTGCCGAGCTGGTCGACGTCCTGACCGAGCAGCCCGCTGACCACCCCGTGCACCGCGCCCGCCCAGAAGGACTGCCCGTCCAACAGCTTCAGCAGGAAGAACGAACCGCCCTCCTGCTGCACCCGCTGTCGCAGCCAGCCGAGCATATGAGTTTTGCCGACTCCCCGGTCCCCACTCAGCACGATGCCCATGGGACTGGCCTGCGGGCTGCGCCCAGCCGAGACCACCGCGTGCGTGATGGCCTCCGCCGCCCGCGGGTGCAGACCATCGACGTGGTGCTGCTGCGGGTTCCAGATGTCGTCCGGGGCGACTGCCCAGCTGAACTGGACTGACGACAGTGCGAAGCGCTGGTCCTCGTTCACCGTGAGGCCTCGATGAGCAAGAGGTGCCGGGGTGTGCCGCCCAGGACGACCGCGGCGGTCCGGTCCTGCTCAGTCAGCGTCTTCTGGTCGGTCTCGGCCCGCACATGCACCCCTTCGCGGCAAGCCATCGCCTCCAGCGCGCGATCGACCTCGTCTCTGGGTACGCCGTCCAACCGCTCGCGCAGGACAGCGAGCCGGATCGTGCCGCCGCGCCTGCTCGTCAGTTGCTCGTAGGCCGCGACCACCTGACCCTCCACGTCCGGGGCGAAGAGGTCGGCGACCACCTCGCCGGTTTCATCGAGACGCCGGCGCAGCCCAGCCAGGACCGCGTACAGCGCGCCTCCGAGATAGCCCGCTCGGGCGGGCCGGGCTTCGGCGAACTCGGCGGCGCAGCGCACCGCGCCACGATCGGTGAGCTCGTGTACGAGCGCACGGCCCACCTTCGTGCTGGTGACCAGACCGAGTTCGTTGAGGCGCCTGCGGCAGGCCCCGTCGAGGGTGAACCCCGCCACCGCGTGCAACTCCGCGTTGGTGAGCTCGCGCGCCGCCGCCATCAAGGCGAGCAGCGCGGCGCGCTCACGCAGGGTCAACTGGTCCTCCGGCATTCCCATCCTCGTTCCTGTTGTGACCGGTCACGGTGAATCCATCCGCCCGTGTAGTGAGGCCGAGCCGGTTGCCACGACCGGTCGCGACGCCCTCGGCGCGCACAGACAGGTGACGCCGGTGGGCTTCCAGTGCCGACTCGTAGGCCGATGCGCTGTCCAGTCGCACCTTGACCGTGCGCTGCTCACCGGTGGGGAGGCCGTCGACGATGAGCGCGCCGCGCACGAGGATGCGCCACCGGTCGCCGTCGGGGTCATCGGAGAGGCCGGTGACCAGCCCCTCGACCACGGCCGATGCCTTGGCTGTGCTCCGGCGTGCTCGCCTGTTCGCTCCCCGTGTTCCCACGCCAACGCCGTTGGCGAACTCAACCGTCACCGCACCCTCGCTCATGGGCGCCAGCCGGGACCAGCGGAAGCCGAGCAGGAATGGCGTTCTCCGGCCCGGTCCGGCCAGACCGGTGAGCGCGGACAGCACCTCGGCGCCTACATCCGGCGTTGCGTCCTGCCGGTGCACGGCGTGCAGTACCGCCGTCGAGCTGTGCAGGACCCGCAGGGCGGTTCGGCGGCCAGGGGAGGTGTCTTCCGCCGCGGGCAGCACGACATCGACACCGAATGGCTCCTCGGGCAACTCCAGCACCGTGCGCTCCAGCAGCGCGGCGGCGGTTGGGGCGCCCAGGACTTCGCGGGCACAGGTCGCCACCAGGTCGCGCACGGCGCCAACGGCCTGTACGCCGGCGGACAGGGCGATCCCGGTGGCGGCCTCGGGCATGCGGTAGGAAACGACGTCAACGGCAGGCCGTGCGATGTCCCTGGTGACGGCCTGCGGTGAGCGGCCCTCGGCCTCAGCGACGCACAGCAACAACTCGTGCAGGCGCAAGGGCACGTCCAGCAGATCGTCGCCGGGCGGCACCAGGACGTCGAACTCCCGCAGGGTCCACACCGCGCCACCCCGCCAGTGCCCGGTGCGGGACCAGCCCTGGGCACGGAGATAGTCCGCGACCTCACGGACTCCTGGGGAAC
This sequence comes from Crossiella cryophila, assembly GCF_014204915.1. Lineage (NCBI taxonomy): Bacteria > Bacillati > Actinomycetota > Actinomycetes > Pseudonocardiales > Pseudonocardiaceae > Crossiella > Crossiella cryophila. The sequence goes on from NZ_JACHMH010000001.1 coordinate 9,264,721, forward strand.
GCCTCATACCCGCTCGCCGGAGACCAGCATCCGCAGGCTCGCGGCCGTCAGCACGTTACTCACCGGAAGCTTCACCCGGATGTGGCGGTGCCGGTCCGGGGACGGCAGCGGGTCGCGGTCGCTGAGCGAGAGGTAGTAGCCGATGTGCCGCAGCAGCAGGCCCGCGGTGCTGAGGTCGGTGTACTCAGCGGCACTGGGCGGCACGTGCACGACGAAGAGGTAGCGCGGCACGGTGAACCCGATGCCTGCGAGCTTGTTGAACTGCGCGTGGTCCAGGCCGTCGAAGTTGACCGCGCCGTCCCGCACCTCCAGCCGGGAGATGGTCTTGACCTGTACGTCGATCCGCGGCGAGAACCCTCGTGGCGTGCGGCCCGGCAGCTTGATGCACAGATCGACGCCGTCGAGGTCCACGTCGTCCTCAGCCCAGCTCAACCCTGCGGCCGAAGCCAGGACCCGGACGTAGTCGGCGCCGAACTTGCCCTGGTGATTGCGCGAATCGAGCACAGCTCCCCCTCTGAGCTGACAGCGTTCCGTATCGGACCGTGCACACACTGTACTTGAAGAGGTGAGGGGGACGGCCAGCACGTCACCGTCGACGGATGGTGCTCGTCTAGAACGTGGTGGTGAACATCCTGGTGTGGACGATGGGCATTCCAGATCGGGCAAGGTGGCAGGTGGACCGGGGCACCAGCGCGCGGATGCCGAGTCGGTCAACCGCCGAAGTTGGATGTTCGCCTCGCCCTGGCCGAGGTAGCTCGCCTCTGCGCACAGGCAGAACCGGCTCGGCGCGCGGGCGTTTGGCGCCGATCATGCGTGCCGGCGGTGTCAGGGCTTCGTATTCGGGCGGCCTGTCGACCTTGTGGCACTGGGTATGCGAGACCCAACTGCCGCTGCTGGACGGTGAGCGAGCCGACTGCGTTTGACGATGTCTTGCTGCGGAGGATCGCTGCCGCATTGTGGTGGATGTCGAGGAGCATGGGCGTGTACGCGTGAGGTAGCGCGTGTTACCTAGGAACGTGTCCCCTGTGACAGGCGGACTTGGACGTTGACCTGTTCACCACGCAGCAGTCCACAATGGACGCACTGAATTCGTTGCCGCATAGCCCCACGCCAGGGGACTCGAACACCCGGAGAAGGGTGGTGTACCCCCTGGCGGCTTCCACGTGCGTGGCGGCCGCCGAGAGGGTCGCACGGTGCGGAAGTCCTGGCGTGCCAGGGCAATCCATGAACGAACGAACACTGGAACCGTTGCTCACCCGATGCCCGATCTTCGCCGAGGCGCCATCCGGTCCCGCGGTGGAGTTGGCGATGACCTTGCAGCGCAACGTCTACCCGGCAGGCAAACTGGTCTATGCCGAGCGTGACCCGGCGGACCGGATCTTCATGGTCTTGGCCGGGATCGTCAAGCTGATCCGGAACTCCTGTGATCGGGAACGGCGCATCCTGATGTCGGTGCGCGGACCGGCGGAGATCTTCGGCGAGGTCGAGGTCTACGAACGGTGCGCCCGCGAAACTGCGGCGGTCGCACACAACCAGTTGACCGTGCTGTCGATGGATGAGAGGGCGTTCCGGCGCTGGATACGCCGCTATCGCGCAGTGGAGGACTCGTTGCTGCGCGACATGGCCCGCCAACTCCGTCGAGCCAACCGGCAACTGACTCACCTGCGCTGCATCGACGTTGGCAGCCAGCTGGCACACGTCATCGTCGAGGCGTGCTCGAAGTTCGGCACCATCGCCCACCACCTCTGGTCGGTGGACCTGGGCCTGGCCCTGCTGGAATGCAACCAGCAGATCGGTGCGAGCAAGGAGACGGTGAACAAGGTGCTCGCCGACTTCGTCGACCGCGGCTGGCTGAGGATCGAAGGGCAGACGCTGTTCGTGGTGGCGCCGGAGCAGCTCACCCGGCGAACCGAGGACAGCTGAGGCTGCCGGTGAACAGGACAACACGTCGTTCGGTGTTGCCGGACCGTTCATCCGGTCCGGCAACACCTCCCTTTCGCCGACTTGGTGCCTGGCGGTCCGGTCGCGCGGGTCGCCCGGTCAGGGGCAGGTGTGCTGAACCTGGTTGGTGGGGAGGGTGGTGTTGCCGAACCAGTAGGTCTGGCTCGGCAACACCGGTATGCACATCAGCTCAACGCGTACCTCCAACTCCTGTCAGCCGAGCACACGGTCCTGGCCGATCGCGTCTTCGAGTACCTGCTGCACCAGCAGTGGAAGCTGGTCAACTCGATCGGGCGATACCGTCACGACTACCGGAACAACTCGGCGGAGTTGCCGCTGAATCGCCTCGCCCACGCCAATGGCCACCACCAACACGTCCTCATCGATCTTCGAGACCTGGGCGGCACTGCTGACGAGGTCGCCGTCGTCGAGGCAGGCATCCGTGATGATCAACAGCAGGCGCCGTGTCCGGCGATCGGCTTCGACCCTCGCGAACTGCGCTGCCGCCCAGGCGACCGCTGGGGCCAACCGGGTTTGCACACCGCTGGCCTGCGCCTGTGCCAACCATTCCTGAACGTTGGCAACAGACGCGCTGTCGGCGAGGTCGCGGATGACCATGACCTTGCCGGCGAAACCGGCTATCCCGATGGCGGCAAGACCATCGAGTTCGCCCACCGAGTTCACCAGCGCCGCCGCCGCGGCATGCGCCGCGGGCGCGGGCTTCGGCCCGGTCTCGGGATCAAGCATCGAGGCCGAGCAGTCCAGCAGGAGGACACACTGCAGGCGGTGCAGCCGACTGGATTTTAGACGGTCGAGCCAGATCCGCGGGGCGTGCTCGACCTGGTAGTGAGCGTTGAGGTAGACGCGGCCGGCTTGCCGCTCCAGGTCCAGCCGAGGTCCCGAGCTACTGGGGCAGCGTCGCCGCGCGGGCGCGGTGAGCAGCGGCCGGAGCACTGCGGCGAACTGCTGAGTCAGCACCGGCACCAGATCCACCCACCGCCTGACTACCTCAAGGATGACAGGATCGGCCTGCTGCCGCGCCCATTCCTCTGGCGGGAGCACCAGCTCGGCGTAGTTCTGCGGGCCGCGCTGCTCGTGATAGATCTGCATCACCGCTCGCCGATACCCTTGGTGGTCAACAGCTTCGCGGAGGAAGCGAAGCAGATCACCTCTGGGCCGAGGCCGGCCTTCCGGAGAGTTCCGGCCGATGCAGTGCGCTGGGTGCGAGGTGGCGTGCAGGTGATCAAGCAGCTGCCGCTCGAACTCCTCGCGGCTGGTGTGTTCTCCTTCCTCACCATCGTGCTCGCGCTGCCGCACCCATTCCCACAGAACGTTGATCAACTCCTCGCCCATGGTCGCCGCGTGATGCCAGGACGTATGCCTGGCCCGGACCAGGATCGAGGCGATCTCCGGCCAGACCGCGGCGAAGACGGGGTCGGCCGGGCTGTCGGTCTCGGAGCCGTCATCACGCCGCAGCCGACCACAACGCATGATCAGCATGCCCCAGGCCAGCAACCGTTGGGCGTCCCGGACAGCCGAGGAACCTGCGGCTGCGTCGGCTGGTTCGCCGTAGGGCTCTAGTAGGCACAGGTAGGCCAATTCCCGGTTCAGCGGCCAGTGGGACAGGGTGTCCAGTATGGGCAGGTGATCGCCGCGGATGTCGGCCAGGATGTTGGCGATGACCCCGCGGAGGGTGTTCGCCGGTTGCGGCCGGTAGCCCTGGGTGTGTTCCCAGGCGTGCATCGCTTCGTGACCGGCCAGGTAGGAGATCATCTGGTACGGCAGCGTGCCGGCCAGCTCCTGCCACACCGGGTGGAAATGCCCGGCCGCAAGAACCTGGCTGACCGGAAAGGCCACGGTGAAGCCCAGCGGGTTCGCCCTGGTGGAGGGTTGCCCAGATGGGGTGACGAACACCCGATGGCCCGGCACGATCATGCCGAAGACCCGACGCAGGACACCCTCGTACTCAGGCTCAGTCACTCGACGGTGCCTCCGATCTCCGGGAAGGCGGCTTGGAGCTGCTGGTCGGAGACCAGCGAGCTGAACGGCAGGTGGGAGACCTTCGGGGTGCCCCACCCCTCCAGCCCGTGCACCAGGGACAGCGCGTGCAGCGCCAGCGCCGGATCGCGCGGCAACTTGCCGGCGAAGACCGCCACGGCGATCTCGTTGGCCGGTTCACCGAAGGCGCGCCGCTCGACCGCTTCCCGCACCGCGCGGCTGCCCCAGGAATACCGGGCGGCCAACACCTGATTCCGGTTGAGCAGACAGGCTGTCCGGGCGGTGAGGTCGGCGAACTTCTCCAGCTCCTCCAGCGCTGTGTCCAGTGTGGAGGCACAAGCCAGTCCGCGGTGGACAAGCTCCTGGAGAACACGAGCACCGGCCTGGTAGGCATCCCTGGCAAGGCAATCCCGGTGGAGTTGCGTCACCGGCAACACCGTCCACCGCTCCAGCCACTTCGCACCGAAGTCGACACTCGGCCGGTTCGTCGTCCCGGCGATGAGGACCCGCGGATCGATCGCAACATCGATCGCGCCACCGGTGATCGGGTAGTACGCCTGCAACCTGGCCGCGGTCGGGTTGAGCAGCGGTTCGATGGCATCGAGCACGTCCATCCGGTCGGCCCACCGGTGCAGGTCCACCAGTTCAATCACGCACGGGTGCTGGATCGCCTCGACGAGCAGGCTGTGGTGCAGCACCGTGGCCCCGCCTTCCAACCCGATGCGGAACAGCTCGATCTGCTCGGGGGTGTTGATCGTCAGGTAGGGCACGCCGCGGTTGGCGGCGATCCGGGCCAGCGTCGCGGACTTGCCGGTCCCGGATGGCCCGGCGAGCAGGAAGACCCGGCGGCCCAGAGCCGTGAGGTTCTCCAGCTGCTGTTCGACCGCCTCGTTGGTGACCGCGTCGGTGAGCGAGCAAGGGTCCGGGACGCGCTCGCCCAGCTCCCGCGACCACCGGGCCGGCGGCCGCAGTGGTGGGACCTGGATGGGCACGAGCGCGCTGGATGCCTTCTGCCAGCGCATGCTCGCTGGGAAGAACACCAGCCGGTGCTCGTCGGCGAAGTCGGCTGCCGAGGGCTCGCCCATGCCGAGTGTGAACTCGGCGATGTTGTCGACGGCCTCACGCACCGCCGCCCCTGCCTGTCCGTCGAGTTGGGTGCCGGCTTCCAGGAGGGCTTGGTGGTGTGCGCACGGGAGGATGGGACATTCGGCGCAGTACAGGCCGATTCCGGTGGGCTGGTACATCAGCGCGAACTCCGGCTTGGCGAGTTCGCCCTGGCCGTGGTGGATGAGGATCCGGATGGTGGTGTCCGGCGCGGTCGTGCAGGGGCTGGTGAAGCTCGCGGTCAGCTCGACCACGCTGGTGTCGGTGGTGTCGAGGATCCAGGCCGAGCTGTCGTGTAGCTGGCGCCAGAGGGCCTTGGCCTTGCGTCGTCGGACCAGGTACTTGATTCCGTTCATGATGTGCCCTGGCACGCCAGAACCCCGCGGTCGCCGGACCGGGGGTCGCCAGGGGGTGCACCGCCTTCCAGCGGAGTGCGGGAACGCCCTGGCGTGGGCGCCGGTTTCGGGTACGCGTTGTTGAGCTGTCAACGTGCGGGTCCGCGGCTGAGCGCGGACACCAGCTCAGGTAACGCGCCGGCCGAGACCGGTGCCGGAACGTTGGCAGTGAGGCTGTCGTCCATGCGGGTGGTCGTGTTCGGCGACGTGCCGATCATGGCTCTTAGTCGACACACTCGGTGGCATGACGGACACGGGGGGTGTGCGTAACCAGGTCGGCGGCGGCGACCTTGGCGCCGTGGTGCAGGCCGGGACAATCCAGCACCTGTCCTTCGCCGGAACAGGCTCGCCGCAGGCGGTACCCCGGCAGTTGCCGTTGGCGGTCCGGGGGTTCACCGGTCGCAGCGAACATCTAGCCGCCCTCGACGCCCTACTGCCGGACACCAATCAGGACACCGGCGGCGCGGTGGTGATCTCCGCGGTCGACGGCACTGCCGGAGTCGGCAAGACCGCCTTAGCAGTGCAATGGGCGCACCGAGTCCAGCACCGCTTCCCTGAGGGCACTCTCTTTGCCAACCTTCGTGGCTACGGCCCTGGCACACCGGCAACGCCGGAGGAGGTGCTAGCCGGATTTCTGCACGCGCTCGGTATTCCGGCCGAACGTATCCCGCCCGGAGTAGACGCCCAGGCCGGGGTGTATCGTTCTGTATTGGCTGGTCGGCGAGTGCTGATCGTGCTGGATAACGCGAACGCAGTTGCTCAAGTTCGCCCCCTGCTGCCGGGCAGCTCCGGGTGCCTGGTGTTGATTACAAGCAGGGCGAGTTTGACAGGCCTGGTGATTGGGGAGTCCGCTACCCGCCTCACTCTTGATCTGCTCACACCCAGTGAATCATTGCACCTGTTGGGCGAAGCTCTTGGCGCGGACCGCGTCAAGGGCGAACCCGATGCAGTCAATGCCCTAATTCGTTGCTGCGCCAGGTTGCCGCTGGCACTACGAATCGCTGCTGGCCAGGCCGCTGCTCATGCACATACCACGATTGCCGAGCTGGTCGCTGAAATGGCCGACGATCGGTCGCGCCTGGACACCCTCAGTGCTACCGGAGACGAGTCGCTAGCCGTCCGGGCAGTTTTCGACTGGTCCTATCACCAACTCACACCTGAACAGGCTTGCCTGTTCAGGCGCCTCGGGCTGCACCCAGGCCCTGAAATCAGCCTGCATGTCGCTGCCACAACAGGCGAATTGGGCCTTATGGAGGCTCGTCGATTGATGAACGCGCTCATCGGAGCTCACCTGATCCAGCAAGTAGCTCGTGATCGCTATCGTTTCCATGACCTTTTGCGCGCATACGCTGCGGACCGAGCTGAAGTCGAAGACACTCCTGCGGACCGAATCCGTATCCGTCGAGCCTTAGTCCAGTGGTACGCCCATCACGCCAAGACTGCGTTCCTTGCCAGGAATCCTGCGTTCTCTGAATGGTATCCGGCGCTCAAGATACCGACGTCAACTTACCCAGAAATGAAGTTTGACGGAGCCTCCAATGCTTCTGCATGGATGGAAACAGAGGTAGAGAACCTGATTTCCGCCATGCATCAAGCCGTAAGCTGCAATCTGCATCAGATAACTCTGCTGATATCCACGTCAATTTGGAGCTTTCTGCATCAGCAGGGTCGACGCGCAACTATGATCGAACTTGACCAAATCAGCTTGAAGGTCGCACGCGGTATGGGAGACAGTCTTGCCGAATATCACGCCTTAAGCCTTCTAGGTGAGACGCTGGCGGCAGTCTCAAGATTCGATGAATCGTTCGCCGTGTACCAACAGTGTTTGATCATGGCGCGAGATTCGCGTGACTCGTGGCGCGAGGCGGCCGCTTTACTCTCCCTGGGGCACTGGTTCAATCGACAGAAAAAGTATGGCGAGGCACTAAACCACCTTCGGGCAGCTCTTCCGATGAGTCGTGGCGCCCAACAAGGGCGACTGGAAGGTACGATCGAGGGAAATTTGAGTACTTCCAATGCTGGCCTGGGAAATTTCCGGCAGGCCCTCCTTCATGCCGAGCGTGAGCTTCCCCTCCGGCGCCAGGCAGGTGACAGGCAGGGTGAGTTGCTGGCATTGCGACACATGGCGCGAGCACATCAGGGGCTAGATGCTCACGACGAAGCAATTTCCTTATGTGAACGCGCATTGGAAATCGACCATGAGTTCGTCAGAGAGAAGGCCGAGATCCTCGAAACGGTCGGACAATCTTTGTGTCACACAGGCCAGACCGGCCGGGCGATCGCCTTCTGGCAGGAGGCTCTATCAATCTTCGAAGCTCTCGGAGACGGCGAAGCGGTGGAGCTACGGGGCCGTCTGCTTGAACTGAAGGCAACGTTGAACAAGGGAAACTGAGCCCACTATTCCTGTTGTCTCATGATTCTGACCACAGGGGCCGGTCAACTTTCTTCTCCTTGCGGACCTGCGACATTAAGGGCGGCAGCTAACCTGTCGGCCAGAAACAGAAACCCATTCGAGGAAACTTTGTACGTCTGGCCGATGAGGCTAAGTGGAGTCTCTAGCCAATAGCGCCACTCTGCCTCTGAAGTGTTCTCGTAAGTGGAGTGGTTGCCGACTACCAGGTCATCGAGTTCGGCTTGCATACGGTCGGTGCGGAGCCACTCAGGTGACGAGGGTAGCTGGCATGGGGGTGGGGCGCCGCCCGTCACCCGAACCCCGACAGGCGAGGTCATGGGAAACAGGCGGCGTCCATGGCGAGCTGTCCTTGAGCGACACAGCAGAGGACGATCAGGGTTTGGCGGGTTCCGGCTGCCAGGCGGCCACCGTGGAGTCGACCGGGACCCACACCTCCCGCGCCACCTCCACCGTGCCGTCAGCATGCTCGGATGCGGGCGGGTTCAGCACGTAGCTGGGCAGTGACCACAAACGGGTCACGTGCTCCTCCGCCTGGTCCACCAGCACCTCCTCGACCTGGTCGACCGATGGAAGGTCCCGGGCGGGTGTGCGGTCGCCAGGGAACTCGAACTTGCCGCCGACGAACCGCAACGGCAGTTGCCGGGTGGCCACCGAGCGGCCGGAGATCCGCAGGATTGCCTGTTCGGGTGGGTGGATGCGGCCTTCGTGGTCGCGGGCGAGCATGCAGAACACGCTGGCCGTCTCGAACGTCGAGCGGGCGCCGTTGACCTCGGTCGGTGCCGGGGGTTCCAGCGGTGGCCGGTGGGTTTGACCGGTGCGTGGGTCGGTGGTGACCCGGGGTGTGGGTTCGCGGCGGGCGTTGACCTGCTCGCACACCACCACGTTGCTCGACAGGCCGGCCAGGTCGGTGAACTGGCGGCCGCCCAGGCCGAACCAGCCGGGGTCGAAGACCCGGAGGCTGGTGTCGGCACCGCGGATGAACTCCTCACAGACGGTGAAGTCTGTGCCGGAGGCCAGCATCGAGGTCAGGTAGTCCACGAAGCAGGCCGCCAGCCAGCAGTCGGCGATCGGCAGGCCGTGTTGCTCAGACCAGCGAAGGTTGGCCACGGCGAAACGGCGGATCTCCGCCTTGAACGCGGCCAGCCGCTTGGCCGGATCGCTTCCGGCGCGGGCGAAGAACTCCTTGCCGAACAACAGGAACCTCGGCCGCCCCAGCGGAGTGGGTGCGAAGACCTGCTCCGGGTCGGGCAGGTACTGCTGCAGCCGCCCTAGCAGTTCAGCGCGGGTCATCTCGGTGCAGAAGAACACCACCTGTGCCTCCGGCGCCACCAGCGCAGCCGCCAGGACCAGGCGGGTCGCCCACCAGCAGGCCAAGGCGGTCTTGCCGACCTTGGTCCGCGCGCCCAGCAACACCAACTCACCCAGCCAGTCGCCGCGTTGGTGCAACAGGATGTCCAGCTCGGGGTGCACGGGGAAACCGCGGCCGGTGCCGTGGACCTCCATCTCTCGCCGCAGGACCTCGGCGGCGTGTTCGGCGTAGGGGTCGGCGGCGACCCACTGGTCGTCGTCGGTGCGCACCACATCGAGTAGCTCGTGCACGGCTTCCCCGGCGCGGTCGTTGTCGCCGGAGCGGTAGTGGTGGGCGATCGTGCGGATCAGCGTGTCGAAGCGACGGTGCCGGGCGCGGCGGCTGACCAGCGCGGCCAGCACCTCCACCTCGTCCGGGCAGGCCGGCAGTTGCGGATGGCGTTGCTCGGTCTCGCTGTCCCAGGCCGCCAGGGCCCGGTCCAGGTGTGGGTGCAGGCCCTGGTCGAGGTTGTAGCGGATGCCGACCGTGGCCAGCTGGGGGTGGGTCGCCCGGATTTCGCGGAGGCGGTCGAAGGCCCGGCCCAGGCCGGGGTCGGCGAACTCCTCGCTTCCGCGGACCACGAGCCCGGTGCGCCCGTCAGCCAGGGACGGATCTCGCACCAGACAAGCGGTCAGCAGTAGTTCTTCGCGGTCGCTCGCCGAGTCGGCGTCCATGCGCTGTCTCCGTCTCTTGTGGACGGCCGGGACCGCGATGCGGCCGGGCGGCCGCGTCTCTGCTGTGTGGAGTTGCCAAAGGACAGACCTTGGACCCATACGGGTCCACGCCGTGGCAGGTAACGCGCCGCGTGTTACCTGCCACGGTGTCCGACCGGTGGACGGCTGAGCGCTACCGCGCGCAGTCCGCCCCGGCCGGGTGGGCTGCCGTGCGCCGCCTCGGGCGCCACCGACACGTGAGGTGCAGGAAGGAAGGAGCGCCATGAGTCACAAGAACGTGCCCTCGTGGTCGCACCCCGGGGTGATCATCGGCGTGGGCAGCACACCGGAGGGCCGTGGCCACGGCAACTACTGGCTCAACAAGATCGGTCCCCGGCACTGGCAGTGGATCGGAGCCAATCCGCGCCACGGCACCTACCACCACGGCGCCGCGTGGGCAGTCGCGGTCGGCGGCCTGCCGCCGCAGGCCGAACTCGACAGCAAACGGCACGCGCTGTTCCTGCTGTGGGGACGGCCCGAGCTGCGCGCGGGCGAGCCGGTGGCCACCGCCGACATCGACGAGGTCGAAGCCGTGCTGGCCAAGCTCGCCCGGCAGGAGTCGGCAGTCCTGGATCCGGCGCGGCCGGACATGGTCCCGGTGCTCGACGTGCTCTTCCGCGCCCAGTACGGCGGCGTGCACTCCTGGATCTCGGCCCGGCACGGCGACCTGCTCGCCGTACACCAGGACGAGGACCCGGGCTTGCCGCGGATCCGCTCCCGACTCGCCGAAGCGCACCTGCTGGCCGAGTGGGCGAGCGAGGACGGGATCAAGTGGGCCAAGCCGGCCACCCGTATCGACGAAACCGCCGCGGTACAGGAGACCGCGGTCGTCGAGGAGGTGCGGTCATGAGCGCCCCGACGATCTCCACTGTGGACCGGGCGTGGCTGGTGCGGTGTGTGGAGCGGGATCTGCGCGAGCTGGCCGAGCTGGACACCGTGGTGCACTCCGTCGGCAACCTGGTCCGCCAGTCACAGGAGGAACCACCTCGGGCGCGCAGCGCGATCAGGACGCTGTGGGAGACCGCGACCGCGGCACGGAAACGGGCGGCCCCCAACCGCCTGCTGCTCGCTCGGGTGCGCTCGGTGTTGCAGGACAGCCATTGCACGGTCTCAGCGGCCACCACCGCCGCTGTCGTCCACGGCATCCTGCACGGCTCCATCCGCCCGACCGCGCTCACCCCGGACAGCATCACGCAGCCACCGTTGCGGATTCCGCCCTCGGTCGGCGTGCGCCACGGTGCGCTGGCCGACCTGCTGTGCACCACCGGCAACCTCGCGGACTCGGTGTGGAACCACGCCCATCGCAGCCGGATCGACTTCGACGAGGACCTGCGCCGACTGCGGACCTGGCTGGCGAAGGTGCCCGAACTGCGGGCGCCGGACCGCCTGGTGCCCTTGCTGGGCGAATCGTCGGGGGAGTTCCAGGTGCACCGCCACCCACGACCAGTCCACCCGCGTACCGCGGAGCTGGAAACCCCGTCGATCAGCTACGAGGTGCTTACCGCACCTCAGCTCGATCTGCTGCACACCGCGATTCGGCAAGGGCTCCCGGTCAAGGTAGCCAGCATGATGGCCGGCACCACCGCGGAGCCGTTGTCGGCCGGTGCGGCCGTGGCGGCGGTGATGCGCTGCGGGGCCTGGCTGCGCAGGACCATCGACGAGAACGGTCTGCCGGTCGCGAGTTCCTCCTACACCTCGCGGAGGATCTCGCCCAGCTGGCTGATCGCCGCACCGGTCAAGCGGCACCGGGCTGTTCGGGCGTTCGCGTTGCACTACACGCCTGAACTCGGCCGGTGGTATCAGATCCTGCGCGGGGACATCCCCGATCTGCGGGGACTCATGCCGATGCGCCGGGCGCATTACCTGGCGCTGGCCGCGCATGTGGCCGGCGGTGGGCGGCTCTCCGACTTCGCCGAGCACCAGGCCCGGCGGTACCGGGATGTCGTGCAGGCGTGGGACCGGATGACCACCTTCACCGCCGAACTCAGGCTCGTTCGCCAGGCGGTCCTGGACGCCGTCGCAGATTGGCCGGCCGAGTACACCGAGGAGGTGAAGCAGCCGCTGGCCGAGCTGGTGCAGACGGTGCGCACCGGGCTCGCCGAACTCGGTCGCCCGGCCGACCAGGAGATCGGCGCGGCCTACGGGCGGCTGATCAACTGTGACGACGTGAAAGAGGCGGGTGAGGCGTTCGGCGCGCTGACCGCGGTGCTGACCGGATACCGGAACGCCCTGCGGCGGTTCACCGTGGCCGACCCGACCGACTGGGGCAGTGCGGAGTTCGCGTTGTTCCACAAGCGGTATCCCGATACCGCCCCGTCGGACTTCGGCACATCGAGCCCACGCGCACACGCGGTCGAGGTAATCCGCGCCGAGGTACGGCGGTTGCTCGCCGCGCGGCTTCCCGCGGTCCCGGCGACCGAGGTGGCCTTGCTCGCCGAGCTGCACCGGGAGCTGAGCAACGCCGTCCGCGAACAGCGCAGCCCCGGGCTGGCGTCGTACTGGCGGTTGTGGCTCACCCCCGGTGCGCCCGACGAGCACGTCTGGCGCGCGTTCCTGGAATGGCCGGACCTGGTCACACTGGCCACAACCAAGTAGTCCATCTGGGAGGGCACCGGTGATCCCGGTGTCCTCCCCTTCCCTGTCTGCACGACCACGGGCGTCGTCGCGCGTTACCTACGCGGGTGGCAAGCACCACCGCACCCAGCGAAAGGACCATCCGCGATGGCCACCCCCGTACCCTTCTGCGGCGAACTCGATCCCGACTCAGCGTTTGAACTCCACCTCCGGTTCCGGGTGCCGCTGTGGCGCCTGGAATCCGGGACCCGGCGAATTCAGGCCGCGTTGACCCAGCTGAAACTGTCCAGCCCGCCGGTGGAGGTCGTTCTCGCAGACGACGTGCTGGTCACCGTCTCAATCCCCGCGGGCACCCTTGGGGACGCGATCCACGGCCAGGACACCACGGTAGCCGGAATCCGACATGCCCGTCGGCTCGCCGAGCTGTTGTGGGACCTGGACCCGGTACTGGTCAACTCACCCCAGGAGCGAACATGAACGCCAGCATCGGCGACACTTGGTGGGTCGACGTGCCACTGAATCCCGCCGGACACCGCGACCTGACTGGGATTCCGCCCATTCGACTGGCCAGATTGTTGGATCAGACGATGGGATTGGCTCGGCACGCTATTCGCGCCCAGCACGGACCGCTGCGCGGTCTGCTCGGCGGCGTCGACGACCTCACCCAGCAACTACGGCTGTGGATCCTGGCTGCCGCCCGAACCTACGATCCCGACCGTGGACCGTGGACAGCGCATGTGACGCAACGGGTTCGGCAGCAGGCCGCCGACCACTGGCGGGCCACCGTCGGCTACACCGCCCTGCAGAAGGTCCGTGCCTTCCGGTACGCGGACGGCAAGCCCCTCAGCGCCAAGGATCAACTCCAGGTCGCTCACGCCCTGTCCCTGCTCCCGGGTGGACAGTCCACCCTGGACGAATCAGACGATTCCGTGGACGTAGGTGAGAACTTTGAACACACCGTCGACAACCGTTCCGTCGCGACTTCGGCCACCTTGGCCTTGCTTCGTGCCTCCGAGACGGATGATCCGGTTGCGGCACAGCGGTTGTGCCGAGGTTTTGTGATGTACGTGCTGCGCCATGTATGCGGGGTGGCGCAGCGGCGAATCGCGGCCTGCGGAATCCACCACCGCACCGCGGCTGCGGTGGAGAACGAGCTACGCGCGCGGGTCCGAGAACTCCTCGACCCTTTCGGTTGAACTGCGACCGAGGGGGTGGGGCAGGACGAGTTCAGCTTGTCCTGCCCCACAGATTCTCGTTGGCAGGTCAGGATTTTGACCTTTCCCAATCCATTCCTGAGTGGACGGACACGGGCAGGGAACCGGCATCCTGCCCCACCACTCGCGCCAGGCCCACCAGCACTGCGTGGCGCAGCAGGGGCTCAATCTCCCCGACGGCGTCCTCGGCGACCTCCACCACGAACTCGTCGTGCAGGAAGGCGACCACACCGGCGTCCTCTCCCCGGAGAAGTGTCCGCAGCGCGGCCAGGGCAGCACAGCAGACCTCCGCTGCGGTGCCCTGCACCGGGAATGCACGCCCCCGGCGCCCGAACCGAGCCACCAGAAGGCGCTCTTCCGCAGTCCGCCTGGCGGCACTGGTCTCGATCGCGGACCAGGTCGACTGCTCCGGGCGGGGCAGGGTTCGGGCCAGTTCGGTGCGCACCGCAGCGCCATGCCGGGCGCGTTCCTCGGCCTCAGCCAGTAGTTCCATCGCGGCCCGGCAACTCCGCATCAGCAGGTTCATGGCCTGGCGCGAGGCCCCGGATCGCCGACCGTAGAGCGCGGCCAGCAGGGCGGTCTTGGCCGTTGCCCGGTCCATACCGAACCTCCGGCCCAACCCCTCGTAGGGATCATCGTGCTCAGCGAAGTCCAGCAGTCCCGAGTCCCCCGCCATGTGGGCCAGGATTCGAGGCTCCAACTGGGACACATCGGCTATCAACAACCTGCGGCCCGGACGCGCGCGTACGCAACATCGCAGCGAACGTGGAAGCTGGAGACCGCCGCCTTCAGCGGTCCACCGGCCGGTGGAGGTCCCGGCTGGGTAGAACACGGGGAACCATCGATCCGCCACCGTCCATCGCTTGGCCCAGTCGTAGCCGAACTGGTGGGCCAGAGCGTCCAGGTGTCGCCACCGGGTCAGCAGTGGCACCGCTGGATGCTCCAGGTGCTCGATATCGCAGATCCGCGACCCGTGAACCTCAACGCCTTCGCCGTCGAAAGCATCCGGCAGTTCGGTACGCCACCGAAAACGCGCGCCACCGAAGCACTCGGCCACCTGTTCATCCAGCTCGGTTAGTCGCGGGTACAGGTCAGCCTGACTGGACTCCCCCAGCAGCCCGGTCAAGACCTCGCGGTGCCGTCCGGTATCCCAAGGGAGCCCGGCAACATTCAGCTCCGCAGCGGCCAGCGCATTTGCCGAGTCCAGTTCGATCAGGCGCTCCAGCGCACTGCCGTGCGAGGTGGCGCCGATGTCGGCCTGGATTTGCCGGTACCGCTCAGAGAGCCCTGCACGGTCGCTTGGCGGGGTGAACTCGGCGCGGTGGTAACCGTCCACGGCCCGCTGGGCCAGGGTGAGACAGTATCCGAGCCGCAGCTGCACGCCTACCTTGGCGAGTGCGATGGCTACGGTGCCCAGGTCCGTGGCGACCCACCTGATTCGCTGGGTGCGATCCAGCCACCCCAGTTGTCGAAGCCCGTGCTCGTCAACCTCGGCGACGAGCACGGCCATGGTGCCGCTGAAGGGCTCGACGCGGACGTGCCAGGCACCTGGCCAACCGGAGAGTTCCAGTCCCAGCAGGTGTGCCGGGCCGGTCATCGGCGTGCCACGGCGAACGGTGTCCAGCAACTCCTCCCAGGTGAGGTGCCGGACGGGACGGGTGCTGTTGATGGGCTGCATGTTGGAACAAACCTCCTGAACTCCACGGACACGGTGCTGTCCCACGAGGTGGGTCGGGAGGTCAGGTAACGCACCGCGGCGAACCCGGTCGGAGCCGCGAAAGGAGGGGCGGGTGGGGCGCGCTTGGGGGGTTAAGCGCGCCCCACCCTCTGGGGTGGCCGGGCCGTCGAGATGACCTACTCGACGGGCTCCGGCAGGGCAACCGGCTCGGGCAGTTCGCCGGGCCGACCTTGCGACTGGAGGAGGACAATGCAGTCGCTCAGGTCGAGGCCCGGGGGCAGCGGTAGCCGCTGGACCGTTGCGCGGAACGGTTCCAGTTGCTCGCGCCACAACCGCGCGCCGAGTTCGCCGGCGGCGTCGCCGTCATGGCAGAGCACGACGCGCCGTCCGGCGAGCAGACGAAGCCACCAGGTGGCCATCGCCTGTGCCCCGGGCACCCCGATCGCGATCCGCCCGAGGCAGGCCAGGGCCAGCCAGTCGGTCGGACCTTCAGCCACATGGACTGGATCAGCGGGATCAGCGGAATGGAGTTGGTCAAGACCAAGCGGGACCGGGGTGATGCCGTTCAGCGAACGCCACCGCCACCGCTTGGCCACCGTCGGGTTGGTGGATCGTCCTTGCAGCCACACGATTTTCCCGTCGACACACGCCGGGAACAGCAGCCGGTGCCGCCGCAAGGTGAAAAGCCCGCGGTCATCGACCAGTCCGGCCTCAGCCACCAGGTTGTCCGGGTGGCTGCCGAGTAGCCGTTGGATCCGGCCGAGTGCCGGGTTGGACACCCAGCGGACCCCGAGGCGTTGCGTCGTCACCGGGTTGATCGCCCGACCTGTCAGGTAGGACGCGCCTGGTGTGTCAGCCAGGGGTTCGCAGCAGTCGAGCACGGCGGCGTACAGCTCCGCGAACGCCGTCCCATCCCGGGGTGCGGTGGTACGGAGACCCCCGGGCTCCACCGGGACTGGGTGGTCCAGATCCTGGGCCAGGATGAGCAGTTCCCGCCAAGTGGTCAGGAAGTCCACCCGGCGAACCCTGGACCAGACACCGAAGACGTCCTCATGCAACCCGCACGCGAAGCAGTGCACCGCGTCCGCGTACACCGAACAGGACGGATCAGTGTCACCTCGGCGGTGTGCATTGTCGTTGACGCAGCGGATGCGTCCGTGTCGCAACGGGATCCCGATCCTGGTCAGCACGAACGGCATCGGCAAAGCCCGCCGCAGCGCTGCCTTCTCCCAGCTCGACCAGTCGAGCACGTTGGCCAGCAACAGGTTCCGGGTGTCCGGAAAGGACAGCCCGGACGACATGAGGTAGTTGACCTGGTCGCCGCCACCGGAACACCCCGGGCAGTTCCAACGGCTGGCCCAGCCAGCCGGGAGGTGCTGTGCGCATCGCGGGCAGCCCACCTTCATCGGCTGCTGGAAGCGGCCGATGTGGTTGGCCGCGGCGATGATGCTCAACCGGCCGAGCGCACGCCGTAGGTTCAGGTCGGCTGCCACCGTGGTTCACCTCCAATGATCTTCCGGCATCTGCCCGCACGGGCTCAGGTAACGCACTCGATTTCTCCGCAGGGCGCTACAACGGCAGGCACTTGGCCGGGGTCTTGGCGAGGGTGATCGCCAGAACCCACTTGCCGCCGGAACCGGACAGCTCCCGGACCGTCAAGTGTTCGTTCGGGTAACGGCGATTGACGAAGCCGCGCCGGTCACCCCAGACGACCGTGCCGCCCTGGAGGTAGCCACTGGGCTCGGTGATGTCGAACTGCGAGCCGGCGAAGGTGGGAGCGCCGACGCCCTTCACCACGTACTCGCAGACGATCACCTGCACCAGGTGGCGATGGTGCGGGTCGGTCGCCGCGGCCTCCGGCTGCGCTCCGGCAGCCAGGATCGAGGCGGCCACAAGCGGGATGATTCTCGGCTTGCGCATGGTCCAGCCCTTCCGATGTGGACAGTCGTTACGCGGACATGGGTCCTGGTAACGCAGCCACGAAAGGGCTGGTAAGGCGTCAGAAGGCGCCGGAGTCGAAGCCGTGGGAGAAGTCGGTCAGCATGTGCGCGCCGAAGTCGAACTCGCGCTCGGTGACTTCGAGGAGACTGGTCATGAACTCGGCGCCTCGCAGCTGATCGTCCCGCATCAGCTGTTCGCCGTGACGCCGAAAAGTCTCCTCGCCGGCGCGGAAGTACTCGCGGTCGATGCCGAAGTAGCCATCGCTGAACGGGTGGAACTCGTTCTCCGGGTGCGGCCAGGCCACGACGCTCAACTCCTTCCGCAACTCGCCGAGGGATCGCTCAACAAGGTAACCCGCGGCAAGGCCGCGTGACCGGGTGAACCCACGACCTCTCTGGGCATGAACTTCACAACTGCGTTCGCCGCGCCCGAGTACGCGCTGAGCCACTGGCTGCCGCCCGGACTCGTGCACGCGGCCCTCAGCACCTGCCGCGGCCTGCGGCCCTCGCCCACCACAGCGCACCCGGCCTGGAACGGCCTGCTCGCCGCGCTGGGGCTGGCCACCGCGCGCCCCCGGAAACACCCACTGCCCCAGGTCCGCTTGGTGGAAGTCCGGCTGACCACCGCCGAGCACGCGTTGCTGGCCACCGTGGCTGGCCTTGTCCCTGAACTGGCCCACGTCTTGCGGGAGGAACAATGAGTCAGCAACAGTTCGTCGATGCCCTGCGGGTCCGGTGGATCCCGATCATGCGATCCCGAGGGTGGCACGCCGAACTCATCGACCCGGACGGCACCGACCCGATCCTGCTGATCGACCACGACGAGCGGTTCGTGCGCGTGCCGCTCAACCTCGTCGCGGGTGCCGATCTCACGGACGAGGCGGTCGACGCGACGCTGGAGCTGTGGGCCGACCTGGTCCCGGTTTCCGACCCCGAGGCGGCCGAGGCAGCGATGCCCTCGGTGGGTTGGGACTTCACCGGCAGGCCGGGCTGGCAGCTTGTCGTCCGACGCGCGCGACGCTGGATCTGCTGGGACACCGGCCCGCTGACCACCACGGCGATTGAAGGACGGTTGTGGAACCGGGCGCTCCGCCGCGCCGCTGAACAGGAACTCCACTTCGACGGCGACCGCCGGTGTGCTCGACTGCGGTGCACTCCCGGACCGGCCGCGGCCGCCTTCGCCTGGCCAGCCAGGCTGGAGCGTGCCGGGGCGGCCGAGAGCGCGGTACTGGTGTGCGGCCCGGACGTCGTCTACCTCGGCGAGGCGTCGCTGCTGCGGCGCTTGCGGAGCACCGAACTCCCGTACGGCATCCTGCTACGGACCGCTCAGCTGCATGCGATGTCCACGCACCTCCGAGCGCTGGCGCACGGAGGCAGGTGAGACGCCAGGTCCGTGGGCCGGCCTCACTGTTCGCCGAGCAGCCTCTTGAGCTGGGCGGTTAGCTGCGCCGGCCCACCAGGCGTGACGGTCAGCCAGCCATTGTTGCGCAGGTGCAGGAATTGGCCTTCCCGGTTGGTGTGCCAGCCCACCGCCGTCTCCATCCGGCGCAACGTCCCGTCCCGATCGCAGCGGATGGCGGTGAACTGGCCCATCGCGTGCGCCTCACTCCAGGCGTGTGCGAGCGCGCGAGCCTGATCAGCCCGCTCACCCAGGTTCACCAACTCGTGTGCCAGGGCCCGCACATCGGCGCCTGCACGGCTGGCCGCGGCCTCCAGCACACGTTCCTGGATGTTGGCCGAGGCCACCCGCGGTGTCCGGGCGTCCCCGGTCAACGCGACGAGCTGACCGATCACCGCGTGATCCGGCATCGGCCACAACCCAACCCGGTCGGACTCCAGCACGGCCAGCGCCGCCCAATCCCCGGACACGGCGCCCCGCACGTAGCGAGTGCGGGAATCGGCGAACACCCGTGCGTCGATGGCCCACCGGAACTGCGCCAGCGTCGTCAACGCCTCAACCAGTTCCGGCACCAGACCTCGGTGATCGGCCAATCCGCGCTCGGTGAGCCCGCTGATCACCCCGTTGAGGATCTGCCGCCGTTCCGTCCAGGTGGTGCCCGCGCTGGGCACGTCCAGCACATAGGGCAGTTCGCCAAGCTGGAGGTGTTCCCAGCACGCCTCGAACTCGACCGCGGACAGTTCCTGGACGGTGGTCGTCCGGCTCACCCCGGACCCTCTCCGAGCACCGGCGGAGCAGCCCGGCGCTCGTCGGCGAACAGGTCGTCATCCTTGACCCAGAACTCGTTGACCCGCTCCACGTCGTCCTCGCCTCGCCCGGCGGCGGGCGCGGCCGGTTGGGTGAAGCCATGCCCCGCGGCACCAGGTCGACCAGCCGCACCTGGTGCCGGAGCGGGACGAACTGCGCCAGGCTGGTTGCCCACGCCCGGAGTGTGGCCAGGGCCGCGGCCGAGGGTTCCGCCGCCGGAACCGCCAGGTCCGCCGCCCGAGTCGTTGGGACCGAATCCACCCACAACACCGCCGGCGACGCCACCACTCGGTCCGCCGGACGGGACACCGGGACCGCCGGGACCATTGGGGCCGCCGATCGGGCCGGGAGATGTGGGCGGCTGTCCAGGGGTGAACAGGCTTGGGTCGATCTGGTCGTTCGGCCGCGGTCCGGGTGGCAGTGGTTCCTGCGGCGGAAGCAGCGGATCGTGGGGGCCAGGCTGCCCCGACTGTTGCTGGTTACCGGCCTGGCCCGGGTCGCGTTGCCGGATCGAGGGGTCACGGCGCCGTGGGTCCCGCGGCCGACCGCCGGGAGGAACGATCGGCGGATCCGCCGGTGGCGGTCCGGGGGGCTCCGGTGTGGCCGCACCAGCCAGCTTCGGTGCCTCCGGCAACGGCTGGACCAAGGCCAGATGCGATTGGGAGGAGGACTTGTACGTGTACAGCGCCCGGTTGGCCGCGTCATCGGCCGCCCGCTGTTTCTCGACCTCGCGGTCCATGTTGTTGGACAGCCCGAACAACTTCCCCGGGGCGGTGAAGCCATCCATGAGGGCGTCGCCGAAGGTGTAGGTGACCGGCGGCTTGGCCGGTACCGCCGACGTCACGGTCGAGACCGCGTCGGCCTGAGCCTGCATCCGCCCTTGTGCGGTGGTCGCGGCGGTGCTGGTGTTCCCGGCCCAGGATGCGGCCCGGAACATCTGGGCTCCGGCCAGCGCACCAGCCTCAGAGTCCCACTCCGCGCCCAGCTTGCCGGCCGCTCGCCGGAGCCGGTCATCAGCTTCAGCCAGGGCCTTGCCCAACCGCGTCAGCCTGGCCTGCGCCCGGCTGAGCTCCGCCGGGCCCTTGCCGCCCTGCATCCAGCCATGCTTCTCCGGCAACGGGACACCCTCAAAACGGTAATCCCCGATCTGGTTGCTGCTCATACCCAAACCCCCCTGAACCCCTGATCAGCCCCGAACGGACAGCGTCTGCATGACCATTTCCGCCGCCACTCGTGCCTTCTCGCACGTCTGGTCTGTGGTGAACGCCTCCTTGGTCAACGCGGTGCCCATCACGTCCAGGCTCTGACCCGGTGCCACGTCAACCACGACGTGGCACGAGGTGGAGTTGTCACCGATTCGGGTCTCAACAGCGCCGAAACCACCGGCCGTGACCTGCTTGACCTTGACGTTGCGCTCACCCTTGAGCCAAACCTCAGCACCTTCCTGCGGCACTGGAGTGACGCGGAGGCCGAACCGGGGGTCCTGGTTCGACTTGTCGAAGGAGCAGCTTCGGTTGCCCAGGTGGTCGGTCTGATCTGGCTGGGACAGCCGCGGCTTGCGATCGACTTGGAGTTGCTGTTGCTGGTCGGCGGTCAGCACGCCGCACGAGTCCAGCCCGGCGACCGGGATGGTCTTCGGTCGCGGCGGCAGCGTGGCGGCCGCCTTCGTCGTGGTGGTGGGCGACGCCGAGCTTGTCATTGCCGTGCCGTTGCCGGTGCAGCCGGCCAACACCAGCCCGCCGACGGCGAGGACGGCGACGAGGATTGATCGGTCACGCATTCGGGTTCCCCTCACCAGCGAGTGCAGTGGTGATCTCGGCGTCCGTGTAGCCGTAGTCCTTGGCGGCGGCTTTCATCTGCGCGACCGCGTCCTCCAACGTCCGCACATACTGGTAGCCGCGCTGGACATAGGAGTCCGCGTTGTCGGCGAACATGCCGTTGAGTACTTTGGCGACGTCCTTGCTCACCGGATCCAGTCGAGCAGGCTCCATCCGAATGTCTGCCTCGCAGACTCGCACTTCCTCGTACAGCCATTGGGCAGTGTCCTGGGTTTCCTTGGCCATCTGGAGGACGTTCTCCTTGTTGACCTTGAAACCGGCCCCGCCACCGCCTCCGGGCGGCATCGAGCCGCCGTTCCCCTCATGCACAGTTCGTGTCCCCTCGTACCCATCCCCGTACTGCCAGTAACCGTACCTGGGACCGGTCGGTGAGTTGAGGGGTTCCCTCCGAACGGAGGACGAACGCGAACGTCACACCGTCGGGGGAATGGGCTCGTCCTGGCCAGGCCAGCCACCGAACGCCTCGCGGGCGGCCAGGTACCGCTGGCAACCGTCGAAGTACCCCTGCACCGCCGCGTGCAAAACCGCCGCCATCTCCAGGTCGGACCTGGTGACCGTGTACGGATCGTCGGTGTGGAAACGCAGTTCGACGCCAGCCGCCACGATGACCAGCACGGGAACGCCGTTTTCCGTGCGGGTGCTGACCTCGGTTCCGCTGGCCAGGGGAAAGAACAGCACCTCGGCGGGCGCGCTGTCGTCACTCATGATCAATCATTTCCTCACGTGGTCGGAACAGCGGACCGGACGACCCGCTTTCGGTGCGGGCGAGACCGAGTTCAGCCCGGCCTGCGCATGCTTGCCCGCGGTCTTACCCGCCGGGCCGTTCTTCCGGAGCGCCCCACCCCAGGGCACTCCTGCAGCTCGGTTTCACTTCGCTTCGCGGTCAGCGCTCGCGGAGTCATTGCCGCCTAGCGACTCCGCGCCCGGGACCAGTGACCGAACCGCGGGCGGCGGATCATCCGGGAACATCGCGTTCAGCTCGATCGCCTCGGCCTGAACCTTCGCTCCGTATGCCTCCAGGGCGTCCCCGTGGTCGTTCAGTGCCTGCGGAAGCCGGGTCAGGCAGTACCCAATCCGCTCGGCCAACTCCACTGACGGCACACCGTCAGCTGTCATCATCAGCAGGTCCTCCAACGGCATGAACAGTCCGGCGAGCCGGTGCCGGGCATCCGCCAACTTCGCCTCCTCCGGCGACCCGCGGAGCGCGACCATGGCGTAGCCGGACACGACGTTCAGCAGAACCCGGTCCTTCTCGGGCAAGTCGGCGAAGTGCCCGCTCATTCCGGCCCGCCTTCCTCAACGCCGTCCGGGGCACCGCCAGCCTCGGACACGCCACTGGCGGCGGTCAGCCGTGGTCGCCCTGGCGCCCTCGCGTTCAGGTACCTGCTCACCGACGCACCTGCCTCGGTCACTCCCGCCAGCAACTCCGCCAACTCGGGGTCCCCACCCACCGGCGCGGTCAGTCCCGGCGCTTCAGGGTGGGCATGGCGCCGGACACGCTCGTCCAAGATCCGAACCTGGTCTTCGACGTGCCAGGCCGACACGGCCAGACTCCGCAAGCACTCCGAGAGGAAGGTCGCCGCATCCGCGAGGTTGTCGCAAACCTCCTCATGTCCCTCCTGATAGGCGAACAGCCCGTCCAGCGCAGCCCACCACGTCACGAACTTGGCCCACTTCGCGGCCACAGGATCGACCTGGGCCAGCAGCGCGTCCTGCACGGCGCGCGCCTCGGCGACGTCTCGGGCAGCGGCCCCGCGCAGCCCTGAGCCCCCGGCTCCCGTGGCGCTGTCGGAGGTGGCGTTGGCTTCGTTCGCGCTCAGTCGGCCAACGGCGGCCAGGTGATCGGGGAGGCATGGCAGTTCGTCCTGAGCAGTCTGCGTCTCGGACGGGTCCGGGCCTGGCTCGTAAATGGTGCCGTGGTGCTCGGTGAGTTCAGCGTGCCGCTGGTAGAAGTTGAGCGCGGCCACGGCATGCGCACGGGCGAGATCGGCGTGCGTTCGGAGTGCCTCGGCCAACTCCGCAGGGTCGCTCTGCTGCGCGCGGCGCAGTTCCCGCAGCCGGGCCTCGGCAGTGGTCAGAGCCATGGCTGCCTGCCGTACCAGGAACTCCTCCGACTTGCCCATCAACTCCGCGTCCGCGGAGACCATGGCCTCGATGCACACGGCCGGACTGAGATGGGTGGGCCATCCACCGAACTCGATCATGGCTTGTTCCGACCGGCGGGGAAGGCGCGCACAGGTTCTCCGCGTAGTTTGGCCAAGCGGTACTGCACCAACTCCTCCAACTCGGCGGGTGAGCGGCGCTCCATGAGGTGTTCCAACGGGGTCTTGGGGGTCCAGTCCGGGTTGCCGCGCCGGGAACGGCGCTCGCCGCCCGCCTTCGGGGTTTTCGCCTGCTGCGCCGGGTTCTTGGCCTTCTCGATCTCGGCAGCGGTCGGTGGCGGGTCGATGCGTGCAGCAGTGGTGCCGTGCGGGAGGCAGTCCCAGGTCAACGGGATGTCGGTGGCGGCGGTCGACATCGGAACGGTGACGACGCAGTCCGCGGCCGGGTGCGGGCAGAGGAAGCTCACCGGCATCCGCGGGGCAAGGTCATGGTCCCGGTCGACCTCGACCACCTGAGGTACGGACTGGGCCACGCGCAAGAGCCTCACGTCGGGTCCTCAGCTTCCCTGCGCGCGACGAAACGCTCCGCTTCCCGGTGCAAGGCGGCGTTTCCCTCAAGAGTTCGGGGATCGAGGCGAGGTTGGTAACCAGCGCTGTCCTTTGTGGACACGTCGGCTACGAGCCGGAGATGTCCCCGGTGTCCGGGTGGTTTGTCGGGCACAGCGCGGTCCTCCACGTGGAGCTGATGATCAGGTAGAAGAGGTGTGGACCGGGCCGCCGGATGCGGTGTCGGTCAGCACTGGTCGGCCTTGTCCTCGCCCGGCCGGAAGCTACGGCGGGACGTGCCATCCGGCGCCGGAATCACCGGCGGCGCTGGCTGATCGTGTGGGCTGCCGAGTGGTCCGTGCCGCTCGGCGTACGCGGCGACCGCGGCTGACAGCACGGCAAAGCGCTTGAACATCATCGACGTCACGGTTCCCACCAGGGACAGCACGCACACCGCGAACACCGCCTGCGTCACCACCTCCGGCCAGCCAAACCTGAGCTGGCACACCAGGAGCACGGTCAGCGCGAGCACCGAGCCGAGGTTGGCGGCGATGGCCCAGTTCGTCTCGCGCTCGGCCTGGCGGAACGTCGAGCTTTCCGCGCGCAGGCTCATCACCTGGATGCGATGGGACCGTGCGGAGTAGGCGGCGTACAGGTCGACCAGCGGACGCAGGTCCGGCGGTGCGGAGTGGTCCGGCGGATGCACCGCGTAGGGCTGGCCGGGCAGGAACCGCAGGCTGCGGACGAAGTCGCACAGGCAGTGTTCGCAGCAGCATGCCGCGGCCACAAACCCGTTGTCGGGCAACACTTCGTCGGCCAGATGGTAGGTGTGTCGTCCAGCCTGACACTGTCCGCACCGCGCCGAGCGGGGCTGTTCACCGGTGCGGCCGCGCAGCGCCGCAAGGATCTTTCGCATAGGACTACCCCGCTTCCTGGACGTCGGATTGGCCAACTAGCCGGGCGGGGTCCTGCGCCGGGGAAGGAACCATCGCCAGGCGCCGGCGTGGCGAAATGGGGCGGGGTGTCGGCTTACCCGTTCCCTTGGAGGGGCACTGCGGGGCCGGGCACGGTTTCCAGTACGGCGAGATGTTGCAGTTGGCCATGACCTCGCCCTTGTTGTTGCAGGTGAAGCATCTGCGCGGATCAGCCATCGCGATCACGCCTCCGCCCGTGGCCCTTGCGGTACGCGAACGCGACCGACAACAGCACCGCGCCAAGGGTCAGCGCGACGGTGCTGAGTACGACATGCCGTTCGTCCATGCCTGCCCCTTCGATTGCCAGGGACGGCGGACCACGGGGCTCGCGCGCCCGTCCCCGCCGCGTGCACTGGTGAGCGGACGGGGCCAGCAGCGCTCACACGACGAGTCCTGCTGCCCCGTCCGCCCTCGTGAGCACGGCCACCCGGCGGTTGCTATCCGGGAATAGCTGATCCGCCGAACCGTCTCGGTGACGGTCCATGCGAGGCCCGACGACCGTGCTCGCCTTCGGGGGTGGACAGGGCTGCCGTGCCACCGAACAAGCCCTGCCCACCCGTGCTGAGTCCAGACGCGGGCATGGCGTACTGCCGCTACCCGACTTGCCTGCGGCACTCCTTCTGCAGGAGCCGCGTCCGTACCAGCAAGCTGACGGTAACAGGTGAATATGCACTTTGATCGCTACCGATAGAGTGAATATTCACTCGACGCCAGGCGATAGTGTTGGCTCACCCAGGCGGAAGAGGACCCATGGCATCGACCCCGACCAGGCGCAAGCGCCGACTCGGCCAGTTCCTGTACGAGCTGCGCAAGCGCGCCGGCAAGAACGAACAGGACTTCACCAGCCTGACGCGCAAGTCCCAGGCCACGCTGTCCCGCATCGAGTCCGGCCGGACGCTACCTGGCTGGACGATGCTCGGCGCG
The DNA here is from genome assembly GCF_014204915.1 of Crossiella cryophila. NCBI lineage: Bacteria > Bacillati > Actinomycetota > Actinomycetes > Pseudonocardiales > Pseudonocardiaceae > Crossiella > Crossiella cryophila. The sequence continues at coordinate 9,290,629 of NZ_JACHMH010000001.1, forward strand.
ATGCTGACCTTCTACGGCGCCACCGCCGAAGAGCGCCGCGAGGGTGAGTCGCTGTGGATCGAAGCGCAGCAGGACAGCAAGCGGATGGAACACGCCGGTGTCTACAACCCGAAGGCACGCGGTTTCATCCGCGGCGAGAGTGACGCCTCCGCTGAGCGGACGGTCGCCCCGCTGGTGATCCCGGGCGTGCTTCAGACGTTGGAGTACGCCCTCGCGCTGTACGTCGCGGCGCACCGATTCGTCACCCAGCCGTCCACTGACCGCGTGGTCGCCGCCCACGCCGCGCGAAGCCAGTTGCTTCAAGGTCCGAATGCGCTCAGCCTGCACGCACTCCTCGACGAGGCGTGCATCCGGCGCGTTGTCGGCGGCCCCAAGGTCATGGCCGCTCAACTGCGGTACTTGCCGAAACTTGGCGCACAGCCCAACGTCGACCTGCAACTGATCCCGTTCGAGGCCGGGGCCTACGGCACGATGTCCGGCTCGATCATCCTTGGCTACGAGGACGACCAGGATCCCGACGCCGTCTATCTCGAAATCACTGGTGGCGGCGTGTGGGTGGAGAATGAGGTGGATGTCCGGAAGTACACGTCGTCCTTCACGGACATCGCGGAGAAGGCTGCGCTGCCGCCCGACAGAACAGCCGAAGTGATCAGCGAACAGGCTGCCAACCTGGAGAAGACATGACCCGCAAGACATGGCGTACCAGCAGTTACAGTCAACCGTCGAACGCGTGCGTCGAAGTAGCGACCAGCCCCACAGCGGTGCACATCCGCGACACGAAGAACCGCGGCGGCGGCGAGCTGGCTTTCGCCACCTCGGCCTTCAAGAGCTTCCTCGTCAAGTTCGCGAACAGCGAGCATCGGTAGGCCGTACCAAGAACAGCTTGCGGGGCACCTGGTTATCCGGGTGCCCCGCGTGCTGTGCGCCCGGCGGGTCCAGCGTTCACCAAGGCTCGCCGAACTCGCCATCCCTTGCCCCGGCAAGGAAGGCGTCCCACTCACTGGTGGTGAAGACGAGGATCGGCCCGTCGGGTTGCGCGCTGTTCCGCATGCCGATGTAGGTGGTACCACCGGAGTCCACGAAGGCGATCTCGACCTTGCCGGTTCCCTCGGGGTCGTCGCCGCTGAGCCAGGTGGCCGAGGAGAAGTCGAGCGAATCCCGGACGGCGGCCTTGTCGTCGTAGAGCGGAACTCTGCTCTGATCCACCACACCCACCTCCGCCGAAAAGTCACCCGCCCGCGCAATTCGGTTGCCAGGCAAGGCAAAGCATACGTCGACAACCGGGCGGCGTGGTCGCCACCCGGTTGAGCAGGCACGCTCAGCTGTCCGTCGCCCGCACCAGTAGGGCGTGCCCGGCGGCAAGGTCGAACTGGCGGGCGCCGACGGCGTCGTGGCTGCGCCGGACGTGCCGACGGGGTCGGCCTGGCGCGCCGCACAAGTTCGTCCCTGGCACGGTGCACGGTCAGGTCCCGGACCAGAGGCGGACCAGCTCGACCCTGGCCCGCACGCCCAGCTTCCGGTACACGTTGCCGAGGTGGTACTCCACGGTCTTGACCGACAGGAACAGCTTTAGCGCGATCTCGCGGTTGCTCAGACCATCGGCCACCAGGTGCACGATCCGCGTCTCGTGGCTGGTCAGCGTGGAAATGTCCTGCCGGGGGCGGTTGAGGCCGATCTGTAGTTCCCCGTTCGCGCGGTGCAGCCATGGGGTGGCCCGCAACCGCTCGAACGCCGCCGCGGCCTGGGTGAGCTGTTCCTGCGCGAGTGAACGCCGACGGGCACGCCGCAGCCGTTCCCCATAGGCCATGCGGGTCCGGGCAGTGGTGAAGTCGTTGCCCAGCTGGGTATTCAGCGTGAGCGCATCCTCGAAGGCCTGGCGCGTCTCGGTTTCCTCGGCCGTGACCAGGCCGCGACAGTGGGCCAGGGTCGCGAGGTTCGACGGGGTCGGGCAGCGGCCGACCTCGCGGTCCAGGTCGGCCACGGCGGCCGAGGCCTCCTCGTGGCGCCCGGAGTACCACAGGGCCGCCACGAGATCGGTGTGGTAGGGGAAGACCACCGGGTTCACCACCCCCAGTCCGTGCACCCGGCGAGCGAGGGTCAGGAGCTGGTCGGCAGCCCGGTCGTGGTCGCCGAGGGAAAGCCATAGCTGGCCGAGCGCCAGTTCGGCGTACGGCGTGACCAGGTCCGCCCCCGCGGGCAGCAGCAGGGCCAGCGTCCGCCCGGCGTTCTCCAGGCACTGTTGCTGGTTGCCCTGTGCGGCGTCGACCCGGGCCAGGCTGCTCGCGCCGTACCCGGCCAGCAGCGGCTGCCCCAGCGTCTCCGCGGTGGTCTGGCACTCCGCGGCCGCGGAGTAGGCGGCGTGCCACCGGCCCAGACGCACCTCAAGGTCGGCGAGCACGGACAGCAGGCTGGACAGGCGTTCCAGGGCCTCGGCCCGGCGGGCCTCCGTGATCGCGGAGACCAGGATGGCGCGGGCGGTCGTGTGGTCGTCGAGCCACATCAGGTCCATGGTGGCGAACCCGAAGACCTCGGTGCCGTGCTCCAGGGGGTTCCGGGCAGCCAACCGGGTGGTCCAGGTGTCCAGGATCCGCCGTGCGGACGCCGAGTCCCCGGTGAGCAGCAGCGTGTGTGCCCGGAGCACCTGTGCGTCCATTGTGGACTGTTCGCCGCGGGCGAGGTGGCAGGCGTGTTCGGCCGCCTGGCTCGCCTGGGCCACCAGGCCCGCCACGGCGCCGATGCCGGCGGCGGTGGTCCACAGCGTGGCAGCGAGGTCCGGGGCGTCCTGGGCGGCGTTGCCTGCCATGCCCGAGACCGCGGTGAAGACCTCGGCGGGGGCGGACCTGGTGAAGCCGATCTGGGTGCGCACCTGCTCGATCTCGGCCAGCAGCCGGGGGCCGGGTGCGGCACGCAGGGCGAGGTCGAGTGCGTCCGCCGCGGCCTCGATGTGCCCGGCCAGCTGGGCGGCGGTCGCCGCGGCCAACGCCCGCCGGGCCCGGGTGGCATCGTCCACGCTCAGCTCTGCCGCGCGGAGGAAGGCACGGTGGGTCTCCCGCAACGCGCCTCGCACCCGGCTGTCCTCCCCGAGCCGCTCCAACGCGTCCGCGACGGCGGGGTCCGGGCCGAGCGTGGCCGCCGCAGCGTGCCAGGCCCGCTGATCCCGGTGTCCCGAGCCGGGTTCCGCACCGGTCTGGGCCAGTCGCTGGTGCGCGGCACGCCGTTGGCTGGGCGAGGCGTCGTGGTAGACGGTCGAGCGGAGCAGCGGGTGCACGAACTCGATCCGATCGCCGATGGTCACCAGGCCCCCGTCCTCGGCCTCGGCAAGCTCCCGCAGTCCAGAGTGGCACAGTGCGGCGGCGATCTCCCGGACCTCGCCGGTGAAACTGGCCGCGCAGACCAGCAGCCCACGCCGCACGCCCGGCCGCAGCCGTTCGAGCCGACTCCGGTAGGCCGCCGCGATCACCTCCGGTACCGGCAGCACGGCCGTGGCCGGGTCCCGGGTTCGCCGGTCGCCCTGCTTGGCCAGCTCGATCAGGGCCAGCGGGTTGCCCTGGCTGTGCCGCATGAGCTCCTGGAGCTGGACCGGGCCGGGCGGGCGGCCCCGGACCACCGCGACCAGCTCGCCCGCGGCCTCGACATTCAGGCCGGGGAGGTGGAGCACCGGCGCGGTAGCGGTCTCCTCGTGCCCTGGGCGTTCGGCGACTATCAGCGCGACGCCTTCGCCGTGCAACCGCCGGGCGGCGAACAGGACGGCGTCGCGGGAGGCAGCGTCCATCCACTGCATGTCATCGATCACTACGAGCGCCGGGGCCAGTTCGCCCAGCACGTCCAGGGTCGCCAGGCCGGTGGTCACCGGGCTGGCCGGGCTGGTCTGGTCCGGGTCCTCGATCCCCAGACAGATTCGCAGCGCGCGCCGCCGGGGTGGCGGCAGCCGGTCGAGCACGTCCGCGGCTGGGTGCAGCAGGTCGGTCAGCGCGGAGAAGGCGAGATCGGCCTCGGTCTGCACGCAGCGTGTCCGCAGCACCCGCAGCGCCCCGGCCTGTTCGACCGCGAAGTCCAGCAGCGCCGTCTTGCCGATGCCCGCCTCGCCGCGGAGCACCAGCACTCCGCTGCGTCCCTGGTCAGCGGCGGTTAGCAGCGCAGCGATCCGGGTCCGTTCCTCAGCGCGCCCCACCAGTGGCACTGGTCCCCCAGCTGTCCTTGGGCGTCGCAGCACTAGGGAACTCCCTGATCCGCTCGGCCTTCGTGGTGCCACATCCTACGGAGCGTCACGGCCCGGAGCACCGGGCCAATGATCACTCCAGTCGATGAGGAGACCTTCATGGGATCAGAGAAGTCGCCGAGGAACCGGGTCGCGATGCTGCTCGCGGGCCTGCCGCTGCTGGTGGTGCCCGGCCTGGCCAGCGCCGCGCCGGCCGCGCCCGCGGGCGCGCAGTCCACCTCGATCCTGCGCAACGCGCACAGCGGCAAATGCCTGGAGATCGGCTTCAGCGGCACGGCCGATTTCAACGTGGCCAACCAGTTCGCCTGCCACAGTCGCAACAACCAGAAGTGGACCATCGAGCCCATCGGTAGCGAGGGGTACAACCTGATCAAGAACGTGCACAGCGGTAAATGCCTGGAGATCGGTTTCGGTGGCACGGCCGACTTCAATGTCGCCAACCAGTGGGCCTGCCACGGCGGCAACTACCAGCGCTGGATCATCCGGTCCGCCACCGGCGGCGTGACCATCCGGAACCAGCAGAGTGGGAAGTGCCTGGAGATCGGGTTCAGCGGCACCGCTGACTTCAACGTGGCCAACCAGTTCACCTGCCACACCGGCAACAACCAGAAGTGGCTGTTCGTCTGACACTTCGCGTGGTTTCCCCAAGCCCACGCGGTGACGAGGGGTGCCGCCCCGGTCGTCCTGGGGCGGCACCTCATCTGCGTGAGCTGCTGGCCCGGTTCGCCGATCAGGACCAGGGAGGGGCCTGATCAGCTCAGGCCGGTCATGTCCCACAACCGCACGGAGTTGTCCAGCATCCCGGTGGCCAGCACCTGTCCGACCGGGCTGTACGCCGCGCTGGTGGTCGCGCTGCTGGGCCCGATCGGGTCGCCGAGCGGCTCCCGGGTGGCCACGTCCCACACCCGCACCGCCGGTGACAGCCCCGCGGTGGCCAACCGCTTGCCGTCAGCACTGAAGGAGAGGCTGGTGGCTGAGTTGCTGATGGGCTCACCGAGTTGCTTGCGGTTGTCCACGTCCCAGAATTGCGTGGTGCCATCAGGAAGCGCGTAGGCCAGGACGCGGCCGTCCGGACTGAGTGCCACGCTCTGCGCGTGACCGGACCGCATGGGGATCTGGTCCAGCTGCTGGTAGGTGCTGACATCCCACAGGCGCACCGTGTTGTCCGTGCTCGTGGTGGCCAGCACCCGGCCGTTCCCGCTGAAGGCCAAGGCAGTGAGGGCGAAGGTGTGGCCGAGTAGGGGCTTGCCCACCGGTTTGCGGCTTTCCACGTCCCAGAACCGCACCTTGCCGCTGACCTCGCCGGTGGCCAGCAGCCGGCCGTCGGCGCTGAACTCCACGGCCATGGCCGCGATTGGCAGGCCTAGGCTCATGCGCGGCATGGTCATGCCAGGCAGTTTCGGAAAGGTGGGCATGGCCACGGGGTCGGTGAGCGACTCGCCGAATTGTTTGCGGCTGGCCACATCCCAGAACTGCACCCCGTTACCCGAGGGCGCCAGGGCCACGGTGCGCCCGTCCGGGCTCACCGCGATGCCGTGGGTGAGCCCGGAGGCGGCGAGGATGCCGAGCTCCTTGCGGTTCGCCGCGTCCCAGATCCGGACGGTCTGATCCAGGCTCGCCGTGACCAGGACCTGGCCGTTCCCGCTGAACTTCAATGTGTTGATCATTCCGGTGTGGCCGGCCAGGATGCCGAGCTCGCGTGCCCTTGGCGGTGGGGCCAGCGGGTTCCCCGTCACCTGCAACGTGCCGCTGGTGGCCAGCCAGCGCACCAGCACGAAGGCGGCGACCAGCAGCACCGCGCCCGCCACCGCGCCGACCAGCAGCACCCGCGGGCTGCGCCAGCCGTGGTGGTGCACGCCCCCGGAGATGCTGTTCGCCTGCACCACCAGGTCCGTCTTCTTCGTCACCGTCAGCTGGTTGTGCACCTGCGGATTCGCGGGAACCGGCGGGTCAGCCTGGTCTGGAGGTTCTGCCACCCGGATCGCCCCCTGTCCGTGATACCGGAACACGGTAATGGCACCGCGCCCCGGCCTGCTGGAACTCCGGGGCAGGACGATCCAGTTCACCCATGTGGAGCAGGTCCCCGCCTCAACCCAGTGCGACGCTGCGCCGCGCAGCTCGTCCAGCACCGCTAGCAGTGCTCAGCAAGTCCGTACCGGGGGATGCCACCGGTGGCATGTCAGCACGGCTCCCATGAGGCCGCGCCCGGCCAGAGGTGGACGGGCACCTGCTCCGAGGCTCGCCGACATCAGCGATCAGGCCGACCAGGAGGAACCTGGATCCGGCCGCCAGAACCACATGCTCCACCACCCGTTGCCCGAATGTCACCCCGCTGATTACTGAAAGTAGTCACGCGCGGGGGCGCGGCAAAATGCCGCGCCCCCGAAAAGCACGGCGGCCAAGGCCGCCGAAAAAAGATATGGGCCAAAGGCCCATATTACGATGAGTTTCACCAGGTCCAACTGAGTCGTTGACGCAGTTCAGGGCGTTGCTGCGACATCCATGCCTGGATAGTTCCGTAGTGGTCACCAGGGCGGTGGAATGGGCACCGCGTCGCCATCGATACCCCAGTCAAGGAGCTGACGAGGCAGGAGCACCGGGGTCGTGACCACCGCTTGGAAGCGATACGGGATCCCCGGCTCGGCAAGTGCGTCACTCAATGCAGCCAGCCGTCCCGGAGTCCGGCGCGAGCACACCACGGCCACCTGCATCGTCTCGGCCGGGCAGAACTCGGCCAGCTGCCGCAACTGCCGGATGTGCCGGACCAGACCGTCGTAGCGCCCATGCCGTTCGGCCTCGATCACCAGCACCCGATCACCATCCTCGCACCGGAATCCGACCGCTGCGTCAGGGACAATCCACCCCGGTCCGCCCAGCCCGGCCACGGGACAGCGGCGGGCGATCCGGACCACGCCAACCAAGCCCGGACGCACCGCGAGAAGCCGACGGACCGTGTTGGTCAGCAGACGATCGTGTTCCTCGTCCTGCTGACGCGGTCGGCGGGGCGGAGCCGTCCCAGTCGCGTTCGCGATTGAGCGAGCCGAACGCCGGCCAAGCGGGTTCAGCAACCAACGCCCCGGAACCGGGGCGCCGTCGGTGAGCCAACCGGCGTTGCGCCACTCCTGGACCGCCGCCCGCACGTCTGCGTCCCGGACCAAGCGGTTCCAGCACGCGGCCGCCTCGGCGACCAACCGGCACAGCGACGGGACCTCGGCCCAGCCGCGGACTGGCAGCACAGCCGCCAAGGCCCGCCGGGCAACCTCGCTGTTCGACACCGTCCACGCCGGTGCACCCGCCGGGATCTCGCCGATCACCTCCAGGCCCTGCGGCGTGACCCGGACCGGCCGGGCCGGACGCCCCGGCGGTCGGTCGCGGACCAGCCATCCGATCCGGTACAGGCGCCGGACCAACCGGAGCGACGGAACCCTAGAACCTGGGCCTTGGCAGCGATCAAGGCTGTCAAGCAGCGCGTCGTCGAGCCAGCCGAACTCGCCCAGCGCCCACCAGACCGGCCACCACTCGCCGCTGATGGCAGGCCGCGGTGCCGCTTCCACCAGTCCGATCCGGAGCGCGGTGCGCAGGGTCGCGCCGCGCCGGAGTGCTTCGCCCACGTCTTCGACAGTCGGGACTGCCGCGCTGGCCGCGGCAGTCCCGACCTCTCCAGGTGAGTCCGTGTCATCAAAGCCAAGGAGTCACCGTGAAGAACCCAAAGATCATCTTGATTGCGAAGTTCAAGGGCGGAGTGGGCGGGACCCACCTGTGCGCGTTGCTCGCCCACGGCCTGGCCGCCACCGAACCCACCCTGTTCGCCGATCTGGAGCCGCAGGGAGACGGCGCCCAGATCCTGGCCGTGCCCACCCGGACAGCCGGGACCGTCAAGGACTTCCTGCTGGGCTCCCTGCCGCACCGCGAGGTGCTGTGCGAGGTGCCGACCTCCGCCCACTGCTACTACCTGGCACCTGACCGGGAACTCAACCGCCCCACCGGCCGGCCCCTCTTCGACCCGGACCGGATCCGGAAGGCCGCGGCAGGGGCCGGAATCCCCTGGGTGGTCGTCGACGCGGTCAAGCTGCCCGATCCCCGAGCCCTCGATTTGCTCACGCAGGCCGACCTCGTGTTGTGCGTCGTCGCCAACGCCTTCGGCGTACGTACCTTGCTCAGCGCCTACCAGCAACTAACGCGGCTTGCCCGATGCGACGCCGTACACGTCGTGGTGAACCGGATCCGCAAGGACCGCAGCGAAATGGTGCTGCTCGACCGCTTGATCGAGCACGAGGGCGCCGGGCGGCTCCAGCTCTGCCCCGTCCACATCGGACACGACGGGTGGGTCGCCAACGCGGTGCTCAACAGCCGTAGCCCCTTCGCCGTCGGCAACGCCCAGGCCACCCACCGCGCGTCGGCCGAACTGGCCGCGTGGGTCCGAGGCAGGCTGGCATGACCGACATGCTGAGCGGCCTCGGCGCGGCCGACACCAGTTCGGCGCTGGGCGAGCTGGAAGACGGTGAACCGGAACGGGTCGCGGTTCCGATCCCGCTGTCCGCGATCACCCGGTGCGTGCAGGTGTGCGGTGTCGACGCCAAGCCGGAGGAGATCACCAGTCTGGCGGCCAACATCGACGAATTCGGTCTGCTGCACCCCATCGAGGTCAACCCGAACGGCGACGACACCTACACCCTGATCAAAGGCAACAGCCGCAGGCTGGCCTTCCAGGAACTCGGACGGGAGACCATCCCCGCCTTCGTCGACGCCCGGACAGCCAACGACGAACTGATGGCCGTGTTCATCCGCGCCCAGGCATCGGAGAACGCGCACCGCAAGCAGCTCACAATCCTGGAAACCCTCAACACCATCGGCAGGCTCGCCGACCCGCCGTGCTCGTGTAGCCGCAACGCGATCGGCCGGATCATGCGCCTGCCCGAAGCCACCCTGAAACGCTACTGGCGGGTGTACCGGACCGTGCGCGACCGCGGGATGAACTGGCTGCCCGAGGTCGCCCAGTGGCTCAACACCCCGGCGGCCACCTGGGTGACGGCGAGCGCCTTCGCTCACGACCGCGAACTGGAACACCGCTTCGCCGAGACTGGCGAGCTGCCGAATCCGGCACCGACTCCGGTCCCGGAGCCTGAACCAGAGCGCGAGCAGTCCGCCGGCGCGCCGTCCGCGGAAGCGAGCAGGGGGGGTCAATTGACCCCCCCTGAACCACCCGCCGCCAGTCCCGCGACCATCCGCGACGAGGTGGTGCCGGACAGACCGCCGGCTCCACCCGGTCGCCAGCTCTGGCGCCGCCTGCACCGGAACCTTGAAGAGCTGGACTCCGTTGTCGACGAGTTGGCACCTGAACTCCGGCAGGAGATCGGGACCGCACTTCGGGCCAGCTTTGAACGCGTGGTGATCGAACCAGAGATTGAACCGTTGACACGAAAGGAAAACCGATGTTTGGAGTCCTAATTGGACTGATCATCCCTGGTGGCGCGCAGTGGCATGCCCACCGATTCTGGGCCGGCCTGGTGTTCCTGGGCTGCGCGGTCACCATCGCACTGTTCGCCTTCCCTCGGTTCGGGTGGCCATCGCTGCTGATCGTTCCACTCCTCGCCCTCGCCGAACAGTGGGCCTGGAGTCGTGGGCGAACCCAAGCAGGGCACGGCCGTGTTACCTCCCCGCGTGTCCGCGATTGAACGCGGACCCGTACCCGCATACCTCCACAGCGTGCCCTGCGGCCCTCGGGTCGCTGCCCAATCCGCTTCCGGCCAGGGGAGCGTTCCACGATCGCGTCACAAAGGTGGTGGACACCCCTGGCAGCTTCGTGTTCGCGGCCAGACCGCCACTCACGAAGCCCTGGCTCGCCGGGGAAACCATGCACGACAACAACAACCCGACCGAACCCGGAGGCCATCCAGCACTGGGCGGATCATGCCTTCTGCGCGGACTGCCCGCCAAGCAGGCACAGTCCTTGGCCGACGAGCTGACCCGCACGCGGTTCCTGCCGGGAATCGTGATCCACCGGGAAGGCGATCCCCGTGCCGACCTGCACGTGCTGTGCGACGGCAAGGTCAAGATCAGCCAGACGACAGGTGGTGACGTCCAGCAGCTGAAGGTTGTGGCCGGGCCGGGCGACCTGCTCGGCGACGAGCCCTACCTCACGCCAGGTGTCCACACGACGACGGCGACCGCGGCGACCTTGGTCACCGTCGCCCGCATCTCCTGTGCGGCGCTGGCTGATTGGGCCGGCCGCGAGCCCGCCATCGGCAGGGAGATCCAGCGTGATCACGACGCCGCCATGGTCGCGGCCGGGCAACGACTCGCCGACCGCGTCTCGCTCAGCGCCACAGGCAGGCTGGCAAAGTTGTTTCTCCTGCTGGCCCACCGTTTCGGCACCGCGGACAACGGGACGGTCAGGTTGAAGCACCACCTCGACCACACCGAACTCGGAGACCTGATCGGCGCCAGCCGTCAGGCTGTGCACGGAGCGCTGGCCGAGCTGACCCGCCTCGGGCTGCTCTCGACTCGCCGCCGCGGCGTAGTCCTGTTGGATCCCGAGGCATTGGCCCGCCGGATCCGCTGAACCCGGCCGACCCGCTCCACGCCAGGGGCGTAAACCACGACCTTGTCCTGAAGGTGGTGAAGACCCCCTGGCGGCTCTGCGGAACGGCAGCGCCGCTCCGCAGAGCCCTGGCGTGCCGGGGACAACATGAAGATCATCGACAACAGTGCGGCCGTGGCAACACCATTGAATTCCGAACTCGCCACTTCCTGCCTGTTCCGGCGACTTCGGCCGGAACAGGCGTCAGCGCTACGGCGGGACATGTGGTTCCACACCTACGCGCACGCGGAGCCGGTGTTCGAAGCAGGCGACGCCGGCGACCGGCTGCAGATCATTCGCACGGGCAGGGTCAAGGTCAGTCGGCCGCTCGCCGACGGGACACCGTACCTGCTCGCAGTGCTCGGTCCGGGCGACTTACTCGGCGTGCTGCCGGGCCTCGACACCGGTCCCCGCGAGGAGACCGCGATCGCGGTGACCCACGTGACAACCGGCAGTCTTCCCTACTCCGTGCTGCGGAAGTGGTGCATCGTCGTGCCCACGGTCGGCCTGGAGCTGGCTCGTGAGCGCCAGGACCGCCTACGGGAGCTTGAGCAGCGGCGGATCGACCAGGTCCGCCTCGATGCCCCCGGCAGACTCGCCAAGCTGTTGCTGGGCTGGGCGGATCGCTTCGGAACCGCCGACGGTGACACGATCACGGTCGATCACCGCCTCACCCAGCGTGAACTCGGTGAGTTGATCGGAACCAGCCGGGAGACCGTGTGCCTGGCCATGCGGCAGTTCGTCACCCGCGGCTGGATCAGAAACACCGACCGAGGAGTGCGGGTGCTGCACCGTGCGGAACTGGCACGGCGGGCACGCTGACGAATATCTGTCCACAGTGGACAAATGACTGAGGTCATGTTCATGAGGATGCGGTTTGTGGGCATCGGAGCCGCCATCGGCGGCTCCGATGCCCCTCTCCCCGCGATGCGTTAGCTGAGCAGGATGTCCCCTTTGACATCCCAGCCGACGAGGTAATCCAGATGCCCACCGAGCCGCGACCACGTCGGGCCTGGTCGACGTTCCGTGCCCTGTGTTTCGCCGTGGCAGTCGCCGCCGCGGTCGGCGCGGTGGTCACCCGCGAACTCGACGGCCAAGCGCTCGTGCTGACCTCCCCACAGTCCGGCAGTGCCGACTACGTCAAGCGAATCGACGCGGTCGCCGAGGAGCTGCTGGGCAACGACACCGCCATGCGCGCCGTGCTCAGCCAGAACACCCGCAACCTGGCCGCCGAACCGGTTCGCCGGTCGCTGGCCACGATGCGGCAACTGCTCGGCGCGACCAGCTCCGAACTGACCAGGATGCGCGAGGAGAAGCGCGTCCCCGAGCCGTTCGGCTCCAGCCACGGCAAGCTCGCCACCGTCGTGGGCACGCTCAACCAGCACTACGAGGCGATGCAACGCGCCATCGCCGCCACCAACGCCACCGACCAGCAGCAGGCCCTGCTGGCCGCCCGCACCCTGGACACCCGCTACGCCGAGCTGCTCATGGACTACCTCCGCGACTACCAGCAACACCTCCGCGCCGCGGGCTTCCGCCTGGACAAGGCACCGCGGTGAACACAGTCCCCGACCCCCCGGCCACCTTCCGGCACAATCCCGAATGCGTCGGGTGTCGTGACTACGCCCTGGTGCTCAATCGCGAGGTCCTCGCCCGCCGTGCCTTCTACGAGGCCGCCGTCTCCCACGCCGACGCGCTGGCCGCCTTCCGGCACGGCGTCATCGGCTACCTCAAGAGCCGCCACCCACTGCGCACCGAACGCCTCAAGAAGGACGGGTTTCCGTTGGGACCCAAGACCACCGAGTCAACACTGCTCGCGGCCATGGCGCAGTGGGACCAGATGCGCGACGGAGAACTCCGCCACAGCGCCGAGCGCGCTGTCCAGGACGAGCTGACCGCTCTGCGCGCCCGCAACGCCGCGCTGGAAGCCGATCTGGCCAAGCACACCGAACAACGCAACGCCGACCAGGCGGTCTACCTCGACCGGTTGCACCACTACGAGGAACAGGTGCAGAAGCTGACCGGCCAGCTCAGCGAATGCGCCAACGACCGCCGCGAACTCTCCCGCGGCGCGGTCCGGCTCGCCGACCACATCACGTCCGGCGGCGGAGCGCTACCCACCTTGTTCCGCCGTCCGGACTGGTATCGCCGCTGGGTGGAGACCGGCGTTGCGAAGCCACCGAAGAAGTCGACACCCGACACCCCTGTCCCGAAACCGAAACCCGCACCGGCCCTGACTGGCTCCCGCTGGCCGGAAGTGTCGCGGAGCTACCAGAAACGCTGGGGTGAAACAGTTCTACGAGATCTGTGGAGCGGTTCGCTCTGGACGCGGTCGCAGCTTGACCGAGACGGCATGACCGCGGAACGAACCTGCCTGGTGGACAAGCTCGCCGAGCACAACCTCGTCACCCTGCACGACCCCGGACACGCCGAGGTGCTGACCGTCACCGACGAACTGGGCGCCTTCGCGACCGAGGTCGGCGCTCGACTCGGAAGCCGACGGCCCTCGATTGCCCAACGTGCACTCGACGCCATGAACCAGGCGAACGACGACCTCCGTCAAGCCGTTCTGCGCGTACTCGCACACGCTGGTCGTGATCACCACCTCCGCATCCATCCCGGCAGACCAGACCAGGTACCGCTGCTCAGCAGCCGCCCACTGACCGGCCCCAGGCTTCCGGCCCGCTGGTTGCTGCCCTGGCTGGCTGACCACCCGGAGCTGATGCAAGACCTGTTGGCCCGCGCCCGAGCCAAGGACGAGCAGTCCAGCCTGGTCGTGGCAGTCCATCGACGCGACGACGGCGCGGACGACGCGCTGTGGGGCCCACTCGTCAAGTCCGCCGGCTACGACCCAGCCGAGGTCAAGCGGATCTGGTTGCCGCCCAACGGCTAGCCGCCGCGTTACCTGCCCGGCCGACAACACGGCTCACAACGGAGGCGTCGATGCAGGCCGTCCACACCCTTGGTGTGCTGATCCTCAATGGACTACTCGCCGCCCTGCTGGCAGCGCTCAACCACATCACCATCCTGGTGCTCGCGGTGTGCTGCATCGTGCTTGCACGGTTGGACATCCGCGCCGCGCGCCGTGCCGCCGCCAAGGTCACATCGAGACGAACGTGACCACCCCACGCCGCCCCAGCTCCGAGCTTGCACTGCGCCTGCTCGGCCGAGCGCTGCGTTCGACCGCTCGTGGACCCCACCAGGTCAAGACCGCGGTCAACGTCCCAGCAACCTCGATCAAGCACATCGTGCTCGGCGCGGTGGTGTGGGTGGTCTCGGCGTTCACCAGCTCGCCGGCCGTGCTGCACGTCGCGTTGTACCTGCTGATCACCGGCATCGCCGCCTCCTGCCTGCTGGTCAACGCCGCGGCGGAAATCCGGCACGAAACCCGCTGCTGGGTCGCCGTGCTCTGCGCCGGAACCACCGCGGTGAAGCTGACCCTGGCCGTGATCGCCGGATCCGGCCCGCGCGGCGTCAGCGAGGCCTTCGGCGCGGAGTTCTCCACCACCGCCGGGAACCTGCTCGGCGGTCACCTGCCGTCGTTGTTCGTCTACGCCGTCATCGCCGTGCCCTTCGGCTGGAGCTTGTGGCTGGTGCAGAAGTGGCGGCTGTACGGCCGGACCCACCGCTACGAATCCCTTGTCCGGCACGCCCGACGACAAGACCACTTCCAACCCTGAAGGAGAAACCCGTGACACACGCAGTCCGTTCCGGCGACGCGCTCGCCGAGTTCCCCGACATGCAACTGCACTCCGCCGATGCCGTCCCCGACCGCGGCGACCCGAACGCGATCCACTACCTCGACTACCGGCTCAGCGTCTGCGATCACGGCGACCCCGACTGGCAACCGCTGATCAAGTCGGTGCGGTTCCTGCGCATCGTGCGCATGCCGGTCCTCAACCCGATGCTACGCAAACGCGCCAACGAGTACGACGACCAACGCGATCTCGTCCGCGCCCTGTGGTCCCAACAGATCCACTACGTCTGCGTGCTCGGCGACACCGGCACCGAAGGCCACGGCGTGCTCAACCTCATGGGTGTGCAAGGCGTCGGCGCGACTCACGCCGAAGCCCGCGCGCAAGCCGACCAGCACTTCGCCGCCCTGTCCGCGCAACTGGTCGGCGCCTATCCGCAGATCCGATTCCGTGCACTCACTCCGCCGGAAGCGGAATGGTTGCTGCACAAGCAACAGCAGTGGTCACACGTGCTGCCCATCCGCGGCATCCCCATGCCGCGCCGCGATGTGGGCGAGGACCTGCGGATGCCACTGGCCGGCACCCACGAGTCCGGTGGCGAGTTCGAGGAGGGCATCGAGGAACTGATCCGCGGCCTGCTCGGCGGCCCCGGCTACCTCCTGGTCCTCATGGCCAGCCCCGTTTCCCTCGACCAGATCACCTCCCGACTCTCCTCCGCCGCCGAGCAACTGTCCACGGTGGCTTCCCAGGTGCACGGGCAGCGCAGCATCTCCGCCGGGGTCGGGCTGCCGATGATGTTCTCCACCGCCACCGGGGACGCCTACGGCAACGCGCACAGCTTCGGCGTCAACTCCGGCAGCACCGACAGCCTCTCCGCAACCCAGGGCACCACCGCCTCCACCACCGCCGGGGTCTCCGAGGCGGTGACCAACACCCGCGGCACCACCCATACCGAGGGCACCGGACTCACCGACACCCGCGGCACCAGCGAGGGCACCACGCTCAGCAAGGGGCTTTCCGGCGGTCAGTCCGACACCCAGGGCGTGTCCACCCAGCAGTCCCAGGGCACCACCCGCGGCGTCTCCACCGGCACCAGCGACCAGCTCTCCCACAGCCAGAGCAACACCATCGGCCAGTCCCAGCAACACAGCGTCGGCAGCACCGGAAGCCTCACCGGCACCCGCAGCGACTCCACCTCCGTAGGTACTAACGACACCTACGGCGAATCCACCGGCCACACCACCGGCACCGCCGAATCCCGTGGAAAGAGCTGGGGCGAAGGAACCAGCCAACAGGTCAGCTCGGGAACAAGCACTTCGCACGGCGAGAGTTCCTCCCGAGGCCTGGGAGGATCCTTGATCGTCAGCGTGGACACCAGTTCCGGCACGAGCGACCAGATTGGCTACACCGCCGGTCAAAGCCATGGAACCTCGACCAACGTCGGTGGCAGTCAGGGAGTCACCGCGTCGGAATCACAGAACCGCGGTACCAGCACATCCCACGGCACCAACACCTCCTACACCGGCGGGAACTCCCTGGCCGCAAGTCAGGGCTGGAACACCGGCGTCTCCGAGGGCACCAGCCAGCAGATCGGCAACACCGTCGGTCGCACCCAAGGCACCACCACCGGCCAGAGCCTGTCCACTTCGGACACCACCTCGGCCGGGCAGAGCGCCACCACCGGCACGAACCGCGGCTGGACCGAAGGCGTTGGCCAGAACACCGGCACCCAGCAGTCCACCGCCGCCTCCCGAACCCACAGCGTGGCCAACCAGGAATCAACCTCCCACCAGGCCGGCCGCAACCACAGCATCGCCAACGGCACCAGCGACAGCCAGGGCCGCAGCCTTGGCGAGACCTACGGCCGCTCCGACGCCCTCTCCGCCTCCGCCGCCCGCAACTCCCAAGTCGCCGGAAGCCTCTCCTTCGTCCCTACCCTCGGCATGGGCGCCTCCCGCCAAACCCTGGACGCCATGGCCGACCAGGTCAGCAAGATCTACACCGCCCAACTCCACCGCCTCGCCCTCGGCCTGGAAGAAGGAATGTGGCTATCCCAGGGCTACATGCTCGTCCCCGACGCCGCCACCGCCGCAGCCGCAGCGGGCCTGCTCACCTCCAGCTTCTGGGGCACCGGCAAGAAAACCCCAGTGCCACAACCCTTCTGCGTCTCCACCACCCTCACCACCACCCAGACCGACCACCTCATCGAACACGCCCGCGCCTTCAGTCCCTGCGCCCACGCCGACCGCCGGCCACAGGTCATCGAACCCCACTACTACGGCACGGCCTTGCTCTCCAACGAGGTCGCCGTACTCAGCACCCCGCCCCGCATCGACGTGCCCGGCATCGTGGCCGCCTCCGCCACCCGCCTGCCCACCCTGGTCTTCCCCCAAGCCCGCAACGGCCCCATCCACCTCGGCCACGTCGTGGACACCCAACGCGCCGTGGTCTCCCGCGAAAAGTTCTCCCTCCTCGTCGACGACGTGCACAACGACCTGTTGCACCCGCTGATCACCGGCTCCACCGGCCGCGGCAAAACCGAAACCGGCCTACGCCTGGCCCACGAGTGGCTGCAGACCACCCAAAGCATCCGCGACATCGAGGCCACCACCGGCCTGCCCACCCACCGCCAAGTCCCGCGTGGTGTCCTCGCCCTGGACCGCAAAAGCGACTGGCGCCGCCTGGCCCACAGCCTCCCACCCGAGCAAACCGGCCGGTTCCGCTTCTACGACCTCAGCAGCGAACCACCTCCTGGCCACCGCCCGCCCATCACCGGCACCGGTCCGTACCTGCGCTACAACCTGCTGCGCATCCCACCCGGCGTGCGCCCCAACGTCTACCGCGACGCCATCTGCGACACCATGGCCAAAGTCGGCTCCCTCGGGCCCCGCGGCCGCGGCATCCTCTGGCAAGCCCTGCACACCCTCTGGTCGGCCGCCCGCCCCGACCCCGACCAAGGTGACACCGCCACCGTCTACGAACGCCCCGCACTGTCCCGCTTCGTCGGCATGGTCGACCTTGCCGAGTGGGTCGACGCCCACCTGGAGGCTATCTCCCGCCGGGCTACCACCAGCAAAGAGCTGGTCACCGGCTACAACGTTATCCAGAACAGGTTGCAATTTTTTCACCGCGACGTCTACGGCTCCGGCATCTACCTACCCGACCCACCCGGCTCCGCCACCAGCGCCACCATCGAGGTCAGCGACCTGATGGGCCGCGGCGACTGCGTCGTGCTGGAAGCCGCCCACCTCGACGCCCAATCCGGCGCGCTGGTGCTGGCTGCGGTGTTCACCGCCGCCTTCGCCTACGCCCGCGACAACATCGGCAAACTCTCCGAAACCCTGGTGGTGCTGGAGGAGGCCAACGACTACCTGCCGGATGCCCGCGACCAACAGGACGTTTCTGGGGTCACCCAGACCGTCTTCGACCAGACCCTGTCCATGGGGCGCTCGTTGCGGCTGGCGCTGATGCTGGTGGTGCAGAGCCCGGAGAAACTGTCCCAGCAGGCCATCAACTGCGCCGGCCTGGTCGCCGTGCACTCCGCCGACAGCTACGAATCCAAACAACGCATGATGGCCAAGCTCGGCAAGGACGGCCGCTACGACCACCGCGACCTCTCCCAGTTCCTCTCGGAGATCCCCACCGGCTGGGCGATCATCAAACCGAGGCCGACACGGGACTGGATCGACGGCGCACCGGTCCTGATCGCCATCGATCCGGTGGACTTCCCGCGACCCAGCGACGCAGAACTCGGACTCACTTGCTGAGCAACAAGTCAGGGACGAGCATTATCGCGAGAATGTGTGACCCGGTTGAAACAATTCTGGGGTTCCCGCCGCAGGTTGGCGGTGGGAACCCCAGTGGCAAAACTACATACCTATACGGAGCCGATGGACCAGGCGTCACCGATCTTCATGTCAAACTTGCGCGCAAAGTCCGGATCGGACACGACATACACGGTCATCATGAGATCCTCCGCGCAATAATCGGCTTGGCCGCGTTGTTCGAGGTGGCGCCGACCGCGTTCACCGTGGTGCGCATCGCGGGCGCGATCTACCTGGTCTACCTGGGTGTGCAGATGATCCGCAACCGTAACCAGGACAACCCCGACGCGGTGGTCGCCGGCGGTGGCATGACCGCGTGCAAGGCCTTCCTCAACGACCTGTTCACCAACCTGATCAACCCGAAGATGGTCACCTTCACCATCGCCTTCCTGCCCCAGTTCATCAACCCCGCCTGGGCCAGGTCTGGCTCCAGTTCGCGATCCCGGGTGCGGTGCTGATCATGTGGAGTTCCTGGTGGATGGGACGGTTGGGGTGCTGGCCGGGCGGATCGGGGGTTGGTTGCGCGGGCGGCGGGCGGCGAAGCGGCGGATCGATGTGGCCACGGGCGGGATTTTCATCGGGCTGGGTGTGAAGCTGGCGGCCGACTGAGCGTGCAGGGCCTGTCCGCAATGCCGTACTTCGGCGCCCTCGGGGTGAGGTACACCAGCCTGGTGGGCAAGCAGGTCGAGTGCAACGTGTCCACTGGTGGCCTGCAGAGGCCGAACCTGGCGTTGCCGGCGCCGACGGTGAAGGCTCGCTGGTGCGAGGTACCAGCGAGCCTTCACGCGCGTAGCCGACCCCTTATCGGTACTGCTCAACTCGCAAGTTTTCTACTGATGAGTTCGCGGTACGGGAAATTGACCACACGTCGCCAACCGACTTATTTTCCTCGGCTGCAAATTCTGAATCTGCGACTACTTGCACACTCAGTTTTGCGTCGGAAAACCAGAATCCGTCAATTTCTGGCATCTGGCCGTCGAGAATCCGATAGATTGGACTACTGGATTGACTGGGTGTTGAAATCAGATCCTCGAACCTGACGTGCTTCTCCGGCATCCCGTACCGCTCTGACACAGGATTGGGAAGCGCCCCCCATGGCTTGTCGAGCTTGTGCAGATCGAAGCTGATGGACGCGCATTCCCACTTGTCCTGATCAAGGAAGAAATGTGCGGAGATTGAGCCGAACTCCAGGCGGAGAACTGTGGCGGACGGCCTGTACTCGCTGCTGCTGTCACCCAGCTTGACTTTCCAGTCGTCTGGGTGCGATCCCAGCTTGAGATCCAGAATTCCGCCACTCGAGATAAAGTCGCCACAAAGATCAAGGGTGGTCATCCGAGCATCTTCCTTAGTGTCTTCGCAAGGTGGGAAACTTCCTCAATCATCCCTGGATCCTTGACTGGAAACTGTCCGCCGCTCTTGAGGTTCGGAAGTGCGGACTCACAGTTTTCGAGTAGCCTCTGCATCACATCTCGGTTCTTGCGTACATGGTCGAGAGCGGCCTTGATCTGCTTGTTGCTGGGTAGCGTACCATTGGCATTAATTGCGTCGCCGACCAGGTTTCCAGCCTTGTCGGCGAAGATCTTGACCTCGGATCCGTCCTCCATGTGCACGTGCGCGCCCTTGGTTTGCCAGTCGGAGGCTGGGAGGCCGACTTTCTTGAACTTCAGGCAGTCCTTCTTGCCCCTGACTGAAAAGGATTTGCTGCGCGTGTCGGAGGCGGCGGCAGGTGCGCCACTTGGGTCACTGGGGTCAACTAGGCACTCCGCATACTGCAGCGGCTTTCGCTTGCGTGCTTCCTCGATGAACTTGGCGCTGCGATCGAGAATGGATTTTGCTTTAGAGCTTCGCTCCAGAAATTCGCCAATTCCGTTGACGACTCGCCAGATGGCTCTGCTGACGGAAGCAATTTTCGTGAGGGCGAATGCGAACGCGCCTACATCGATAAGAGCCCAGAAACAGTCTTCGCCCTTGGTTCCGCAGTTGACAATATTTTCCACCCCGAGCATTTTGATCAGGATTTCTCCGCCATTCTCGATGATCCAGTCGACCACGCTCTTACTCGCGTCGGTGAGCGCCTGGCGGTACTGATCGACAAGCTCCTGGCCACCCGCCGCGAGTAGCGCGGCCTCGTCGGCGGAAGTCGCTTCGCCTGCCTGCCGCCGCTGAGCATCCTCCTGGCGAGAACCTGCCTCCTGCAGTCGTTGTTTCTCCGCCGCGATCCGTCCTGCTTCGCTGGCTGCGGCCGCCGCCTCGTCCCGTGACTTGCCTGCGGCAAGGGCATCGGCCGCTGCCCGGTCCGCGTCGGCACGTGCCTGAGCCGCCGACCTCTGCGCGGACGCCGCGGACGCCGCGGCTCGGGTCGCCGACCTGGAAGCGGCAATCGCATCCCGTTGTGCGGCGGCTTCGGCCGCGCGCGCCTGCCTGGCGGATTCGGCAGCTTGGTCAGCCGAACGCTGTGCCTGTTCGGCCGAGGACTTCGCGTCATTGGCGAAGTTCCGGGCCTGGGTTGCCGATGCCTGGGCCTGATTGGACCAGTTCCTGGCCTCATCGGCGGCGCCTCTGGCAGTAGCCGCCGCAGCCTGTGCTTCCGCCGCGTTCTGCCTGGCGGTGGCAGCGGTCTGGGCAGCACGTGCCAGGTAGGAATTGATCTGGGCCACGTGACTGGCCGTGTCGGCGTCTCGCTGTTGCGCCTGCATCAGCTTGACATGAAGGAAGGCTCGCCGATGCGATGCCGGTCCCGACAAGGCTGCCTGCCCTGCTGCCCGGACCTCTGGTCCGCCTGTGGTAATCGCCTGCGTAATGAGGACCTGCTCGTCGTCCTCGCGCGCTTTGTGCTGACCGAAGTCCAGGAACCGCTGAATGTCGGTATCGCTACCGTCCAACGCCTTGCCGGCCGCGGCTTTGACGCCGGGACCGCCGCTGCTCAGGATCTGGGTGACCCGGATCCGATCGTCATCCTCCTTGCCCGCATACCAGCGAGTGCTCAGGAACTGCTTGACGAGGGAGTAGTCGTTGGTAACGGCATTCCGCGCGGAAAGACGCTCACCTGGGGTGCTCGCCGTGTCAGCGATGTGACCGACACTGGCGCGATCGTCCTGTTCCACCGCACTGGCAAGTCCGGTGCGCACGAAGGACACCACGTCTGCGTGGCTGCCAACCAGAGCCACACCGGCGGCGGACTTCACCCAACTGCCCCCGCTGCGAACCAGCCGCCCGGCGAGCTTGCGACCGTTGCCCACCACGGTGGTCTGGTCGGCGGCCGGATCCTGTGCGGTAGTCAGCAGCCGCTGAGCCTCGGCATCAAGCTTCGCCGCCTCGCCGGCCTGCCACGTCGTGTCGACCTGCTTGTCCGCCTCTGCCAGCTTCGCATCCTCCGCAGCCGCAACCGCCTCAGCCTGTTGCTGGGCCAGGCGTTCAGCGTCTGCCCGCCGGGCGATCTCCGAGATCGTCCGCGCCTTGTCCACCGCGGCCTGGGAATGATCCGCGGCCTGTTTGGCACCCTCCGCGGCGGCCTGCGCTCGGTCGGCGGCGCCTTCCGCCTCGCCTGCGTGTCGAGCCGCTTCCTCGGCCGCGGTCGCGGCATTGTCGGCGTGCTGAGCGGCCTGGTAGGCCGCGTCCTTGGCTTCGCGGGCCGCACGGGCCGCTTCGCCCGCGATCGACTGGGCCGCCTTGGCTGCGCGGGTGGCCTCGGCGGCTGACCGCTTGGCCTTCTCACTGGCCCGCTTGGCCTGAGCCGCGCTGGCACCGGCACGCTTGGCGTGCTCGCCTGCCTGATCGGCGGCACCCGCTGCCTCACCGGCGTGGGAACCGGCCTGGCTCGCCGCCGCTGCCGCGTCTCCGGCCGCGGCCGCGGCCTTGGCGGCAGCGTCAGCGGCCTCGCCGGCCAGACGTGCGCTCTTGGCGACGTCGCGGGCCTCCTTGGCGGCTCTGGTCGCCGACTCGGCCTGGCCACGGTCTGTCGCTGCCCCAGCTGCCGCGTTGCGTGCCTTCGAAGCTGCCTGCCCGGCCGCTGCCGCCGCCTGGGCGGCCTGGCTCGCCGCGCTGGCCGCGGCCCGGGCTGCCTGATTGGCCACTGCGGCAGCGTTGATCGCGTTCTGCGCGGCACGGGCGGCACGGTCGGCCGCGTCCGCCGCCCGGCTCGCCGCCTGCGCGGCCTTGGTCGAGGACTCCTGGGCGGCCTTGGTCTCCTCGGCCGCCTTCAGTGCGGCGTCCTTGGCCAACCGTGCGGCGTTCACCGCTTGGTCGGCGGCTTCTTTCGCGGCCTTGGTCTGTTCTGCGGCCTGGGCACCGGCAATCTGTGCCAGGTCGACGAGCTGGGTGACGGAGAGCGTCTCCTGGTCGCGGGCCGCGGCCACCTGGTAGCCGGTGAGCAGGAACTCACGGACGTCCTCGGAGCTGCCGTCGAGGGCCCGCTGCGCAGCCTTGCGGACCTCGGGGCCGCCGGTGGTCAGGATCTGGGTGACCCGGACCCGATCGTCGTCCCCGCGGGCATCGACCTGGCCGACGAGGAAGAACTTGCGCTTGTCCTCTAGGGATCCGTCCAAGGCCTTCTGCGCCGCGGCCTTCACCCCCGGGCCGCCCTCGGTCATGATCTGCAGGATGCGGACTTCGAGGTCGTCCTGAGACGGCTTCCGCCAGCCGGTGGTGACGAAGGTCCGAACGTCCTCGATGGATCCGTCCAGGGCCTTCTGCGCCGCGGCCTTCACCCCTGGACCGCCAGCGGACATCATCTGCACGGCCCGGACCCGCAGATCGTCTTCTTCGGCCTGCCGCTGGCCAGTCCGGATGAAGGTCCGGACCTCCTCGTCGGACCCGGTGAGCGCAGCCTCGGCGGCACGGGATACCCCTGGTCCCCCCGTCTTCATCAGCACCAGCGCCTGGCGGCGCGCTTCGCCGATATTCGGGTCCGCGGTCTCGGCGCCGGCTGTGCCGACCGCGCCAGCGCCCAGCGCCACCACTGTCAGCAATGTGGTCATCGCTCGTGCTGCGGGCAGCACGAGTCGTCTGACATGCATGAAATTGCCCCCCTTGGCATATGCCTGTCGGCAAGCACTCGAAGTGACTCGCCGGCAGACTGTCTACGGCATTGCCGGAGCGTGCGCAAGGAAAACACCCTATTGGCGGACTCCGTTGTTGTTACATGCCGTGACGTACGTCATAACTATTTGGCGCGCCAGGTGTCCTCTGTCTAGATTGCTGCCGGGGAACCTGGTGGGGACAGGTTGATCAGTTTTCTTATCGTGTGCACTTTTGCAGGGGGGATGGGCCTGTGCGGTCCTTTGTTGGTCTTGCTGTTCTTGTCGTGGTCGCCGGATCGGCGCTTGTCGGAGCGGGTCCGACCGCGCTGGCCGAGGACACTCCGCCGCCGATCGTGGAGGACTTCGCCTACCCGGATGCGGACAAGATCTTCCAGGAGAAGGGCCTTCGGCTGTACCGGGGTGACGGCAACATCATCCTGGTGGACTGCGCCGTTGGCGGAGATCCGGTGCGGGTCAAGAGCCGCAACCGCGACGAGTTCTGCTTCAAGGTCCTCGGCCCCAAGGGCAAGTTGACCATGGAACTCGACCAGACCTATGCGATCCGCGGAAACACCGCGCACAACGTGACCGCACTGGTGTGGGTAAACGGTGCGAGCAAGACGGTGACCGTTCCCAAACGGGAGTGGATCGGAGTCGGCGAGGGCTCCGAGCCCGGCAAGCTCGGCGTCCTGCTGGAGATCAACGCATCGGCGTGAGTCGAATAGGACGTTCTTTCACCGCTTTCTCTTTGTGTAATTCAGTTCAGGGGGATAATTTCATGCCGCGTCCTTCACAGGGCGGTGGTTGGGCTGCAGGTTCGTTGGCGGTAGTCATCGCCACGATGCTTCTGAGCGCCACAACCGCCAACGCGATCAGCAACGGAACCTCGGCAGCGGACAGCGAGTACGCCTTCGCCGCCCGGGTGCACATCGGCGATCAGGCGTGTTCGGGCGCGCTGGTCGACCCACAGTGGGTGGTGACCGCGGCGAGCTGCTTCCCGGGGAACCCGCAGGGCACCGGCGCGGCAGCCCCGGAGGGAACGACCGCGACCATCGGGCGGGCCAACCGGTTCCAGACCACCGGTCAGGTCGTGCGGGTCACCGAGCTTGCCCGATACGCCGGCCGTGATCTTGTGCTGGCCAAGCTCGCCGAACCGGTCAACGGGATCGCCCCGCTCCGGCTCACCACCACCGCACCGGTTGCCGGCGAGGTGCTGCGCGTCGCGGGATTCGGCCGCAGCACGACCGAGTGGGTGCCCGAGCGCCTCCAGTCCGCGCGGTTCGCGGTCGGTGCGGTCGCCCCGGCCACCTTCTCCATCAGCGGACACACCCCCGCCGAAGCCAGCACCTGCAAGGGCGACTCCGGGGGCCCGGCGTTCCGGGAACGCGACGGCCGGGCCGAACTGGTCGGCATCAACAGCAACTCCTGGCAGCGGGGTTGCCTCGGCACCAGCACGACCAACAACGGCGCCACCGAGGTCCGCGTCGACGACATCGGCGGCTGGATCACCGAGCAGATCGACAAGGGCAGGCGAATCCCCGGCGTCGTGCAGAACGCCATCGTGGACTTCCGGGGAGTGCACTCCGGCCGTTGCGTGGATGTGTACTTCGCCAGCTGGGAGAACGACGCCCGCACCGTGATCGCCAACTGCCACGGCCGGGCGAACCAGCAATGGGAGGTCATCGAGCGCGGCCAGAACCGGTACTCGTTCAAGAGCGTCAACTCCAAGAAGTGCCTGGAGATCACCGGCGGCGCGACCGGCGAAGGCGCACCGGTCGGCCAGCACGAGTGCCGCGGTGACCAGCCACGCCAGGAGTGGGAGTTGCTGCCCGCCAAGGACGGCGCGACCGAACTCCGCAACCGGGCCACCGGCAAGGTCGTGCAGCCCACCGGATCCGGCACGGGCGAGGGAACCTTCCTGGTCCAGGCCGACAACCGGCACACCACCGACCAGCAGTGGACGGTGCGCGTGGTGAGCAAGGCCCGGCACGACCTGGTCACCCCCGCGCAGCCGAATCGCTCGTTGCGGGTCACCAACCAGGGCCTGCCCAACCGGTACGCCCGGCATGCCCGCGGTGAGGGCTGGATCGACCTGATCGAGGAAGGCAGTCCCGAGCTGGACAAGGCCGATGCCACCTGGCGAATCGTGCCAGGGCTCGCCGACGGCAACTGCTACTCCATCGAGGCGAGTAACCTGCCCGGCAACTTCCTGCGCCACGCACAGGGCCGGATCCGGCTGGACCGCAACGACGGCAGCGCCCAGCTCACCGCGGATGCCACCTGGTGCGCGCGGGACGGCTTGGACGGTAGGGGCGTCTCGCTGGAGTCCTGGAACCTGCCGGACCGGTTCATCCGGCACACCCAGGGGCAGCTGTGGTCAGCACGCAACGGCGGCGACCAGTGGTATGAGAACCCGAACTCCTTCGCCGCGGACACCACCTGGGACGTCGTGGAACCGCTCAAGAAGTAGGCCCCCGCACGGAAACGAGGGCCCCGGCTACCTGCGCCGGGGCCCTTTTTCATGCCTTCCGTTCCCCGCGTTACCTGCTCCGCCATGGCGTTCCACACCGGAGAGTCACGCGCCTTACGCGGAGGAGAAGGTCATGGACAACCCGCTTTACCCACCCATGTCGCCAGGATCGATTGCCGCCGTGCTGATCGGCACCGTCATCGGCCTGGTCCTGCTCGCCGCGGCGGCGGTGCTGCTCTGGCGGGCCGTGCATTCCGACCGAGCTGCTCGCCGAACCCGGGAGCAGATCGACATGCAGGTGGCCCGGGACGCCTACGAGCGGGGACTGGCAACCGGTCGAATGGAGCGAGACCGCCCACACGATGACCACCAGTTCCAGTTCGGCAGGGTCGTGGACGCGATCAACCAGCTCGGCCGGCAGTTCGACGACCAGCAGCACCGGTTGGTGCGGCAGCTCAACGAATTGCAGACCCAGATGAGCCGGGCGACCGCCCTGTCTGCGAACGCCACGGTTCGGACCCCGGTACCACCGAGGCCTGCTCCGGCTCCGCAGCCACCGGCCCCGGCTGGTCCGCCGACCGCGAAGCCCTGAACTTGCACGATCGGGTGCGTGCCGCAGGTTCCTGCGGCACGCACCCACCCCCAACCAGCCGAGCTGGTGTGCGTTATCTCCCAGGGCATGGACACAACCAGTTCTCGAACACGCCGTCGGTCTCGTTCACCAGACAGGACCGGGTACATGGCCAGCTGCGCCCTGCTCGTCGCGGGGCGCGCCTCGGTCCCGAGCGGGACCGCACCGGTCGATCCGAACCTGAGCCCCGACAACACCGGATCTCGAACATCGCCGCGCACCCTCGTTCCCGAGCAACTGGGAGCCGAGATCGTCCGGGAGTATTCGCACGACCGGGATCACCGCGGCGCCCAGGGGCGGGATCTGGCAGCTCACTCGGGGAGGACGGCATCGCCGCCATCCCTGGCACCGCCGAGCGCCTGTTGACGAGCGAGCACCTCGGCACCACCTTCCGCGACCGCTGTCGTCCAAGAGCGAACTGATCCAACCAAGCGCTGCCGGGCGCGTTACCTAGCCAGGTATGCATCGGATCCTCGCCCGCGCCGTGATCGGCGTGTCGCTCCTGCTCTTGCTCGGCTGCACGCCGCCGCCATCGTCGCAGGCCGTCGCCCGGCTCATGTCCGACGAGGTGCACCGCCTGAGCGCCGTCGAAGCACGCCTGGCCGCGGCCGCCGCCAACGAGCCACGCCGCGCGACGGAGCCCAGTGCAGGCGCCTACTTCAGCGCCATCCTGCCCATCGCACAGGAAGGCTGGCGACTTGCGACCCAGCTACAGGAAACCTCGACCGAACACTCCCTGGCTACCGCACCCGCTCTCGACCACCTCGCGCGCGCATACGCCTCCTTGGAGGGGGCCGCGCGCGCAGCAGATCTCCTGGACTCCCGCCGAGCCCGGCAGGAGGTCGCCTCGGCGATGGTCGCCGTCCAGGCCACTACCCCTCGACTCTCCGGAGCGTGATCAATGTCCACCCAGGTTCGATTCCCTTATACCAGAAGGCTTCTGCTCGTCTCCGCCTTGTTGTCGCTGGCTGTTTCCGGCGTTTCCGGCGCGGACACGAGCGCCCCAGTCAGGCCCACAGTGCCTGTGCCCCAACCAGTTCAACCCGACCGAACTCCGGCGGCCAACCTGCTGGAGATGCCATTGCCCAAACTCGGACTCGGGAACGGTTTCGGTCAGTTCGCCGCTCAACAAGAGGCGTACCTGCAACTCATGGCCGCGCGATCCAGCGCCGCGCGCCTGACCCCGCTGCTCAACGACGCGCTCCGCGGCCAGGAGGCGCGCCGCGCGCAAATGAACGGCGCTCTGGCCGGGTTCCAGGCCGAAACCGACCTCCTGCAACGCTCCGGTGTTGTCGGTCCCACGGATTCCCTTCTCTCCCAACAAGCCAGGCGCCCACGGTCCACGTCGGCGGATTCGCTCTTGGACGCGCTACCCCCTCTGCCCGCGTTGCCTGCGCCGAAACTGCCAGCCGGCCGCGGCGCCCGGCTGGCCACGAACTTGCTGGCCATGCCCAACCTCACCGAGTTCGCCAAGAACCAGGCGATCAACCCAGCCGCATTTGTCGCCGGCCGCGCCGCGGCGGTCGACGACTGCCGCGGCGCCATCACGGCTCGCGTGCAGGACACCGTGAACTCCGCAGGCAAGCCCGGTGCGGCCGGGCAGTGCATGGGCAGCCCGGTCGGCATGGCCTACCGGGAAGCGACACCGCTCGACCCGAGCACCTACCAAAATCGGCTCGACCAGCTGGCGGCCGGGCCACCGCAGACCCTCCTCGACCGCCACCACGAAGGCATGGAGAAGGCGAAGCAACCGCCCGCGCCGCCCCGGTTGCCCGAGGAGCTGACCGAGTCGAACTCCTCTTGCCGCAGCCTTGACCAGACCATGGACTACGTGCCGCTGGTCGGGAACCTGGTCGAGCACCTCTGTCTGCTGGCCCTTGAGTAAACATCGACAACTTCGATGGACGTCACCCGATCGGCGAATCATGCCTAGTCAACCAAGTCCGGCTGCCCTGTTCGACGTAGCTTCACTACCAGGGAGGGGAGGCCCGAGTGGGGGAGCATTACTCGAACACGCCCGGATCCAGATCGTTTGGAGTTGAGCTGCGTGCCTGGCGAGTCCGAAATGGACTGTCGCTGAGCCAACTGTCCGCGTTGGTGCACTACAACAAAGGGCACTTGAGCCGAGTTGAACGCGGGCTGATCCCGTCGACCACCGCGCTCGCCAAGGCATGTGACACAGCACTGGACGCCGACGGGAAGTTGTTCCAGCTCCACGACGTCGCCGAGGCCAAGCCGACCGCCGGACCGAAGCCGGCGCAACTTCCGGCCGCCCCGACGACGTTCGTCGGGCGGTCCTACCACCTGAGCCGGATGACCGGCCTGCTCGGAGACGACAAGCACCCCGGTTCAGTGACGGTCGTGGCCATCGACGGCACGCCGGGCGTCGGCAAGACCTCCCTCGCCCTGCGCTGGGCGCACAGCGTCCGCGACCGTTTCCCGGACGGTGTCCTGTTCGCCGCGCTGGACGGGTACGGCCCCGACGCGAGCCCAGCCTCTCCAAACGATGTCCTCGAAGGCTTTCTTCGCGCGCTCGGTGTTGCTCCCGACCGAATCCCGGCTGAGGAAGGCCATCGTGCCGCGCTGTACCGCTCCCTGCTGCACCAGCGGCGGATGCTCGTCGTGCTGGACAACGCCGTCGACTCGCGACAAGTGCGACCGCTGCTGCCTGGTTCGGAAAGCTGTGTCGTGGTGACCACCAGTCGGCAGCGGCTTTCCGGGCTCGTCATCGCCGACGCGGCAGTGTGCATCACCCTCAACCCGCTCAGCCTGGACGAAGCCGCCGAACTCATTCGCTTGATCGTCGGTCCCCGCCGCGCCGACACCGATCCCGGCGCCGTGGCCAGCATCACCCAGCGCTGCTCCTACCTGCCATTGGCGCTGAGGATCGCCGCCGAACGCCTCGTCGCCCATCCCCAGCTCGCCGTTTCCGAACTGGCCACGGACCTGATCGGAGAGGCTGACCGGCTCAACGTCCTCACCACCGGGGACGATGACACCCTCGCGCTTCGTGCGGTGTTCTCCTGGTCCTACCGTGCCCTCGGCGACGGCGAAGCACGCCTGTTCCGGCTGCTGAGCCTGCACCGCGGCCCATTCCTGAGCACCGAGGCCGTGGCGGCCTTGTCCGGCGGCACTGTGTCCCGGACCCGCAGGCTGTTGACTCGACTGGTCGAAGCCCACCTTGTCGAACAAGCCGGCCCCGGTGCCTACCGACTCCTGGGCTTGCTCCGGCTGTACGCCACGGACCTGGCCGAGGACACCGACACCCACGAGGTCCGCGCGACCGCGGTCAGCCGGCTCGTCCGCTGGTATCTGTATTCGGCCAACTCGGCGTTCCGTGTGCTGACCCCGCATTGCCCGCACCTGAACCTGGGGGCGCCACGCGACGGACTACACCCCTGGCGTTTCACCGACTACGACGAGGCGACGGCTTGGTGCGAGACTGAACTGGCCAACTTCACCTCCATCCTGCAGGCTGCCCGTCAGGCTGGACTGAACACCGAATGCTGGCAGTTGGCCGTCGCGCTTTTCGGCTTCTTCCTGCTGCGGAAGCCATGGGGCATCTGGTTGTCCACCCAGTTGATCGGGGTGGAGGCCGCGCGTGCGGCCGGCAACGAACTCGCCGAATCGTGGGTGTTGACCAACCTCGGTGAGGCTTGTCGTCAGCAACACCAACTCGACGAGGCGCAGGGCCACTTTGAGCGCGCGCTGAACCTCAGCCATGACCACCCTGGATCCATCGGATACTGCTGGGGATTGGCGGGCATCGGCTACGTAGCCATGGACCGGAAACAGTACGCAGCAGCATCCAATGCGCTGGCCGAAGCAGTCATGCGCTTCCGGGCCAGCGGCTACACATACGGTGAGGCGACCGCGCTCGCCGCGCTTGGTGATGCCCACCGTGGCCAAGGCGATCTCGACCGGGCGATGGTCTTCGGCAAGCAAGCGCTCGAACTGTTTCGCTCCCTCGGTGACCGCAAGGCCCAAGGTGACACCCTCATCCGGCTGGTCCGCACCGCCACCGCCTGCGGCGAGTTCGCCCAGGCGCACGTCTACTGCGCCGATGCCCTGGCCGCCCACCGCGAATGCGGAGACCGTTGGAGCGAAGCCGACGACATCCAGGAAAAGGGCAATATTCTCTATCTGGGAGACGATGACCTACTCGGCGCCCAGAAGTGCTGGCGGGCCGCACTGGAGATCTTCGAGGACATCGATAGGTTCAAGGCAACTCAACTGCGAGAACTACTGTCGCAATAGATGTTGATACGTTGTCACACAGTTTCGACGTGTCAGCAGGACTTGACCTGTTCGGTGTCCGCGGGTCCCCGCACGCGCGCTCCGCGGGAACCTGCTCAGAATCTTGCCGTTGCATTCGATGTGCAACAGTACAACCCTGTCGAAACCGCGCAAAGTTCTCGATAGTTGACATATGCGTTATGCCATGATTCTTCAACCCGACAGCCTTACCTCGGCGGAGGATCACCGTGAGTGATATCCGCCTGGTTGTCTGTGGCTTGTCCAGCGAGATGGTCGTTATTGGTCTCCGTAATTCCAATCTGGAGTGTTACCTCGAACCTGTTGCCGAAAACACCGATCAACTCCGCCTCATGACCGAGGGCGCCGATCCGCTCATACGTGGCGGCAGACCTTTGGTGTTCGTCATGGCAGACTCCGCCGGTCCTCCCGCGGACGTCGCCGCCTGGCTGAGCACGATGTCCGTCCAGCCGTCGGAGCAGGTGGCGATTGTGCTCTTGGACACCGGCAAGGGTCGGGACTTCGCCCTGCCGGCTCTTGAGGATCGCGTCACCGTCCACGACTGGGCGGGCGCGGATGCTGAGCCACGCAGCATGTTCGAGACCGTGGCGGACGTCCTCGCCGCCCTGCCTGGAGGCCCTGGCTCCGCTCCAAAACGGGTCGCGGAGCCGCATGTTCTGGTTGTGGCCGGGACCCGGGGCGGGGTGGGCTGTTCCACCGTCGCCTTCTCCCTCGGGGCCTACCTCGGCGCCGAGGCGACCGCGGGCAGGAAGGTCTGCCTCGTCGACCTCGACCTGAGCTGCCCGGCGCTCGCCGCCATGACCAGCACGCCGACGAGCAGCCGTCGATCGTTGTTGCTCGAACAGCGCATCACCCTGAATACGATCAACGAGCACGTCACTCCACTGCCCGCATGGCGAATCGACCTCGTGCCCGGCGCCACCGCGCCGCTGGAGTCCCGATTCGTCCCGCCGGCCGCGATAGCGACGACACTCGACCGCCTCGCCGAGCACTACGACCTGGTCGTGGTGGACGCCGGACGCCTGCGCTGGGACCTTGACGGCCCGGAACGCGCCATCATCGAGTGCGCCAGCCAGATCCTGCTCGTGGCCGACCCAGCACGCGGCCAGGCCAACGGGCTCGCCGACCTGCCCGACACGCTGTGCGGAGCCGCCGGGCATGGCTTCCCGCCCCGGCACGTCGGCCTGGTCTGGAACCGCGTCCCCATCGGCGACGCCCCGTTCGAGATTCCCACCCTGGACGGCCTCGGATTCGCCGACCTCCAACGCCTGCCGGACATCGGCGACGCCCACGTCCGCGCCGTCGCCGCGGGTGACGCCGCGCGCGTGCTGCACGACAACGCCTCCTGGGCCGCCAGGATCCACCTTCTCGGGGAAGCCGTCGTCGGTCCCGGACACATCACGCCGATCAGTTCGGATGTAGCCGATCTCCTACCGACACTGCAACGGAACGGAACGCCGCGCACGGAGACCAGAACGCGCCGGAAGTTCCTGGCCCGCATCAGGTTCGCGGCACGGGCACCCGGGGCGGCGTCATGACCTCGACAGTCAACAGCATCGGCCTGGCCGAGGTCCGGCGGCTGTGCTCCGAACACGACGAACTCAACAGGGACGCGCTCACCGCGTTGGCTCCGATCGCCGCCGACGGCCACCGCGCCCACCTCGTTCTCTACATCGCCGCCCACGCCGCGGACTGGCGTGCCGGCCGCGGCAAACCGCCGGGGTTCGTCACGTTCTCCAAACACACCAAGGACCTTGACTGGGATCTGGCGGAGCAGGCTGCCGACGACCCGGTGCAGCGAGCCGAACTCCACCTGCTCCGGAAGGCCGGCGACTACGCGACCGCGCATCTGGTGCAGTTGGCCGAGCCGCTCATCGGCCTTGTCACCCGGCAGTTGACCCGTCCGATGGCGAACCGCACCACGGTGGTCGACCTGGGCGACCTCCGCAACGTCGGCCGAGCCGCCGTCGCCCAGGGCATCTGGGCCTACGACCCGGATCGTTCCTCCGGACCGCACTACCTCCGGCAGTGGATCGAGGAACACATCCGCCGCGAACTCGCCCCGGCGCAGTACCAGGTCAGCCTGCCGACCCGCGCTTACCTGAAGTTCCAGCGCATCAGCGCCATCCGCTCCACCCTGGCCGAGCAGCACGGCCAGGAGCCCGCTGACACCGAACTGCTCGCCCACCCGGACGCGAACTTCACCCAGTGCGATCTGGACAACGAACGCGCGACCCGCCCGCGCCGCTGCCGGACCGGCCTCGGCCTCAATCTCCATACCGGAGACGGTGTCCCCGCCATTTCAGAGGCAGCGCCGCTCGCAACCCATGACCGCACAGACCCCGAACCCGACGACCCGGAAACCCAGGTGCTCAACACCCTCGCCGAGTCGCCAACGACGAGCGTCGTCGGCTGGCGCGCCGCTGCGCAGATCCTCCAGCTGGGCGCGCAGCAATCGGAGATC
This sequence comes from Crossiella cryophila, assembly GCF_014204915.1. Taxonomy (NCBI): domain Bacteria; kingdom Bacillati; phylum Actinomycetota; class Actinomycetes; order Pseudonocardiales; family Pseudonocardiaceae; genus Crossiella; species Crossiella cryophila. Next base: position 9,323,805 of record NZ_JACHMH010000001.1, read on the forward strand.
CTCGCCCAGCGCTTCGGGCTCCCGCCCCACGATTCCCTCAACGACGCCGGCCGCTCCGAACAGTCCATCGCCACCCGCATGGATCTGGAACAGGCGACGATCCACGTGGTGCTTCTGGAGATCCAGCACCAGTTGGCCGCGCCGGGAGGCCGCCTGCACCACGTCCTGAATCAGCTTCCGGCCGATGCAGTCGAGGAACTGGATCTGGTCAACTTCAAGCAGGCGCTTGGCGACTTCCCCACTGATGCGCGGCCGCCTGGTCCGATGCCCCGAGTACTCACGATGTCGCTGCCGATCGATCTGCCTGTTCCCAGGGCAGAAGACCAGCACGACAAGCAGGTGCTGGTCGTTCGGTACCTGTGCTGGCACTGCGGATGGACTGGGCGGGAGACCGCATGGCAACGGCGTTTCGTGCTACCGCAGTTGTTGTGCCCGGATTGCAGCCGAATCGCCGACGTCGAATGATAGAGGCTCCGCACCACCCAATGATGCGGTCGCCCGACCGGCAGCGCGCCAGCGGCAAGGTTTCACCGTCGGCGCGCCGCGGACGGATCAGTGTGGCTGGACCGCGTCGTACAACGACTTGGCCAGTTCGCGCAGCGGCCCTCGGCACTGCTCCGACTTCGGATCAAGCCGAGTTCCACCCAGAATCGAATACCGGAAACGGAGTACGGCGTTGCCGTCGAGGATCGTCAGATAGCAGCTGTCGTTGTTGCTGGGACGCTGCCACTTCACCTGCTCACCGAGCCGTAGATCCTGCGCCGCCCCATCGTTAACGAGGTCGGTGTCGTTGGTGAATCTATCCCGGGCAGCGCGCTGACCCGAGATCACTTCGGGTGGGAGCCTGGGATCGTTCGGAACGCTTTGCCACGAGGTCAGTTCCACCGACACCGACGAACCTGTGGGAGGAGTGGCGAATTCGCAGCTCACACCCCGGTAGCCGCCTGCGGAGACATCTTTATTGTACCGCAAGGGCGGCAGATTGGGAACTTTTCGGGCCAGTTCCTGACAGTTTGGAAACATCGCAACGTACTTGTCCTGGGCAACGGTGGCTGAAGGCGACACCGACGGAGTCACCGACAGGCTCGATAGTGATCCCAGATCCCGTTCGCCGCCACAGGCGGCCGCGCCCAGGCCGAGCAACAACAGGCTCACGATGCTCGCGACAGCACACCGCTCGCGGCCGGGTAGTCCGGGAACCCGTCGCGATCTACGAGACGCGCTCACTCCCACGGCATTCCCTTCCACAGTTCTTCTTCCTCATCGCCGGCGACTGGATCCGGCCGCCGCCTGGGCCGACTGGCCGGGGCCTCCGTAGTGGAGTCGGGTGAGGTGAGACCCGCCGCGGTGAACCCGTCCCACAGGTCCTGCTGCAGTTGACCACCGCGCGCCCGGGAAATCCGTTCGGCGTCCACCGTCAAACCGACAAGAGCGCCGGAACGGACTTGCAGCGTCAGGTATCCGTGCGGGCTACGAATCTCCAGCACCTGCCCAGACCTGCTGTCATCCTCTGCCCGAGCCTCACGGAGTTGCCGGTCGAGGCTGGCGTGCCTGGCCTCGATCTTGGAGAGCCAGTCATCCAGGCCGAGAACACCGTCGGACGCCTCGGTATCGGCGGTGGCCGTCATTTCCCGGTCCCGTTCCCGCGCCTTGGACTCGACGACGGCGGCGGTCTCCGACGCGCTCATGTAGGTCGTCAACAGGGCACTGGCGAACTCACCCGCGGGCAGGCGCGTGTGCCAACTGGTGCTCACCTCAAGTCGGAGAATCTTCCCTTCCTTGTCGACCGTGACCCACAGTGAGTTCGAGGTATCAGCCACCTTGTACTCATCCGCAGGCTCGGTGGAAAATTCTCGGGCGGGGCCGGTGGGCCGACCGGCGCCGACCGTGCTCACCGGCGGCAGGTTCAACTCGGCCAACTTCAGATTGCGCAGCTCTTCTTCCATCATGTGCTCAACTCACCGCCTGCGGCCATGCACCATTCGGATATGCCGCCAGATTGTTCTGGATGCTGACCGCATCGCGCATGAAACCAATGGCGGATCCGTAGTACTTCGCGGTGTCTGCGAAGACGGAAATGGCGGATTTCACCAGGGTTCCAGCGAATTCGCCAGCCTTGCCGAGTGCCTCCAGGGCGCCCACGATGGTGCTCGCGGTCACGAGCGCGGCAACGAACTTGCTGGCGAGTTCACCGATCTTTTCGGCGTACTTGCTGAGAAACTCGATGTTCGCCTGGGTCACCTGGATCAGCCACTTACTGATGGCGTCAGCCTTGAGATGCGCGTTGCTCAACGCCTTCGCCTGTGGGCTGACCACATCTTCCTTGTAGCTCTTGGCCGCGGGGCCGGTCCACTCGTGCAGGTTCTTGTCGACGTATTTCTGCACCTGGTTTTCCATGTCCGAGACAGGCTTCTGCATCATGATAAGCCAGTCAAAACCGGCCTGAATCAACGACACGATGGGGAAGTGGTGCTTCGCGAACTCCTGCATGGCTTTCAAAAACTTGACGACGTATCCACGCAGCTCGTCTACTTTGACAATCAGGCCGGTCATGAAGTTCGGCGCCAGGTAGATGAGCGGGTTGTTGTTGATGTTGTCGAGTCCCGCGTTGAACTTGTCCACGAGAAGTTTCGTGGACTCCTCGGCGAGGCGAAAGCTGTCGTTCAATGCCTGGATCAACGCTGGATATTGCGAAGTGTCAGGATTGGTCACGTTGTCCCCCCTGGTTTTCAGAAAGCTTCGTTGAGGTCCATCTCGACGATTGCTTCATTCTGGTCGTATGTGTTGGCAATCTTGATCAGTGCGTCACCAATCTCCGAAAATTCAGTTTTCGCGCCACCGAGCAGCTTCTCCATGAACGAGCGGACAGCTTCGTATGAACTTGCCAGCTCTTCTGGAGGCGTGGGTAGATTCAGTGGAAACACCATCAGCGTGATCGGATCGAGCACGAAGAACGCCAGCGGCGAGAGTGTCATACCGCTCACTGCACTGTGCACCGGTGCGACTTTGTTCGCGAGATCATCCCACTTGGCCGCCTCTTTGCGAACCGCCGTGGTAATTACCTTGTAACCAGCCATGCGCCCCTCCTCGCCTGTGGTTGCGCCGGTCAGCCTAGCGCAGCAGGAGGAGTCACACCCTGGCTTCGGTGTTGTGCCTGTTGTGCGGGAGAGGTGTGGTACCCCTTCAGGGTGACAACTGGCTTCCAGTCCCGCCGAGTGCAGTGATCACAGCGTCCGTCGCGATTCCACGCCTACCGTTCAGGAGGTGCTGTTTTCATCCGTGCCCTCGGGGTCAGCCTTGGCGATGCTGTCCTCCCAAAATTCCCGCACCAATGGTGCGACCACAGTCGTGGCGATCTGAATCGCCTCCCCGCGGCTGAACCGGAACCGGCGCCCCAGCTCCGGAGTCCACTTCACCACGCCCTTCTCCCACAATCCATTACCCATGCGGTCGAAGGAGGCGCTGTTGTGCCGCACCGCCCAACATGGTCCATCGGCATCGTCCGTGTCGCACCGGGTGACCATGACCGCCAGCTCCGTTAGATCCTCGTCCGCATCCTCCGGCCACACTGGGAACCGGAACTCAGTGGCGCGAGCAAGCAGCTCCCTGCGGGAGTGCACGCCCGAAGCCGGCCAGCCGGGCTGGAACCGCACACTCCACCAGGCGATCAGACCCAGTACGAGGAACCCGGTGATGAAACCTGCGGCGACGATGACGTCGCGGAGTTCTGGAGACATGTCCTGTTCCCTTCAACGGGCCAACACATCCGGTTGACCGCAGTCCCGTGTCGACTCGGCAGGTAACGCACTCCTGCCGCACGGCCCGCACAGCCCCCGACTCACCTGGCTGTGCTGCAACGGATGCTGGAGAAGATCGAGTGCTGGGTTCCGCGGCGATTCCGGGGCATCGCCCGCGACTGCATCGCCCTCCAGCCCCGGTACCGAAGCCGCGCCGACACCGACCTGACGGCGCGATACCGGCGACTACGCGAGTTGGCGCACCACCAGCCCCCGACCCACACGCTGCGCCGGTACCTCGTGGCGCACACCTTCGCCGTTGGCCGAGAAGCAATCCGTCGAACCCTGGGAACCGAACACCGGCCAGTGCAACTACTCGGCGCCGCCGCGGTCGCGTACGGGCACCTCGCCGAGATCGCCACCGGCGAGGGCAAGACGATCACCTTGTTCCTGGCCGCGGCCGCCCATGCCTTGCGCGGTAACGGGGTGCACGTCATCACCGCCAACTCCTACCTCGCTGCCCGGGACGCAGCCGCCCTCGAACCCGCTTACCGGCTGCTCGGCCTGACAGTTGCCCCGGTACCTGCCGAAACTCATCGGAAGGCCCGCCGGTGCGCCTATGCCGCCGACATCACCTACGGCACGCTCGCCGACTTCGGGTTCGACCACCTCCGCGACGCCCTGGTCACCAATCCCGCGGACCGGGTGCACCGCGGACACCATGTGGCGATCCTGGACGAGGCGGACGCGGTGCTCATCGACGAGGCCAACACCTCGCTGATCCTCACCACCTCAACCGACGCCCCGGCCGACCGCTGGCCGTCCGAGTTGGCCGCCGTTGTCCCGCGGCTGACGCCGGTGCTGGACTACCACGGCCTCCTGAGCGAAGGGCAGGTCGGCTACACCGACCGCGGCTGGAGCCGCCTCCACCAGTTCTCCGCTGTCGATCCCGAGGCGTGGCGATCCGCGGAATTTCTGGCCGCCGCGCAGAACGCCCTCGCCGCGCACCTGCTCTACGAGATGGGCCGGGACTACATCGTTGAAGATGAGCAGGTTCTCCTGGTTGATGTCCACACAGGACGGTCACTGCCGGGCCGCCGTCTGGCAACCGGACTACACCAGGCACTGGAGGCCAAGGAGAAGTTGCCCGTATGCGCAGACCCGGTTCCCCGGGCATCGATCAGCGTTCAGGCGTTTCTGCGGCAGTACCGCCTCCTCGGCGGAGTCAGCGGCACTGTGATGTCGGAGGCCGCCGAACTCCGCCGCGTCTACCGGGTTCCGGTCACCCACATCCCGCCACACCGGCCAAGTCGACGAGTCGACCTGCCGGACCAGCTGTATCCGACCAGCGCCGCCCGGGATGAGGCCCTTGTCGACGAAGTGCTTGCCGCACATCGGCAACGGCGACCAGTGCTGGTGAGCACGCCCAGTTGCGTGGCCGCGAGAAACCTGTTCGGGCATCTGACGGCAGCCGGTCTCCGGCCTCGCCTTCTCACCGCAGAAGACGACCAGGCCGAGGCCCAGGTCATCAGCCAAGCCGGCCGAATCGACGCGGTCACGGTGGCCACCGGGCTTGCCGGGCGCGGCACCGACATCCGCTTGGGCGGCCCCGACACCGCGGAAGCCCGGCGAATCCGCAGACTCGGGGGTCTGCTGGTGCTGGCGGCCGGGCGGTCGACATCACCTCGGGCGGACCGTCAGCTGGCTGGCCGGGCCGGGCGGCAAGGAGATCCCGGTACAACAAGGTTCCTGCTCTCCGCCGAGGACGACCTGCTCCTGGACAACGCTTCCACCGAGCTACGCCGCGTCCTCGACACCCACCCCGGTCACGCCGAAACGCCCCTGATCGGCCGACCGGTTGACCGGCTTGTCCGTCGCGCTCAGGTCACCGCAGACTGGCGACGGTTCCTCGCACGACGCCAACTCCAGCGCTACGACGAGGTGATCGACCACCAGTGGCAGGCGGTCGCCCGCAGCCGCAGCCACATCCTGACTGGCGACCTCCACGACACTCTGCCCACACTCGCGACCGCGGTCCGGGGGTGGGCGCCGGGCCAGCTCCGCGCCGTCGGCGGACGGACTTGGCCGGCAAGCGCGTTCTGCGGGCCGGACGGCGCCGAAGCCGCGACCCGGGGCCGGATCGGGGACGCGCTTGTCCAGCACGGACAACAGGAAATCCGGCAGCTCCTGCTCGCCGTCGTGGACCAGGCGTGGACCGATCACATCCACACGCTGCTCGTACACCAGGACGCCAGCCACGCCGCGGTCTGGCTGCACAGCGACCCGGTCGAGGAGTTCCGCCGAGTAGCGATCAGCAGCTATCAGAACATGATCACCTCGGCCCGTCGTGAACTCCTGCGAACACTCCTGCAGGACCCCTCGCCGCCTGTGCTCCCACTACGGCACCGAGATCGCCGCTGGGAGGGAACTGCCCAGGACGAACCTCCAAAGGACTCGACCTCGCACCGGCCGACCTGGTAGCCGGCGCCGCTGGTGCAGGCGATCTGGATGGGGTCGGGCCAGCCTGCGTTACCTGGCCAAACCGAAGGCCAGAACAGGAGGAGTGCGCCGTGCGACGCGACTTTTACACACCGTCCACACAGGACGACGACCCGGACGGCACCCCGATCGACGAGGACCTCCAGCGCGGACGACAAGCCGTTGCACAAGCACGACAACTGCTGCGCGGAGACACCGACGCCGCCCGCCGGACCCGGGTGGGCCTGGCAGTCCTCGGCGGCATTGGCGCCTTGGCCGCTGCCGCCCCAATGGTCGCGGCGATCCAGGAGCAGCCGCAAGCCCCTGCCCCGGACGCTCCTGTGGCTCAATCACCAGAACGCGGCGGTGCGGCGGAACAGTCACCGGTCGTACCCAGCCCCCTGAACGCCCAGCTTGACCGCGGCGAGACGTTGCTGCGAACCGTGGCGGGCTCGGTCGAAACGGCGGAGAAAGCCCTGAACTCGGCCAATCGCAACACCACCACGTCGCCCGGCAAAGCCCTGTCCGCGGTCACCGAAGCCAAGGACAAGGCAACAGCGGCAGCGGCTCTGGTAGCCGAGCTGGTCCCGGCAGTCGAACAGCTGGGTGACAGCGCCCTCACCCAGCGGGCCATCGGAGCCAGGGAAGCCGCCGCGTCGTTGGTCCAACGCGCGAACACCGCCTGGGAACAGCACCAGAAGTCGGTCGAGACCGCCAAGAAGACCCAGCTCGTCACCAGTGCGCGTACCGCGTCGGCCACCGCCGCCAGCACCCTCGACACCGCCGCTGAGAGGGTCCACAACGCGCGGGCGGCGGTTACCGCGGCGGTGGCCTCCGTGCGAGAGCGCAAGCCCGCCCTGCACGTGGAGAAACTGCTCGACCAAGCCCGCACCGCGTTGGAGGGAGCCGCGGCCAGTCTGACCTCGGCCGGAACCTCCGCCCGCAAGGCCGCCGACACCGCGGAATCCGCAGGTGCCGCACAGCCGCGCCACGCGGCCAAGACCCTGCTCGACCGGGTGCGGAGCCTGGAGGACTCCCTGGCCGCGGCGCGCGGTGAACTGCCCAAGCTGCTCGACAAGGTCGCCGACCTCCGCCGAGCGGAAACGCTGGAACTGGCGACCGCCACCGCCCGAGTCGCCGCCGACGCGGTCACCGCGACCAGCCAGAGCCTGGACGCCGCAGCCGGCCCCCTTGCCGAGGCCGAAGCACAACGCGGCGACCAGCAGTCCACGGCAGCGGTGCGCGACTTCGCCACTACGACAGCCCGGCTCAGCCAGGCACGCCAACTCCACACCACCGCCGACCACGCGCTACGCACCGCGACGGAAGCACTACCAGCCGGCTCACCCGACCCCAGCGCACCGGCGACCCTGCTCAGGTCCGCGATCACCACGAACACGGCCAACAACGACCGGCTGGCCAACTTCGAACACCGCATCCAGGCACTGGCCGCCCACCTGACCCAACAGCCACCACCGGCACCAACCCCAGCGCCGCCGTCGCTCTCGCCGGCACCGGCAGCGCAAGCTCCGGCACGCCAAGCGGCGGGAGTCAGCGTGCAACTGCCGGGCGGACGCGGGACCGTGCAGGCCCCCAACACCAAGGCCGCCAACGCCATCCGCGCGGCCCTGAGTCAGCTCGGCACCCCCTACGTCTGGGGCGGACAGCAGCCCGGCCGCGGCTTCGACTGCTCGGGCCTGACCAGCTGGGCCTACCGGCAAGCAGGCGTGCACCTGCCCAGGGTCTCCACCGCCCAAGCCGTCGGACCCCGCATCCAGGCAGGCCAGCTCCAACCCGGCGACCTGGTGGTGTGGGCCGGACACGTCGCGATGTACATCGGCAACGGGTACATGGTCGAAGCGGGCAGCCCCGTGCAGATCAGCCGCCTGCGCACGACGAACCTGAAGATGCGGTTCCTGGGCTTCCACCGACCGACCGGCTGAGCAACACGGGAGGGAGGCGCCCGATCGGACGCCTCCCTCCCGAACAGCACGCCGCTACAACGGCAGGCACTTCCTACCGGTACGGACCAGGTGCTTGGCCCACACCCAGCCGCCGCCCGAGCCGGTCAGCTCGCGGACCATGTCGCCGGAGGCGCGGTGGGGGAAGGCGTGCTGGTCGGCCCACACGATGGTGCCGCTGTAGAGGTAGCCGATCCTGCTCGCCACGTCAGGGACGAACTGCTGGTTGGCGTACTTGTACGTACCGCCGCGCCAGACCGCGAACTCGCAGACGATGATCTGCTTGGCGGGCATCATGACCGACGCGGCAGCGTCGGTTCCCGCAAGGCTCACGGCCAGGCCGAAAGCACTGATCGCGGTCGCGCAGCGGAGTGCGATGTTCTTCATCGGCAGAGGTTCCTTTCCAAACGAACAACGGGAACGCCCTGCCAGGTAACGCAAACCCGAACGGGTACCCGACAACCGTGGCCGCGTTACCTGCCTGCGACGAAGGCTGATCAGTCCGGGAGGTGGTAATGCGTCGTGAAGTCGGCGGACGCCTTCCAGTGGCGAGCCGGATCGTTGCCGCCCTCGTTCCTCAAGCTCGCGCCGCACCATCGGTTCCGACACTGTCCTTGGCTGAGCTGGCAGCCCTTCCCAGCGACGCCTCGATGGCCTACGGCATGTCCACAGTGGACCAATCCGGGCGAGTCGCCGACCGCGCCGTGCTCCGGGCGCTGCGCTGGCGGCAAGGCGACATCCTTGATCTCCAGGTTCTGGGCCAAGCCCTTGTCGTCCAGACCAGCGAACGTGGTCAGGCCCGCGTGGTCGGCGGACCGGCTGTGGCGATTCCCGCTTACCTCAGGGGTCGCATCGGGCTGCGAACCGGTGATCGGGTCCTGTTGGCCGGTGCGCCGGAGCACGGGGTGTTGCTGGTTCTGACCACCGCCCTGCTGGACAGCCTGCTGGTCTCGCATTGGCAAGGCCGGTGACCGTGACGGCGAGCTGCCACGGCCACCGGCGGTTCGTCAGCCCTCCGTCGCCAAGGGATGGGGCTCGCCGGTCATCGCCGACAACGCCGCGGCCACCTCACCAAGGGACGCCTCAACGTAGGTGCTGGTGGCTCCGCCATCGCCCTTTGCCGAGTGTCCGGCGAAGGCTCGGGCAACGGCGTGGCCGAAGTTGCGCTCAACCCAGGTGAGGGTGGTGTGGCGGAGCCAGTGAGTGCTGATCTGCTGCGCGTACACCCAAGCCAGGTACTTGCCGAGACGGTGCCACAGGTAGTCGTAGCGGTGGCGAGTCAACGGCTTCCCGTTGCTGTACCGCAGCAGCAGGCCGGACGGGTCGCCGTCCCCTCGATACTCGAAGTGCGCCAGGAGATGCTTCATCAGCGTTGGCGAGACTGGTTGCGACCTGTACAGGTCCCCCTTCTCGCACAACTGGATCAGGCACAGATCCGGGTCGAGGTCGCAACGCCGCAAGGCCATGGCCCCGGCACGGCGACAGGCGGTTTCGGTGTGCAGCCGCAACAACAGGCCATCCAGGGCTGGGTCATCTCCGGTGGTGACCGCGACCCTGTTGATCTCGGCGAGCCGTGCATCTTGCAGGCCGTGCCGCCGGCCCGGCGGCTGCGCCGGTTTCCTGACCTTGAGGGCGGGGTTGCGGTCCTTGCTCATCAGCTCGTCGTCGACAAGGTGCTTGTACAGACACCGCAGTGCGGAAACGAAGTGTGCCGCCGCACTGTGCCCGCCCCGCGTGCTACGCCGACGGACCGCGTTCCTCCGCACCTCCTCGCGTTTGGCGGTGATCTCCGACGGAGACACCTCATCCATCCGCCGGTCACCCCAGTCACGCTCGACGATCTTCAAGTACGGCCCATACGCACGAGCGGTGCCGGTGCCGAACGAACCCGAGACCTTCGGGATGTACTCCGCGAACGTCGGCACCGGAGGTCGATCTTGCGATTCCCCCAGCAGGTCCTCGACCGTGATTCCCATGCTGAGAAGCACCACCCGCGCCGCTTCGATCTGCGCCGCGGTGGCCGGATTGTCGTTGTGGCCGGTCACCGCTCACCACCTCCCATCAGGAAGGCGTGGTGCTCGCACAGCATGTGGTCGAGCACGGCAACGCTGTGGATCACCAGCGTCTGGTTGGCAGGACAGCCGACCACGAGCGCTCGATCACCGCAGCGCAGCCCACAACGGTGCCGGACCGGCGCTGGGATGGCCACGTAGGGTTTGCGGCCCATCTCCGCCAGGCCGTCCGGCCGGGCCTGGACCACGATCGTGCCGGACTCGACCCGAAACTCCAGCCGGTCTCCTGGCAGCCAACCGAGCGCCTCCACGACGGCCCGGTTGGCGATCCGGCCGGAGGTGTCGATGGTTCCCATGCCGTAGTAGGTCGCGGTTCTGGGCAACAGCGTGGCCAACTCAGCCAGGGGCGGTTGCCGGAGTACAGGCCTCCGCGACCCGTCACCGTCCTCCTGCAGAACCGCAGGAGGAGCCACGGCGGAGATGATCTTCTCAGCCACGTCGACCACCCGGCCAACCGCCTGACGGCACCACTCCGGAGAACATCGTCAGACAGCCCTGCGGCGGCCTGAACTCACTGATCAACAGCTCTGTGGTCTGGGGAAATCTCCCCAACCTGGCAGCTCGAACGAGCGTTCGAGCCGTCCTCGCGGAGTCTAGACAGAAGGTCCGACAGTCCGCCGGTCCCGATGGGGGGGACTCTGAGTCCCTGGGACGGACAGTCCCAGGGACTCAGAGGTCCTGGCTACGGGCTGGCGCTCAGATCCCGGCGTGGGCCAGGCTGGGTACCCGGACGAACACCCGGCGGCGCAGGTAGTACCACCAGGTCACCGCCAGGCAGACACCGTAGAACGCCAGGAACACCAGGAACGCCGGCACCAGGGAGCCGTAGGCGGTCACCGACATCGCGAAGGCGCGCGTGATGAGGAAGCCGCCAAGGGCGCCGACCGCGCCGGCGATGCCGATCACCGCGGCCGCCTGCCGTCGTGCGGTGGCCGGATCGTCGAACTGAGCACTGAAGATCGCCGGGATCATGCGGTAGGTCGAGCCGTTGCCGACCCCGGTGGTGATGAACAGCCAGAGGAAGGAGCCGAGGAACAACCAGAAATCGTGCTGGGCCAGCCCGAGCACCACCCCGAGCACTCCGGCGCCCATGGCGAGGAAGGTCCACAACGTGACCCGCCCGCCACCCATCCGGTCGGCGAGCCAGCCGCCGATCGGCCGGGACAGCGAGCCGACCAGGGCGCCGAGGAAGGCGAAGTAGCCCGCCTTGGCCTCGGGGAAGGTCGAGTTGATCAGCAGTGGCAACGCGGCCGAGTAGCCGATGAAGGAACCGAAGGTGCCGATGTAGAGGAAGGACATCACCCAGGTGTGCCGATTACGCGTGGAGGCGGCGTAGGACCGGAAGTCCGAACGCGCCTCGGTGAGCGAGTCCATGAAGAACAGCGCGCACACGCCCGCGATGATCACGAACGGCATCCACATCAGCCCGGCGTAGGCCAGGTGCACCCCGGAGCCCGCCGAGATCACCAGCGGCACCGCGAGTTGCACCACGGCCACGCCGATGTTGCCGCCCGCGGCGTTGAGACCGAGCGCGAATCCCTTGCGCGAGTCCGGGAAGAAGAAGGAGATGTTGGCCATCGACGATGCGAAGTTACCGCCGCCGAGACCCGCGGTGCAGGCGGCGAGCACGAACATCCAGTAGGGCGTCGACGGATCGGAGACACACCACGCGAGCATCCCGGTGGGCACCAGCAGCAGGGCCGCGCTGATGACCGTCCACATGCGACCGCCGAAGGTGGCGACCGCGAACGTGTAGGGCAGGCGCAGCACGGACCCGATCAGGTTGGGTAGCGCGACCAGCCAGAAGAGCTGGTCAACGGAGAAGGCGAACCCCGCCGCCGGCAGGAACACGGTCACCGTGCTCCACAACAGCCACACCGAGAAACCCAGGTGCTCGGCCAGGATCGAGAACACCAGGTTCCGGTTGGCCACCCGGCGACCGGTGCTCGCCCAGAACTCCGGGTTCTCCGGCTCCCAGTGCTCGATCCACCGGCCGCGGCGAACTGTGGTCTGCGCGCTCATGTTCGAAGGAACCGCCTTGTCTCTCATGGGGTCAGGACCGTTGGGCGGCAACGGCTCCGGGCTCGGGGACAGCCGTGGGTGCGGCAGATGTCCTCGAGGTGGTGGTCTCGGCGGCCGCGGTGACACCGGCGAGCGCCGCGGTGCCGTTGGGCGCGGCCGGGTCGGTGGCCGGGGCGGCGCCGAGAGGTGTGGTGCCCTGGACCGGCACGACTGTGGGCTGTGGCCTGACCGGCTGCTCCGGCACCGTGGGCGGCGGGACGGTCGCGGGCGGCGGTGACGCGGCGGGCCTGGGCGTGGCGGGCGACGACGCGGCGGCGGACCTGGCGGGCGCGGCGGGCGCGGCGGGCGCGGCGGGCGCGGCGGGCGCGGCGGGCGCGGCGGGCGCGGCGGGCGCGGCGGGCGCGGGCGACAGTGGCTCGGCGGCCGCGGTCGTGGCGGGCCCGGACGCGGCGGGCAGTGGCCTGGCCGGTGTCGGCGCGGCGGGCGAGGCCGGAGCCGGAGCCGGAGCCGCGGGCTGGGTGGAGGTGGCCGCTGATTCGGCCAGCCTGGCGGCCAGGGCCTTGACCGTTTCCCGGCAGCTGCCGCAGCCGGTGGTGGCCCGGGTGACGCGGGCCAGGTCGGCGGGTTGGTGGGCGCCGTTGTGCCAGGCCTGGGTCAGGGTGGCCTTGGTGACGGTGTTGCAGCGGCAGATGATCGCGGCGTCCGGCAGGTCGGCCGGGTTGCCCGCGGGTTCGGCGCCGGTGGGCAGGGCTCGGCCCAGCAGCAGGGCCAGGCGGTCGGTTGGGGCCGGCGCGCCGCGGTCGTAGAGCTGGGTGATGCGGGCGGCGGCGTCCGGGGCGCCGAGCATGATGGCGCCGGCGATCTGGTCGCCGCGGAGGACGAGTTTGGCGTAGCGGCCTCGGGTGGAGTCCTCCAGGCGGAGGATCTCCACTCCTGGGTCGGTGCGGTCCAGGTGGGCCTCGCCCAGGGTGGCCAGGTCGACGTCGCGGATCTTCAGGCGGGTCACCGCCGGGGTGCCGTGGTAGCGGGCCGCCGGGTCGGCGCCGGTGAGCAGGTCGGCGAGGACCTCGGCCTGTTCCCAGGCCGACTGCACGAAGCCGCCAAGGGCGCCCGGGTGGCTGGCGCAGTCGCCCAGGGCGTGGATGCGCGGGTCGCTGGTGCGCAAGGCGTCGTCGACCCGGACGCCGCGGTCGACGGTCAGGCCCGCGGCCTCGGCCAGGGTGGTGTCCGGGGTGGCGCCTGCGGCGACCACGACCAGGTCGGCGGGGACCTGGCTGCCGTCGGAGAGGGCCAGGCCGTCGCCGGGGCGGTAGCCGGTGGCGGTGACGCCCAGGCGGAACTCGATGCCGAGTTCGGCCAGCACGTCGGCCAGGATGGCGCCGGCGGTCGCGTCCAGCTGGCGTTCCATCAGGTGGCCCACCGGATGCACCACCGTGACCAGGCTTCCCCGGCCGGCCAGGCCGCGGGCGGCCTCCAGGCCGAGCAGGCCGCCGCCGAGGATGGCCACGGGGGCGCCGGGGCGGGCCACTTCAAGGATTTGAGCGCAGTCGGCGAGGGTGCGGAACACCCGCACACCGGGGGCCGGAGTGCCGTCCGCGGCGCACAAACCCGGGGTCGGCGGCAGCCAGGGACGGGCGCCGGTGGCCAGGATGAGCGCGTCGTAGTGCAGCCGGTCGCCGTCGGAAAGGGTCAGCATCCGGCTGTCGCGGTCCACCGCGGTGACGCTGACGGCCCGCCGGAGGTCGATGCCCGCTTGCTCCGCCCAGTCGGGTTCATGCAGGTGAACCGCCACGGGCGGCAGCTGGCCCGCCAGCACGCCGGAGAGCAGCACCCGGTTGTAGGCGGGTTCGGGTTCGGCGCCGATCACGGTCAGCGCGATCCGGGCCGGATCGGGTTCGCGGCGGCGGATGAGTTCGGCGAGCCGGGCCCCGGCCATGCCGTAACCGACGACGATCACCTGCCGCGGACTCATCGCTGTCCCCTCCAGGCCACGAGCGCGGGGCGCCGGGAATTCCGACGATCCCCGAGGCGCAATCGAACCGGTGAGTTTCATAGCAGAAAGGCGGGCCGCCCCACAAAGATGGTCATCAAGTGGGCAAATCGAACTTCGTTACCCGAAAGAAATCACTGTATAACCGGGATCGACATCACGTAACACCCGTAGGATGGGTTTTCAGGTAACCATAGCGGCAGGTCAAACCACATAGAAGCACCTTATGTCGCCCTACTGACCGGTGAGTCAGTAGTTTTCCGTCACGCATGGTGACAACATCAGAAGTTCACCCGGTTGTCGTATTGTCGCGGTTCACTGGAACTGAGAACGTGCAGGCGGCCCGCCCGCGAATGGTCGAGCGAAACGGCCTGTCGAATTCCATGGACCGGAGGTTTGGTGGGCGCTCGTCATCGCTCGATCACCGCACCGCAGGACGAGCAGACGGAGACAGAACAGTCCCGGTTCGCGACGCTGGCCACCTCCCTGGTCCGGCCGCGCTCGATCCGGGCCAAGCTGGCCCGCATCCTCACCGTGTCCCTGGCGATCGTGCTGGCCCTGCTGGTGATCATCGTGCTGGACGTGGTGCAGCGACAGCGGCAGGCGACCCAGACCGCCGAGTCCGTCTCGCTCGCGCTCGGCGTGCAGGACCTCATCCACGAACTCCAGCGCGAACGCGGCATGACCAACGGTCTGCTCGGCGGCGACACCCGCTACCGCTCCCAGGTCGACACCCAGCGCGGACGCACCGACGAGGTGCTCAACCGGTTGAACCGGTTGAACTCCGACGCCGCGCTCAGCGGCGCCGGCGAGCTGCGCACCGCGCTGGGCAGGCTGGCCGGGGTGGCGCAGGTGCGCGGCACCGTGGACGGCGGCCGGGCCGAGCGGGACACCACCTTCAACTACTACACCGACAACATCACCACGCTCGCGCACACCGAGCTGGGCCTGAGCGAGTCGGCCGACCCGGTGATCCGGCGCGGGGTGCTGGCGCTGACCGCGCTAGGCGAGGCCAAGGAGGCCACCGCGCAGGAACGCGGTTTCCTCAACGGTGTCTTCGCCGCGAACAAGTTCCGCCAGCAGCAGGAGTACGTGCACTTCAGCGAGATCCGGGCGAGCAAGCAGAACGCGTTGTCCGCCTTCGGCCGCGCCGCGACCCAGGACCAGCGCAGCAGGCTGGACGAGGCGATGCGCTCGGGTCCGGCCACCGAGGCCGCCGGCTACGAGGGCATCGCGATCAGCGGGTCCGCCGGGGCGTTGCCGAGCAAGGTGGACGCGCAGTCCTGGTGGAACACGATGACCAGGCTGGTCGACGACATGCGGGCCGTGCAGCAGGCCGTTGGCGACGACATCCGCGCGGTGGCGGCCGGGCTGCAGAACAACGCGACCTGGCAGCTGCTGGGGTACCTGGCGCTGGCCGCGCTGGCCATCGCGGTCGAGGTGGCACTGGTCATCGGCGCCACCAGGTCGATCCTCGGCCCGCTGGCCGGACTGGTGACCGAGGCCGACGACATGGCCCGGCACCGGCTGCCCGAGGCGGTGGACCGGGTGCAGGCGGCCACCGGTGAGGGCGGTGGCGAGCACGCCGAACCGCCGCCGCCGGTACGCATCCCGGAGCGGGCCAGCACCGAGATCCGCTCGGTGGCCGCGGCCCTGGACCGGGTGCAGAACACCGCGTTCTCACTGGCCTCCGAGCAGGCCGTGCTGCGCCGCAACACCAGCGAGTCGCTGGCCAACCTGGGTCGCCGCAACCAGAACCTGGTGCGCCGCCAGCTTGGCTTCATCAGCGAGTTCGAGCAGGAGGAGCTGAACCCGACCACGCTGGCCAACCTGTTCGAGCTGGACCACCTGGCCACCCGGATGCGCCGCAACGCGGAGAGCCTGCTGGTGCTGGTCGGCGAGTCCAACCCGCGGCGCTGGGCCGCGCCGCTGCCGATCACCGATGTCATCCGCGCCGCGCTGTCGGAGGTGGAGGACTACCGCCGGGTGGTGCTGCGGCGGATGGACGACGTGCACCTCACCGGCTCGGTGGTGACCGAGGTGGCGCACCTGCTGGCCGAGCTGATCGAGAACGGACTGTCCTTCTCGCCGCCGGACCTGGAGGTCGAGATCTACGGGCGGCGGGTCGGCTCGCAGTACCTGCTGGCGATCATCGACCACGGGGTCGGCATGCCGTCTGACGCGCTGGCCAGGGCGAACGCCCGGTTGCGTGGCGAGGAGAACTTCCTGGTGGCGCCGACCCGGTTCCTCGGGCACTACGTGGTGGGCAGGCTGGCGCAGCGGTTGTCCGCCACGGTGGAGCTGGCGGACTCGCCGGCGACCGGCATCACGGCCCGGATCACCCTGCCGGGCACGCTGATCGCGGACCCCTCGGCGAAGCTGCCGCCAACCCCCGAACCGAAGGCGCAGGCGAGCCAGGCCGCGGTCGCCGCGGGGAGCCGGGCGAACGTGCCCGTGCAGCAGTCGCGGCAGTCCTCGGCACCGGTGTCGGGCCCGCCCCCGGCCGCCACGCGGCAGTCCGGCGCGGCACCCGCACCGCACCACCCCACACCGGCACCGGCCGGCACCTCCACCACCTGGCCCGAGTCCCCCGCGACCTTCGGGCGCACCGCCGCCACCCCGGCTCCGCACCCGCCCGCCACGGACCCGGCATCGCCACCCGCGGCACCCGCGTCCGCACCCGCCTCAGCACTGCCGCCCGCGGCACCCGCACCCGCCGCGGCACCGGCATCCGCATCGGCACCCGCACCCACCGTGGCATCGGCACCGGCGAACTCCGCCACCCCCGCCGCGCCCACCGGAGCCCCCGTGCGCCCCGAAGCCACCCCGGGCTCGCGCACCAAGAACGGCCTGCTCAAACGCGTCCCCAAGAACCGCGCACCCGCTCGCCCCGAACCGGCCAGCCGCCCCCGGCCCGCCGAGGATCGGCCGCCAGTGGACACTCGTGATCCCGACGACGTGCGCTCGATGCTGTCCTCCTTCCGCAACGGGCACCGGCGCGGGCAGCGCGGTCTGTTCGAGGCGGAGCTGTCCGCCGAGCCGGGGGCGCGCACGTCCCCGGCCCACCCCCGACCCTCCGAGGAGGACCCCCGGTGACCGTTGAACTGCACCCGAACGGGAATACGTTCAACTGGCTGCTCGTCAACTTCGTCCGCGACACCGACGGGGTGCGCGACGCGGTGTGCGTGTCCTCCGACGGTCTGCTGATCGCGATGTCCAACGGCCTGGACCGCAACTCCGCGGACCGGCTGGCCGCGCTGGTGTCCGGGCTGACCAGCCTGGCCCGCAGCGCCTCGCGGAGCTACGACTTCGACGGACTCAAGCTCATCATGATCGAGATGGAGCGGGGCTTCCTGCTGGTCTCGGCCATCGCCGACGGCAGCTGCGTCGGCGTGCTGGCCGAGGCGAACTGCGATGTCGGCCTGATCGGCTACGAGATCGCGGTGCTGGCCGAACGGGCGGGCGGCATGCTCACCCCGATGCTGATCTCGGAGTTGCGGAGGTTCCTGCCGGAATGAGCGACGCGCCCCGCCTGCCCGATCCGCGGATGATCCCGGCCGCCCAGCCACGGTCCTGGTTCGACCCGATCCACGGTGACCAGCCGCAGAACCAGCCGCCGCCGGTGCGGGCGGACTCGTCCGTGGAGGACACCTTCGTCCGGCCGTTCATCGTCACCGGCGGCCGCACCCGGCCGCTGCACGACGGGCTGCGGGTGGACACCATGGTGGGCGCGGCGCCCGCGGCGCTGTCCGCGCCACTGGCCTTCGAGCGGCGGCGGATCATCGAGCTGTGCCAGACCCCGCGCTCGGTCGCCGAGATCGCCGCACTGCTCACCGTGCCGGTCGGGGTGGCCCAGGTGCTCATCGCCGACCTCGTCACCGGCGGCCTGCTGTCCTTGAAGGAACGCGCCGAACTGCCGGTCCACGTCATCGAAAGGATCCGTGACCTTGTCAGGGCACTCTGACCACGACGGGTTGTCCTCCACCGCCATCCCGTCCGCGGTGAAGATCATCGTCAGTGGCGGCTTCGGTGTCGGCAAGACGACGTTCATCGGCGCGATCTCCGAGATCGAACCCCTGGTGACCGAGGCGGCCATGACCGAGGTGTCGGTCGGCGTCGACGACTCCACCGGGCGGCCGGACAAGACCACCACCACCGTCGCCTTCGACTTCGGCCGCATCTCGCTGGACCGCAGCCTGGTGCTCTACCTGTTCGGCACCCCTGGCCAGGAGCGCTTCTCCTTCCTGTGGGACGACCTGGTGGAGGGCGCGCTGGGCGGGGTGATCCTGGCCGACACCGAGCGCATCGAGGACTGCTACCCGGCGGTGGACTACTTCGAGGAGAAGGACGTCCCGTTCCTGCTCGCGGTCAACGAGTTCGAGGGCGCGCAGCGCTTCGCCATGGACGAGGTGCGGGAGGCGCTGGGCATCGACGAGACCGTGCCGATCGTGAGCTGCGACGCGCGGCAGCGGTCCTCGGTCAAGGGCGTGCTGGTCTCGCTGATCGAGCAGGTGCTGTTGCGGCGGATGCAGACCGACCAGGCCCAGTACGCGCGCTGAGGCGGGGCGGCTAGAGCGGGTTGGCCGGGCTGTCCAGCCACACCCGCTGCCCCTCGGGGGTCACGGTGACGCCGAAGCGGTGCAGCCCCGGCCGCCCCTGCCCGGCCCACCAGCCGTGCGCGGCCTCGACCTCCGCCCACAGCGCCCTGGGCCCGGACTCGCGGACCTCGACCACGCCGTCGCGCACGTCCGCCACCGCAGCCGAGCCGCCGGCCGGGTGGTAGAGCAGCACCTCGTAGTCCCGTTCGCCGGTGTAGCTGACCTCGCAGCACACCTCCGGCATGCGCAGGCCGATCCCGAACACGCCCTCGCCGAAGGCCACCTCGGCAGGCGGCACCGCGCTGGGCCGGGGGTCACCGGCGTCGGCCAGTTCGGCGAAGTCCGCGGCGTGGCCGGTGAACACCCGCTGTCCGCGCAACTGCATGAAGGCCACCCCGCTGACCACCGGCCCGGACGCGGTGCCGTCCGGGCGCACGGTCAGCTCCAGCAGCACCCCGTTGTCATAGGCGTTGCCCCAGGGCGTGAGGATCAGGCCGCCGGGGCGGGTCTGCTCGACCCAGGCGTACGGCAGGCCGTCGCCGACCGCGGCCACGGTGGCCACCACCCGGTCGAACGGCGCGCGGTCCGGGCAGCCCAGGGTGCCGTCGCCGTGGACCAGGTGCACCGGGTGGCCGGTGCGGGTCAGGTTGGCGGCGGCGATCTCGGCCAGCGTGGGGTCCAGTTCCACCGTGGTCACTTGGGGCGCGCCGGCCAGTTCGGCCAGCAGGGCCGCGTTGTAGCCGGTGCCGGCGCCGATCTCCAGCACCGTCGTGCCCGGTCGCAGCCGCAGCCGCTCCAGCATGTCCACCACCAGCCGTGGCTGGGAGGCGCTGCTGGTGGCCACCCGGCCGACCTCGGGCCAGTGCGT
This sequence comes from Crossiella cryophila, assembly GCF_014204915.1. Lineage (NCBI taxonomy): Bacteria > Bacillati > Actinomycetota > Actinomycetes > Pseudonocardiales > Pseudonocardiaceae > Crossiella > Crossiella cryophila. Next base: position 9,343,531 of record NZ_JACHMH010000001.1, read on the forward strand.
CGCGCCGTCGTCGAACTGGGTCACCACCACGGTGTCGCCGTAGACGCACCGCCGCCACAGCTCCGGATCGGTCAGCAGGTCCACCGGCTCGGGCAGCCTGCCGCGCGGCGAGCACCACATCCGGCGGGGCACGAACCAGCCGCGGTCCACCCGCTCGAAGGCCGCCAGCACCTCGCGACCGGCCCGGCTGACCGCGCGGATCTCGGCGGTGTGCTCGGCGTGGCTGGTCGGTCCGGGCACGGTGGACTCCCTGGCGTCGGCGGACCCCCGGTGTCGGCTAGCGGCGGGCGCCCTTGAGTTCCAGCATGGCGCGGTCGGCCTCGGCCAGCGCGGTGGGCAGGTCCGCGGGATGGGCCAGGTCCGCCCAGCCGATGGTCACCGAGATGGGAGTGCCCGCGACCAGCGCCTCCCAGTCCTCCTCGTCCACCGCGGCGGCCAGCCTGCCCCCTATCTCCACCGCTTCGACCACGGAGGTCTCCGGCAGCAGCGCGACGAACTCGTCCCCGCCGTAGCGGGCCACGAAGTCACCGCGGCGCACGGTGCGGGACAGGATGGCCGCGACCCGTTCCAGCACCAGGTCGCCGGAGAGGTGGCCGTGCACGGTGTTGACGGTCTTGAACCCGTCCAGGTCGATCACGCCGATGGCCGCGGTGCCGCGTTGTTCGGCGATCATCGCCAGCCGCTGTTCCAGGTGCCGCCGGTTGGGCAGGCCGGTGAGCGGGTCGGTGAGCGCCTCGGCGGCGTAGCGGCCGACCGCGCGGCGCAGGTCCTCGTGGTCCAGCCGGGCGCCGACGCCCTCGATGAACCGGTCGACCAGCCGGGACGGGTGCTCGCCTGCCAGCCGGAAGGCCTGCCGGTCGGCGGTGTGCGCGGCCCGGTGGTCGCCCGCGGCGGCGTAGGCCAGCGCGCGCAGCCGGAACAACTCGGCCGGGCCGAGGGTGTTGGCGACCAGGGTCATCGAGTCCAGCCGGGCCAGCGCGTCCAGCGGGTGACCGGCCGAGATCGCGTCGCACACCTGGGCCAGCGCACCCAGGTCGGCGGCCTCGTGGCCCTCCAGGGACACCTCGGTCAGGGCCAGCTCGACCGGTTCGCCCAGCGCGCGCAGCCGGGCGCTGGCGTAGCGGTAGAAGGGGTAGTCGGCCGGGCGCAGCTCGCCGCCGGGCGTGCACTGCCTGGCCAGCGCGACCGCGGCCCGCAGCATGTCCCTGGCGCCCTGCTCGTCGCCGCGGTGGTCCAGCGAGACCGCGCAGCGCAGCGGGATCTCCGGGGTCAGGTACTCCTCCGGCGGCAGCCCGGCCGCGGCCGCGGTGTTGCGGGCACGCACCGAGGCCAGCATCGCCTGGTTGTGGAAACCGGCGATGGAGTAGGTGATGGCCAGATCGGCCCATGCGTCCGCGGCGATCAGGTCCGCCCTGGTCACCAGTTCCATCGTGCGCGAGCCGCGGACCAGGTGCCGCACACAGCGGTCCACCGAGCCCTCGGTGAGCGCGACGTAGGCGGCCAGCGCGTACAACTCGCCCATCAGCGCCGGGTCGCCGCTGGCCAGCACCACGTCGAAGGCCTGGTCGGCCACTGACACGGCCTCCAGGCGGTGGCCGTCCATCATCAGGCAGCCGAGCTTCATCAGCAGCGACCGGCCGACGATCGCGGGCTCCTCGGCGCGCGCGATCACCGCGTCGGCCAGGGCGATGGCCTCGCTCAGCGCGCCTTCCCTGATCAGCTCGCGCATCCGGTCAGGGGCGGCCGCGTCGGGCGAGGTGACCGCGTCTGTCGACATCTCGCGCCTCCTCCCCGCACCCGCTCGGCCATGCCGATCCTGCCATGTGCGGTCCACTGTGGTGAGTGACCGGGAAACATCGTTGTCCGCGAGACCGTCGCCCGCCCCCGGCCGGGGCCGGGACGGCGGGCGACGGCAGGCGGTCCGCTCCCCTTCCCGTACGGGCCACGGGACCGCGGCGGCTCAGCCGGATCGATGGGAGAACACCGGCGGCGCCAGCGGGCACGGGGAGCGGATTCCGCACGATAGCGGCCGGAATGACATGTTCCCGCCAGCGCGCCACCAATGGACTATACCGCCGATGAATGGCACTGAATTGGCGACGAACGGTCAGTTTCACCGTTAATCGGTCGACCCGGCGAAGTAGTTGAAGATGAATCGATCTACTCGCGCCCGAGCCTAGCGCACCGGGATCCACCTGCGGCAATGTTCCCGCAGAGCACAGAACTTGCCAGCCGCCAAGAACATTGCCAGAACCGTTATTTTGATCAGACTCACCCGATTGGGTGTGGAAGTGGCCGACCGACCGCAGGTTAGGCCATGCTGGCCGTGGAGTGATTCTTCTCCGGCCCCCGCGCGAACGCATCGAGGAACTCATGCCCGCAGACTTCGAGCACGCGCGCTCGGTCGCCGTGCTCGGCGCCGGCGCCAGCGGGCTGGCCGCCGCGCGCGAGCTGACCAGGGCCGGGCACCGGGTGACCGTGCTGGAGGCCCGGCACGCCATCGGCGGGCAGTGCGCGGCGGCGGAGATCGACGGCCGCGGCCACGACCTGGGCGGCCACGGCTACTCCCCCACGCACCACAGGCTGGACGCGCTGGTCGCCGAACTCGGCCTGCGCACCACCGACACCGGCCCGCCACTGCTGTTCGACCCGGCCACCGGCCGCTCCCGGCCGCGCGTGCCCGGCCCGCTCTGCCGGGAGACGCTCACCCGCTACCACCGGGTCCGGGCCGAGCTGTTCCCGCGCATCGCCGATCCCGGCCTCGCGCACTCCGCCAGGGTGCTGGCCGCGCCTGCCCGGCGCTGGCTGGCCGAGTACCGGCTCAGCGCGCTGGCCGAGGTCTTCGGCCCCGGCTACACCGCGGCGGGTTACGGCCACCTCGACCTGGACCTGCCAGCGCTCTACCTGCTCAAGTACGCCGAGCTGACCGGGCTGGGCGCCGGCCGGACGCGCGCGATCGAGGGCGGTTTCGCCGAGCTGTGGCGGCGGGTCGCGCAGGAGCTGCCCGGCCTGCGCCGCGGCGTGCGGGTCGAGCGGATCACCAGGGACGCCGACGGCGTGCGGGTGGTCGTGGACGGGACCGAGCACACCTACGACGACCTGGTGCTGACCGTCGGCCTGGACGAGGTGCTGCCGGTGCTGGACGCCACCGAGGAGGAACGCGCGCTGGCCGCCCGGATCCGGCGGCTGGACCTCTACACCACGCTGGGCAGCGTCAGCGGCCTGCCGCCCGGCGCGCACACCCTGGTCCAGCCGCACCTGACCGGCTCGGCCAGCCGGGGCCACTGCGTGTCCTTCCACCGCCGCCACCCGGACACCGAGGTGCTGGTCTGCCACGCCTACGGCCGCCCTGACCTGGACGGGCCGGGCGTGGCCGACCTGCTGCGCGCCGACGTCCGCGCCTGGGGCGGACAGCTGCACCGGCTGCACCTGCAACGCCGCTGGCGGTTCCTGCCGCACTTCGACAGCGCCGACCTGGCCGAGGGCGCGCTGGACCGGCTGGAGGCCCTGCAGGGCCGTCGGCGCACCTACCACCTGGGCGGACTGCCCGCCTTCGAGCTGGTGGAGTGCGTGCTCGGCTACGCCCAGGACCTCGTCCGCAGGCACTTCACCGGTCTGCGCCGGGAAGTACCCGGGCACCCGCTACTGATCGTTTGATCAGGTCGTTACAGTACCGAGGGTGCTACGGGTGCTGGCGGTCGACGATGAGGCTCCGCTGCTGGCGGAGCTGCTGCACATGCTGCGCGCGGACGGCCGGATCGAGCAGGCCGACGGCGCCGAGGGCGCGATGGAGGCGTTGCGCCACATCGACCAGGTCGCCAAGGAAGGCGACCACCTGGACGCGGTGTTCCTGGACATCCACATGCCCGGCCTGGACGGCCTCGAACTGGCCCGGCTGCTCACCCGGTTCAGCACGCCGCCGCTGGTCGTGTTCGTCACCGCCTACGAGGACTTCGCGGTGCAGGCCTTCGAGCTGAAGGCCGTGGACTACGTGCTCAAACCGATCCGGGCGGCGCGGCTGGCCGAGGCGGTGCGCCGGGTGGCCGAGCGGGTCCGGGCCGAACGCCTCGACCCCGTCCCCGCCGGACCGGCCGCGCCCGCCCAGCCCGCCGGCGCGCACCCGGTCACCCAGGAACCGCCGGATGAGGTCATCCCGGTCGAACTCGGCGGGCTGACCAGGTTCGTCCGGCTGGCCGACGTGCACTACGCGCAGGCCTGCGGGGACTACGCGCGACTGCACACCGGGCAGGAGACGCACCTGATCCGCGCCTCGCTCGGGCAGCTGGAGGAACGCTGGCGGGCGGCCGGGTTCGTCCGGGTGCACCGCAGCCACCTGGTGTCGCTGCGCTTCGTCGACGAACTGCGGCTGGACACCGGGCAACTCAGCGTGCGGGTCGGCGCGCAGGTGCTGCCGGTCAGCCGGCGGCACGCCCGCGAACTGCGCGACCTGCTGGTGCGGCAGGCCCGTCCCGATCGGCAGCCGCCACGATGAACGGCCGCCGACCGGTGGGCTCCCTCGATCCGTTTGGTCTTGATATCTGCGGACCTTAGACTCGGCCGTGACCTGGGTCACTTTCAGCTGGCTTACTGTCCGGCATCATCCACCCGGGTCAGCGCCGGCACCGCCTGACCACGCTCCGCGACCACGGGAGACGACGACGTGACCGAGCCGCGCCAACCACCCCGGCGGGTGGTGGTCACCGGCCCGCGCACCAGATCTGCCCGACCGCATCGCGCGGCCCGGATCGGCCGCGACGACAAGGCGACCCTGGACGAGGTGTCGCTGCGCGCGCTCATCCGCAGTCAGCTGCGCGCCGCGATCGCGGTCTGCCTGGCGGTGCTGCCGCTTGGCCTGCTGCCGCTGTTGTTCGCACTCGTCCCGGCCAGCCGCTCGGCCGAGCTGTTCGGGGTGCGGGTGCCGTGGCTGGTGCTCGGCGGCGGGGTCTACCCGGTGCTGCTGCTCATCGGCTGGCTGTACGTGCGCGGCGCGGAACGCATCGAGCGCGACTACCAGGACTTCGTGGAGGACCACTCGACGTGAACGCGCTCTCCGGTCTGATCGCGGTCGGCGTGGTGACGGTGGCGACCATCCTCATCGGCGCCTACGGCCTCCGCGTCTCCCGCACCACCTCCGACTACTACGTCGCCTCCCGCTCGGTCGGCCCGTGGTGGAACGCCTCGGCGATCAGCGGCGAGTACCTGTCCGCGGCCAGCTTCCTCGGCGTGGCCGGGCTGATCCTCAGCTTCGGCGCGGACATGCTGTGGTTCCCGGTCGGCTACACCGCCGGCTACCTGATCATGCTGGCACTGGTGGCCGCGCCGCTGCGCCGCTCCGGCGCGTACACGCTGCCCGACTTCGCGGAGAACCGCCTGGAGTCGGTGGCGGTGCGCCGGGTGGCCAGCCTGCTGGTGGTGGGCATCGGCTGGCTGTACCTGCTGCCCCAGTTGCAGGGCGCGGGGCTGACGCTGAACACGCTGACCAACGCGCCGGTGTGGGTGGGCGGCGTGGTGGTGGCGGTGGTGGTCACGCTGAACCTGGCCTCCGGCGGGATGCGCAGCATCACCTTCGTGCAGGCCTTCCACTACTGGCTCAAGCTGACCGCGATCGCGGTGCCGGCCATCCTGCTGATCATGGTCTGGCAGCGGGACGGCGCGCCGCTGCTGGACGGGGACCGGCCGGTGACCTTCAGCCAGCAGACCATGGTCACCATCCGCACCCCGGTCCGGGTGCAGAACACCGAGGCGGTGCAGGTCACCGTGCGCGGACGGCTGGACGACAAGACCTATGAGGGTGCGAAGCTGGAGCTGACCGCGGGCGCGCACGATTTCGGCCAGGACACCACGGTGGTGTTCCCGGCGGGCGCCGCGGTGCCGCACGTGGCCCCGGCGAGGTCGCTGACCGGGGACGAATGGGCCAGTCCGCTCTCCGGCGGCCGGGACGACCATCCGCTCTATGTCACCTACTCGCTGATGGTGGCCACCTTCCTCGGCACCATGGGCCTGCCGCACGTGCTGGTCCGCTTCTACACCAACCCGACCGGCCGGGCGGCCCGGCGGACCACCCTGGTGGTGCTCGGCCTGCTCGGCGTCTTCTACCTGTTCCCACTGGTCTTCGGCGCGCTCGGCCGGCTGTACGCGCCGGATCTGCTGATGACCGGGGCCACCGACGCGCTGGTGCTGGTGCTGCCCCGGCGGCTCATCCCCGGTTTCGGCGGCGAACTGCTGGGCGCGCTGGTGGCCGGTGGCGCGTTCGCCGCGTTCCTGTCCACCTCCTCCGGGCTGGCCATGTCGGTGGCGGGGGTGCTCTCCCAGGACGTCTTCCGCGGGCGCGGGCTGCGCGGGTTCCGGTTGTCCGCGGTGCTGGCCACGGTGGTGCCGGTGGGGCTCGCGCTGATCGGCACCGACCTGCCCATCGCCAGTTCGGTCGGCCTGGCCTTCGCGGTCGCCGCCTCCTCCTTCTGCCCGCTGCTGGTGCTGGGCATCTGGTGGCGCGGACTCACCGCCGCGGGCGCGGTCGCCGGGTTGCTCACCGGCGGCGGGCTGGCCCTGCTCGCGGTGCTGGCCACCATCTCCGGCGAGTTGCGGGCGGGCTGGTTCACCACCCTGCTGTCCTGGCCTGCCGCCTGGTCGGTGCCGCTGGGCTTCGCGGTGATGATCGGAGTCTCGCTGGCCACCCGGAAACGCGCGCCGCGTTCGGTGAACGCGACCATGGCCCGGCTGCACGCCCCGGAAGGAACCACCGGCCGATGACCCGCACCTCCGCGTTGTTCGTGCTCCTGCTGCTGCTCACCGCGCTGAGCGTGGCGCTGCTGGTGATCGTGCGGCGCTCCCGGGCCAACCGGGACTTCGGCACCCCGACCGACCGGGCCACCTTCGAGACCCTGCACGCCGCCTCACTGGCCGCGCCGCCACTGCGCGCCGGGCTGACCGCGGAGGCCGCGCGCAAGGCGATCCGGCGGCTGCGCGACCTGCTCGGCACACCCGCGTTGTGCCTGACCGACCAGGAAACGGTGCTGGCCTGGTCCGGCGACTGCGAGACGCACGCGGCCAGCGCGCTCACCCAGGCCGCTGAGGCGTTGCGGTCCGGGCGGGTGCAGGTCAGCTCGGCCCGCTGCACCGACTCCCGCTGCCCGCTGCGGCACGCGGTGATCGCGCCGCTGGTGGTGGACGAGCACGTGCTCGGCACGCTCATCGCCTACAGCGACTCCAGTCCGCCGATCCTGGTGCGGGCCACCAAGGAGGTGGCGAACTGGGTGTCCGCGCAGCTGGAACTGGCCGAGCTGGACCGCTCGCGCACCCGGCTGGTCGAGGCCGAGATGCAGGCGCTGCGCGCGCAGATCTCGCCGCACTTCATCTACAACTCGCTGGCCACCATCGCCGCGTTCGTGCGCACCGACCCGGAACGCGCCCGCGAGCTGCTGCTGGACTTCGCCGACTTCACCCGGCACTCCTTCCGCAAACACGGCGAGTTCACCACCCTGGCCGACGAACTGCGCGCCATCCACCAGTACCTGACCCTGGCCATCGCGCGCAGCGGGGACAAGCTGGCGGTGACCTTCCAGGTGGCGCCGGAGGTGCTGCCGGTGGCGGTGCCGTTCCTGTGCCTGCAACCGCTGGTGGAGAACGCGGTGCAGCACGGGTTGTCCGGCCGGGACCGGGCGGGCCGGGTCACCATCCTGGCCAGGGACGCCGGGGCCGAGGCGGAGATCCTGATCGAGGACGACGGCGCCGGGATGGACCCGGAGACCTTGCGCGGGATCCTGGCCGGGGCCGGCGCGCCCTCGGAGGGCATCGGGATGGCCAACGTGGACGAGCGGCTCCGGCAGGTCTACGGCGACGACTACGGCCTGGTGGTGGAGACCGCGATCGGCGCGGGCACCAAGGTGCGGGTGCGGGTGCCGAAGTACCGGGCGGGCGTGCACGTGACGCCGCCCGCGGTGCACACGCCGTACTGAGCCGCCGGGCATCCACACCCCGGCTGAGCATCCACAACCCTTGTGTACCAACGGCTCGCTACGCGGAGTCCCGCGTTCCCGTTCAGCTCCGGCGCGGATCGCGAACAGCGTCACTCCGCTGAGCCGGCTCCGCATCGCACCCGTATCTCACGGCGGCTGACGAGGAAACGACCTGGTCACCCGAATGGTGCGATTCGAGGAGAAGATCATGAACCGGTTCAAGATGCTCGGGGTCACGCTCGGCCTGATCGGCGTGGCGAGTGTCCTGGCCGCCTGCGGCGAGGGTGTTCAGGGCGGCGGCGCGGGTTACGGCGCCCCGGGGCAGTCGGCCACCGCGGGCGCGCCGAGCAGCGTGGTCAAGGCCGCCGACCAGGTCGCCGCCGCGCTCGCCGTCCCCGCCGGCCACACCCTCACCTCGACCTACGACGCCACTGGCGTGCAGGTCTACACCTGCCTCGACTCCGCCTGGAAGCCCCTGGAACCCGCCGCCACCCTGACCGACAAGGAGGGCAGGACCATCGGCCTGCACTCCCGCGGCCCGGTGTGGATCTCCACCCTGGACGGCAGCGCGGTCGCCGCCGGCCCGGTCGCCGGCGCCAGCAACGCCCGCCCCAACGCCGTGCCCGAGCTGCTGCTCAAGTCCACCGCCACCCGCGGCGAGGGCGTCTTCGGCAAGGTCAGTTACGTCCAGCGGCTCAGGACCGAGGGCGGCGTGAGCCCGACCGGCACCTGCGTCACCGGCGCCCAGCAGCCGGTGAAGTACACCGCCGTCTACACCTTCCACAGCCCCACAGGCGGCACCGCCCAGTGACCCCTCGCCGGGCACGCGACGGCTGGGGCGGCGCATGGCCGCCGTCCCGGCCAAGCCCACCGGCACCGGAGAACACGGTTGCCTAGGTAACCGTGTTTCGCGCCAAAACACGTTCTCAGCGCCGTCCGACCGCGTGCAACCGGGTCGCCAGATCCCGCAGCGGCGGTCGCCCGGCGGCCACCAGCTCCAGCTCCGCCAGTGCCTCCGCCGCCCCCGGCGTCGCGTCCAGCACCGCCCCCGGCACCAGGTCGGAGAGCACCCCGTCCCCCTGCAGCACCTCGACCGCGAGCCCGGCCCCGGCCAGCAGCTCGCCAAGGCTGTCCGCGTCGAAGCGGCGCTGCAACTGATCCGCGGGCCCGACCCGGCCGTCCGGATCGTCCAGCAGCCGCCGCGCCTCGATCAGCCGGCCGGCCAGCGCCCGCCCGACCAGCGCCGCGTACCTGTTCGCCACCAGCACCGACACCACGCCACCGGGCACGGCCGCCGCGGCCAGCGCGGCGATGGCCGCGGTCACGTCGTCCACGACCTCCAGCAGCCCGTGCCCGAGCACCAGGTCCGCCCCGCCGGGCTCGACCACGTCGAGCAGGAAGTCCACATCGCCCTGCACCGCGGTGACCCGGTCGGCCACCCCGGCCTCCTGGGCCCGCCGTTGCAGGGTCGCCAGCGCGTTCGGGCTCGGCTCGACCACGGTGACCGCGCAGCCCGCGGCCGCCAGCGGCACCGCCCACACCCCGCTGCCACCGCCGACATCCAGCACTCGGGGCGCGCTGACCCCGCGGTCCCGGACCGCAGCCAGCTCGGCCTCCAGCACACGGTGCACGGCGTCGGATCGCATAGCCGCACCCTAATCCGCCTGGCTCAGGAGTCCCGAAACGGGCTACAAGACCTTGAATCGGGAAACCCGTAGGCTGCACCCGTGCATACGGTCGCGGTGTTGAGCCTCAAGGGTGGGGTCGGCAAGACGACGGTGGTGCTGGGGCTCGCCTCAGCAGCGATGCGGCGCGGGGTGCGCACCTTGGTGATCGATCTTGATCCCCAGTGCAACGCCACCTCGGCGCTGGAGCCAGAGGAGACCGAGTCCTCCCTCGTCGATGTCCTGACCAACCCGACCAAGACGGCCGTGCGGGCCGCGATCGCCCCCAGCGCCTGGGGGGACGAGGTCGACGTGCTGGTCGGCGCGGAGGAAGCCGAGCTGATCAACCAGCCCAACCCGACACTCACCGAACTCAACCGGCTGGGCACGGTGCTGGACCGGGTGCAGGAGCTGATGGCCGAGGACGAGCTGCCGTACCAGCTCGTGCTGCTGGACTGCCCGCCCTCGCTGGGTCAGCTCACCCGCTCGGCCCTGGTCGCCGCGGACCGCGCGCTGCTGGTCACCGAGCCGACGATCTTCGCCGTGTCCGGGGTGCAGCGCGCCTTCGAGGCGGTGCAGAACGAGCGCGAGGAGAACAACCCGGAACTCCAGCCGCTGGGCGTGGTGGTCAACCGGGTGCGGCCGCGTTCGCACGAGCACCAGTTCCGCATCGAGGAGCTGCGGGAGATCTTCGGCCCGCTGGTCATGCCGGTGTCGCTGCCGGACCGGCTGGCCGTGCAGCAGGCCCAGGGCGCGTGCATGCCGATCCACCAGTGGGGCACGCCCGGCGCCCGCGAGGTCGCGCTGGCCTTCAACCTGCTGCTGGCCAGGGTGCTGCGCTCGGCCCGCAGCGCGAACGCCCGCGCCCGCAGGGAACTCGACGCGGAGATCGCCGACGCCGAGGAACAGGCCGCGGGCCGCGAGCTGGTCGACCAGGACGTCGAGTGAGCGGCGAGTTACTGCTGGCCTACTGCCTGGCCGCGGTCGTGCTGGTGGTCACTCCCGGCCTGGACACCATGCTGATCCTGCGCTCGGTGGTGCTGGGCGGTCGCCGCACCGGCCTGGCCACCGGCCTCGGCATCACCCTGGGCTGCCTGGTCTGGGGCGCGGCGAGCATCGCGGGCATCACCGCGCTGCTGCGTGCCTCGGAGTTCGGCTACAACGCGCTGCGCCTGGCCGGCGCGGGCTACCTGGTGTGGCTGGGCGGTTCGGCGCTGTGGCGTTCCTGGCGTGACCGCGGCAAGCCCACCGAAGCCGCTGACCTGCCGGAACTGCCCGCGCTGGGCGGCTGGCGCGCCCTGCGCTCCGGCCTGCTGACCAACCTGCTCAACCCCAAGGTCGGCGTCTTCTACCTGAGCCTGCTGCCCCAGTTCCTGCCCGCGGCCGGCCCGACCACCGGCTGGGCCTCGCTGCTCGTGCTCATCCACGTCGGCCTGGGCTTCCTCTGGCAGTTCGTGCTGGTCGGCCTGGCCGGCAGCGCCCGCCGCTGGCTGACCAGGCGCCGGGTGCGCACCTGGCTGGACCGGCTGACCGCGACCATCCTGCTCGGCCTCGGCCTGCGACTGGCGTTGCAGGGACCCTAGGTGCCCGAGGGCGACACCGTCTTCCTGGCCGCGAAACGCCTGCACGAGGCCCTGCGCGGGCAGCGGCTCACCCGTGGCGAGCTGCGCCATCCCGACCTCGCCGCGGCCGATCTGGCCGGTCGCACGGTGTGCTCGGTGCGCCCGGTCGGCAAGCACCTGCTGTTCCGCCTGGACGACGAGCACACGCTGCACAGCCACTTCCGGATGGACGGCAGCTGGCACCTCTACCGCCCCGGCGAACGCTGGCGCGGCCCGGCCCACCAGATCCGCGCCCTGCTGAGCACGGCCGAGCGGGTGGCGGTCGGCTTCCGCCTGCACGATCTGGCCCTGCTGCCCACCGCCGAGGAACACACCCTGATCGGCCATCTCGGCCCCGACCTGCTGTCCCCGGACTGGGACGGCGCGCTGGAGGACGAGGCGGTCCGCCGCCTCGCCGCCGACCCCGCCCGCGAACTGGGCACGGCCCTGCTCGACCAGTCGGTCATGGCAGGCGTCGGCAACATCTACAAGACCGAGGCGTGCTTCCTGCTCGGCGTCTCCCCCTTCTCCCCGGTCGGCGCGGTGGACCCGCGGGCCGCGGTCCGGCTGTGCCGCCGCCTGCTCGACCGGAACAAGCTGCACCCCGAGCAGTCCACCACCGGTCATACCGGTGGGCGCAAGCACTGGGTGTTCGAGCGCGGCCGGGCGGGCTGCCTGCGCTGCGGCGGCCCGGTGCGGGTGGGCGAGCAGCTCAGCTACGGGATGCCGCGAGTCACCTACCACTGTCCTGGCTGCCAGCCTGATGCCACACTGGAGGCAGTCGACCCCGAGCTGGAGGGAGGGAGCCCGTGAGTGTCGCGTTCGTCCGCCATGTCGGTCCGTGGACCATCGAGGACATCGAGGCCCTTCCCGACAACGGCAACCACACTCGCTACGAGCTGCTCACGCCCGGAGTCCTCACGGTGAGTCCCGCCCCGGGCACCCGGCACCAGCGCGCCTCCCGCGCCCTGGCCAACCTGCTGGAGACCGCCGCCGCGCAGGCGGGCGCGGACGTGGAGATCCTCGAAGCGGTCAACGTGGTCATCCCCGGCGGACGGCTCGCCGTCCCGGACATCGTGGTGGTCAACGGCGACTACGCGGACACCGACCCGGCCCGCTACCCGGCCACCGAGGTCCGCGCCGTGGTGGAGATCGTCAGCCCGTCCACCCACCCGCAGGACCGGATCATCAAACCGCAGCTCTACGCCGAAGCGGGCATCCCGGTCTACTGGCGGCTGGAACTGGAACGCTCCCCGCACCTGATCACCTCGGAGTTGCGGCGCGGGCAGTACACGCACACGCTGACCGCCTTCGCCGGCAGTCAGACCACGATCTCCCGCCCGTTCCCGCTCACCCTGGACCCGGCCGAACTGGTGCTGCGCGGCCGCTGAGCCCGCCCCGCCGCCCGCGCCGGGCCGCCGGGTAACTGCCCTCGCCGCCGTCCGGCCCGCGGCTACTGGCCGTCCTGCTCCCGACCGCGCTGGTCCTGGCCGGCGCCCGGCTGCTGTTCCCGATCAGCCTGCTCCCGGCCGGCCTGCTCCCGGCCACGCGGGTTCCGGCCCGCGGCTTGCGTCCGCGCCGTGCCGTGGGTGAGCCCGCGCAACCAGCGCAACAGCGGGTGCAGCACCACGATGATGATCGTGCCCCAGGCGATCCCGGCCAGCGGCACATCGCCGACGCTGAGCGTCAGGTTGCCGATCCCGGCGACCAGCGCGCCGCCGCCGACCATCAGGTTCACCGGATCGGACAGGTCGATCTTGGCGTCCAGCCAGATCCGGATGCCGACCAGCCCGATCATGCCGTACAGCATCAGGCTCGCCCCGGAGATCACCCCCGGCGGCACGGTGTTGATCATCGCCCCGAGCTTCGGCGAGAACGAGAGCAGGATCGCCACCAGCGCGGCCACCACGTGCGCGGCCGTGGAGTACACCCGGGTCGCGGTCATCACGCCGATGTTCTCCGCGTAGGTCGTGGTGCCCATCCCGCCGCCGGTGCCCGCGAGCACGGTGGCCAGCCCGTTGCCGATCAGCACGTCACCCGCGCTGCCGTCCAGGTCCCGGCGGGTCACCGCGGCCACCGCCTTGAGGTGACCGACGTTCTCCGCGATCAGCACCACCACCGCTGGCAGCACCGCGATCACCAGCGCGGGCCGGATCTCCGGGGTCTGGAAGGCCGGCAGACCGAACCACGGCGCGGTCAGCACATCGCGCAGCCGGATCGGGTCCAGCTCCCCGTTGAAGGCGGCCAGCAGCCAGCCGACCAGCACCCCGACCAGCACCGCGGTGCGGGAGAGCGTGCCACGCAGCACCACGCCGACGAACAGGATGACCAGGAAGGTCGGCACCGCCAGCCCGGCCTGCTTCTCGAAGTCCTGCGCCGCGGTCCGGGCCAGGTTCAGCCCGATGATGATCACCACCGCGCCGGTCACCACCGGCGGCATCAGCGATTCCAGCAGCCGCGCGCCCAGCGCCTTGACCGCGATGCCGATGACCAGCATCAGCGCCCCGGCGACCAGCACCGCGCCCACCCGCGCCGCCATCGGCACGTTCTGCTGCATCGCCGCGGTCAACGGCGCCAGGAACGCGAAGGAGGAGCCCAGGTAACTGGGCATTCGATTACGGGTGATCAGCAGGAACAGCAGCGTGCCGAGCCCGGAGAAGAACAAAGTCGTCGTCGGTGGAAAACCGGTCAGCAACGGCACCAACATGGTCGCGGCGAACATCACCATGACGTGCTGGACGCCAAAGCCGATGGTCAGGAACCAGTTGAGCCGCTCCTCCGGCGCCACCATGGCACCGTCTTGTACCCGACGGCCATCGCCGTGCAGGGCCCACAGCGCCACGATCCCCTCCCAGCGCTCCCGTTCGTGCGGGGGATACTGCCACGCGACGTACAGGGAATGGTCGAACAGACGCGCCGATATCACACGTTTGCACGAAACATTTCTCAGCAGTCCCGCTTTTCGGCGGAACAAAACTACTCCCCGTGAGGCCCACGGGGAGTCCGTGCCACCAGCTCAGAACCGGCCGCCCGCCAGTTCGCGTAACGCGGCGGCCAGTCCGGCGAGGTGGTCGGTGGCATCCTCCAGCGCCTGTCGCGGCGCGGCCGTGCTGCTCGCCGCGACCGCTCGTCCCGCGGTGGCGACCAGCCCGCAGTAGCCGTCGACTCCCTCGTCCAGTTCGGTGCGCAGCCGGCGGACCTCATCGGAGAGATGACCGCGCTCCAGCGCGGGCGCGGTGTCCCGCGCGAGTTCCACCGCCCGGAGTTGCTGCCCCACCGCGCGCACCGCCGAGGCGGCCTCCGCGGCGGTGGCCCTGGAGTACTCGACCGTCTCCAGCGACAGCGGCGCGAGGCCGTTGTGCGGAGCGGACAGCTGACGCAGCAACTGATCCAGCGTCGACTCGGCCGCGGCCAGTCGCTGCAGGGGTTCCCGCGCCATCGAGGAGGACGGGGGCAGCGGCGGTGGCGGCGGCGCGGCGGGCGCGGGCAGCGGCGTCCGGTACAGCCGGATCGACCGCAGCCCGGAACTCACCGCCCCGACCAGCGAGACCACCGCCACCGAGCCGAAACCGGCCTCGGTCCACTCGAGCGCGGCCGGGTTGCTGCCGATGAAGAACGCGATCGTGCCGGTGATCGCCGCCGCGGTGCTGGAGACGGTCAGCGTGCGGGTTGCCCGCCGCCGGCGCCGCAACAGCTTGGCGCGCGGGTCCTGCCACGCGGCGAGCTTGCGCCGCACCTTGTCCATCGGTCCACTGAGCTGCTGGCTGACCAGCTGCCCGACCTGACGGCGCAGCTCGTCCCGTGGCGACGTCACCGGCTACCTCACGCCTGGCCCTGCGGGTTCTGGTACGGGGCGGTCTGCTGCTGCGGGGCAGGTGCCGGCGCTGCCGCCTGCTGCCCCGACGTGACCTCACCCGCGACCGGACCGCCCCGCATGGAGGCCCGCAGCTGCTCCAGCCGGGAGGCGCCAGCCATGTCCACAGTGGACTGCTGCACCTCCAGCATCCGGCCCTGGATGGAGTTCTGCGCCAGCTCGGCCGAACCCAGCGCGGTCGCGTAGCGGCGCTCGATCTTCTCGCGCACCTCTTCCAGCGACGGCGTGTTGCTCGGCGCGGCCAGCTCGGTCATCTGCCGGAGCGAGCTGGACACCTGCTCCTGCATCTTCGCCTGCTCCAGCTGGCTGAGCAGCTTGGTGCGCTCGGCGATCTTCTGCTGGAGCACCATGGCGTTGCGCTCCACGGCCTGCTTGGCCTGGCCCGCGGCGCCGATCGCCTGGTCGTGCATGCCCTTGAGGTCCTCCACCGACTGCTCGGCGGTGACGAGCTGGGTGGCGAACGCCTGGGCGGTGTCCTCGTATTCCTGTGCCCTCTTCAGGTCACCGGCGGCGCGGGCCTGGTCCGCGAGGACCAATGCCTGCCGCGCGGAAGCCTGCAGCTTCTCGACCTCACCCAACTGGCGGTTCAGCTTCATCTCCAGCTGGCGCTGGTTGCCGATGACCGCCGCGGCCTGCTGGGACAGGGCCTGGTGCTGACGCTGCGCTTCCTCGATGGCCTGCTGAATCTGCACCTTCGGGTCGGCGTGCTCGTCGATCTTCGACGAGAATGCCGCCATCAGGTACTTCCAGAACTTCACGAACGCGTTGGCCATCTCCTCCGCCTGCCTTCTCCGTGCGACCCGTCCCCCACACACAGGAGGTGACCGGCGCTCAACCCAGTGCTGGTGCCCATCGTGTCAGGTACCGCCACGCCGTTCCACTGACCCCCGCGGAAGTCAGGGTCCTCCCTGATCAAGTCAAGGGTCAGCCGGAGCCGACCCGGAACCTGGGGCCTACGCCTTTTATACCCTTGTTCGAAAGGGCGCCGGTCCGAGTCCGCGCAAATGAGACCGCCAGGCTGAGACGGATCTCAGCCTGGCGGATGACTCGGACGGCGTTCAGGCCGCGACCACGACCCCGGCCGCGACATGCGGTCCGCCGATCGGGCTGTTGAGCTGGTGCCGCAGCAGCGGTTGCAGCCGCAGCTCGGCCAGGTCCTCGCCGAGGGCGGGGGCCACCAGCCGACCACCACCGAAGCCGGACTCGCCCGCGCCTGCCCGGCTGGGCGTGCGGGTGGCGGCCTCGACGGTGTCCGGCACCGTGTCTGGCACGGTGAACTCGCCGAGGCGGACATCCGCGGCGACCTCACCCAGCAGGGCGGACAGGGGTAAGTCGAGTGCCTCGCAGATCGAGGCGAGCAGCTCGCTGGACGCTTCCTTGCGCCCGCGTTCCACTTCGGAGAGGTAGCCGAGGCTCACCCGCGCGAGCCGGGACACCTCGCGAAGCGTCCGACGTTGGGCGGTGCGGGTACGGCGCAGCCGCTCGCCGATCGCCTCACGCAGCAGCACGGTCATCGCGTGCCTCCTTTCGGCCAGGCCCGTGAAGCCCACGGTACCGAGCGCGACGGTCGCTCAGTGGCGATCACAGGGATACTTCGCCAAGAGCGAACGGAGTTCCTCCGCCGATCATTCCCGGCCGAGGGCCCCGAGCGCATCCTGGAGTAACTCCAGGGCGCCCAGCACTGCGCCCGCGCGTACCGCGGCCCGGTCCCCGGTCAGGGTGAGCGTGCGCATCGTCACATCGTCCGGACCGGCCAGTCCGAGGTAGACCACGCCCGGCTCGACCCCGTCCTGCGGGTCCGGCCCGGCCACACCGGTCAGCCCCAGCCCCCAGCTCGCCGCACAGCGCTCGCGGGCGCCGGTGGCCAGCTGGACGGCCACCTCGGGATGCACCGCGCCGCGCGCGGCCAGCAGCCCCGAGGAGACCCCGGCCAGGGTGTGCTTGAGATCGGTCGCGTAGACCACCAGTCCGCCACGCAGCACCGCGCTGGCGCCCGGCACGGTGGCGATGGTCGCGCTGACCAGCCCAGCGGTCAGCGATTCGGCGGTGGCCACGGTCTGCCCACGCGCCCGCAGCGCGCCGACCAGCGCGGCCGCCAGTTCCCCGGCCTCGCTCACCGACCGGCCCGGAGCCGGACCGCCTGCACCACGTAGTCGACCGCGGTGCCCACGGTCAGCACCAGCGCCAGGCCCATCATGATCCACAGCAGCGGCCCGAACGCCTCGGGCAGCGGCAGCACGTACAGCCCGATCGCCACCACCTGGGCCAGCGTCTTGGCCTTGCCACCGCGGCTGGCCGGGATCACGCCGAAGCGGATCACCCAGAAGCGCAGCACGGTGATGCCCAGTTCCCTGGCCAGGATGACGATGGTGACCCACCATGGCAGGTCGCCGAGCACGCTCAGCCCGATCAGCGCGGCGCCGGTGAGCGTCTTGTCCGCGATCGGGTCGGCGATCTTGCCGAAGTCGGTGACCAGGCCGTGCTTGCGGGCCAGCACCCCGTCGATGCGGTCGGTGATGGCGGCCAGCGCGAAGATCCCCCAGGCCACCCAGCGCCAGCCGGCCTCGTGCCCGCCCCCGGCGAAGAGGGCGACCACGAACACCGGGACCAGCACCAGCCGGGAGATGGTCAGCAGGTTGGCGATGTTGAGGATCGGGACGGCGGGCAGTGCCCGGTCCGCCAGGTGGTCCCCGCGGTCAGCTCCCTGACCGCCAGAACTCACGTCCCGCTCCGCGGCAGGACCTCGATCTGCTCGACCACCAGGTCCACCCCCTCGGCCGCGATGACCCGGCACCGCACCAGGTCGCCGATCTTGAGTCCCTCGGGTTCGTGCACCACGCACTCGCCGTCGACCTCCGGCGCCTGGTGCGCGGCCCGGCCGGAGCAGTGCATCTCCTCGGTCTCCTCGTGCTCGATGAGCACCACGACCTCGTCGCCGACCCGGTCCTCCGCACGCTGCGCGATCAGCTCGTCGACCAGCTGGGAGACCCGGTGCACCCGCTCGCCGACCACGTCCGGGTCGACCTTGTCGGCCAGGTGCTCGGCCTCGGTGCCGTCCTCGTCGGAGTAGCCGAACACGCCGACCGCGTCCAGCTGGGCCTCGGTGAGGAAGCGCTCCAGCTCGGCCAGGTCCTCCTCGGTCTCACCGGGGAAGCCGACGATCACGTTGGTGCGGATGCCTGCGCTGGGGGACAGCGCGCGGATCTGCTTGACCAGGTCCAGGAAGGACTCGGTGGAGCCGAAGCGGCGCATCCGGCGCAGCACCGACTCGCTGGAGTGCTGGAAGGAGAGGTCGAAGTAGTCGGCCACCCCCGGGGTGGTGGCGATGGCCTTGACCAGGCCGGGCCGGGTCTCGGCTGGCTGCAGGTAGGACACCCGCACCCGGTCGATGCCGGGCACCGCGGCCAGCCGCGGCAGCAGCGCCTCCAGCGCGCGCACGTCGCCGAGGTCCTTGCCGTAGGAGGTGGAGTTCTCGCTGACCAGGAAGACCTCGCGGGCGCCGTTCTGGGCCAGCCAGGCGGCCTCGCCCAGGATCTCCTCGGCGGTGCGGGAGACGAAGGCGCCGCGGAAGGACGGGATGGCGCAGAAGGTGCAGCGCCGGTCGCAGCCGGAAGCGATCTTGAGCGCGGCCACCGGTGCGTTGTCCAGCCGGCGGCGCTGCACGTTGGTGGGCAGCCAGCCGTGGCCGGGCACGGACAGGTTGTCCGCGGCCTGCGGGCGCCGCACCGGGGTGATCGGCAGCAGCGTGCGCCGGTCCACCGGGGTGTGCGACTCGACGCTGCGCCCGGCGACCACGTCGTCCAGCCGCGCGGCCAGGTCCGGGTAGTGGTCGAAGCCCAGCACCGCGCTGGCCTCGGGCAGCTGGTCGGCCAGCTCCTTGCCGTAACGCTCGGCGAAGCAGCCCACCGCCACGACCTTGGCCCCGGTGTCGGAGGCGGCCAGCAGCATGTCGATGGAGTCCTTCTTGGCGCCCTCGACGAAACCGCAGGTGTTCACCACGATCACGTCGGCGTCCTCGGCCCCGCCGTCGGCCTCGGCGCCGGTGTCGACCAGATCCCAGCCACCGGAGGTCAGCCGGCCGGCGAGTTCCTCGGAGTCGACTTCGTTGCGCGCGCAGCCGAGGGTGAGCAACGCGACCCGGCGGGAGGTGGACGGTGAAGACACGTCGATCAGGGTAACCGTCGTCCACCATGATCAATTCCACGGCGTCACCCCGTGGCGGCGCGGGCGGCGGGGCCGGAGTTCGACCCGGGGCCGAGGTTGCCTCGATCGGGTGGCGAAACCGGCGAACACCACCGGTCCGACTGAACCTCGGTGTCCGGTTCCGCCGCCGGCCCCCGGCTCCGGCTGAGCGGAAGAAGTAGCCGCGCCTTACCTAGTCGCGCGGAGTCACCGCCCGATCGGCGTTGTCGATCTCCGAGTTGGCCCGGACCTGCCCCGGACCTACCGTCGAGGGCGAAGCGCGGGGCGGCGCGGAAGGCAAAGTATTGAGAGGAAGAAGACTTGAGGGGAACGGAACGGAGCCTTTCCGCGCCGAAGCGATTACGTTGATCTGTCGTGAGTGACGCGATCACCGTGCGCCGCGCGCGGACGCGGGACGTGCGGTCCATGAAGGCCCTCGTGGACCTGTACGCGAGCAAGGACATCCTGCTCGAGAAGGACCTGGTGACCCTGTATGAGTCGGTGCAGGAGTTCTGGGTCGCCGAACTGGAGGGGTCGCTCGTGGGCTGCGGCGCCCTGCACGTGCTGTGGGAGGACCTGGCCGAGATCCGCACGGTCGCGGTGGATCCCACCGCCCGGGGCAAGGGCGTCGGCGGCGCGATCGTGCGCCAGCTGGTGGACGTGGCCAACCAGCTGGGGCTGATGCGGATCTTCGTGCTGACCTTCGAGGAGCATTTCTTCCGGCGGCACGGCTTCGTCGAGATCCAGGGCACCCCGGTGACCGCGGAGATCTACGAGGAGATCCGGCGATCCCCGGACGCCGGTGTGGCCGAGTTCCTGGACCTGCCCTACGTCAAACCCAACACCCTGGGCAACACCCGGATGCTGCTGGAGCTGTGATCGGCGAAGGTGATCATGAAGTGAGCCAGGTCACAACGTAGTCAAGCCTTCACTCAATCTTCGAACGGAGTGCAGCCAGCGGCCGCTACCGCCCGGTAGGAACCTCACGTGTAGTTCACACCACAGAACTGGGGTTCACCGTGAACAATTCCCCTGCCGGGATCCGCAAGGTTCTCACCAGCGCTCTGGTCGCGATCGCCGCCACCTTCGGCCTGCTCGCCGGGTCTGGTGTGGCGCAGGCCGTCGACATCAGGGCGGTCACCGACAGCTACATGTTCAGCAAATCGCTGGGCGAGTTCTCCACGATCCGCAACCAGCGGCCGTACAACGGCCAGCTCGACTGGTCCTCGGACGCGTGTTCCTGGTCGCCGGACAAGCCGGTCGGCTTCAACTTCACCCCGGCGTGCCACCGGCACGACTTCGGGTACCGGAACTTCAAGAAGCAGGGCCGCTGGAACGCCGATGCCAAGGCCCGCGTGGACAACAAGTTCAAGTCCGACCTGTACGGCATCTGCAAGGGCAACTGGGCCTGCAACCGCATCGCCGACCTGTACTACGCGGCCGTCCGCCGCTGGGGCACGTGAGCCCGCGCAAGGCACCGCTGAGCTGAACCGCTGACGACAACGGACCCGGGTCGCATTCCCTGCGCGGCCCGGGTCCGTTCACGTCTTGCCTGGAGTTCTCGTCCCGCCCGGTCAGTCCTCTTCTGCCGGGGCGCCGCCGCCACCGCCGCGGAGCAGGTACAGCACCGAGTCCAGCTCGTCCGGCTTGATCAGCACCTCGCGGGCCTTGGAACCCTCGGACGGGCCGACCACGCCGCGGGTCTCCAGCAGGTCCATCAACCGGCCCGCCTTGGCGAAGCCGACCCGCAGCTTGCGCTGCAGCATCGAGGTGGAGCCGAACTGGCTGGTCACGATCAGCTCGGTGGCCTGCACCAGCAGTTCGAGGTCGTCGCCGATGTCCGGGTCGATCTCCTTGGCCTCGCCGGGCTTGGCCGCGGTGACGTTGTCGGCGTAGTCGGGCTGGGCCTGGTCCTTGGTGAAGTTGACCAGCGCGGTGATCTCGTCGTCGCCGACGTAGGCGCCCTGCACCCGCACCGGCCGGGAGGCGCCCATCGGCAGGTACAGGCCGTCGCCCATGCCGATCAGCTTCTCCGCGCCGGGCTGGTCCAGGATGACCCTGGAGTCGGTCAGCGAGGAGGTCGCGAAGGCCAGCCGGGACGGCACGTTCGTCTTGATCAGGCCGGTGACCACGTCCACCGAGGGCCGCTGGGTGGCCAGCACCAGGTGGATGCCTGCCGCGCGGGCCTTCTGGGTGATCCGCACGATCGCGTCCTCGACATCGCGCGGCGCGGTCATCATCAGGTCGGCCAGCTCGTCGACGATGGCCAGGATGTAGGGGTAGGGCCGGTACACGCGTTCGCTGCCCAGCGGCGCGGTGATCTCGCCGGTGCGCACCTTGGCGTTGAAGTCGTCGATGTGCCGGACCCGGTTGACCTGCATGTCCTGGTAGCGCTGCTCCATCTCCTCGACCAGCCAGGCCAGCGCGGCCGCGGCCTTCTTCGGCTGGGTGATGATGGGCGTGATCAGGTGCGGGATGCCCTCGTACGGGGTCAGTTCCACCATCTTCGGGTCGATCAGGATCATCCTGACCTCATCGGGGGTGGCCCTGGCCAGCAGCGAGACCAGCATCGAGTTGACGAAGCTGGACTTACCGGAGCCGGTGGAGCCCGCGACCAGCAGGTGCGGCATCTTGGCCAGGTTCGCGGTGACCATGTGGCCCTCGATGTCCTTGCCGAGGCCGATCACCAGCGGGTGCTGGTCGGAGACCGCGGTGGTGGACTTGAGCACGTCGGCCAGCCGCACCATCTCGCGGTCGCTGTTGGGCACCTCGATGCCGACCGCGGACTTGCCGGGGATCGGCGCGAGCAGCCGCACGTTGTCCGTGGCCACCGCGTAGGCGATGGTCTTGGTCAGCGCGGTGATCTTCTCGACCTTCACCCCTGGCCCGAGTTCGACCTCGTACCGGGTCACCGTCGGCCCCCGGGTGAACCCGGAGACCTGGGCGTCGATGGAGAACTGCTCCAGCACCCCGGTGATGGCCTCGATCATCGAGTCGTTGGCCTTGCTGCGTGCCTTCGGCGGGTCGCCGTCCTTGAGCAGCGTGGTCGGCGGCAACTGGTAGTCGCCCTCGACCTCGCGGACCAGGTCCAGCCGGGTCTGCTGGGGTTTCGCCGGAGGCGGCGGCTCGGCGGCGGTCGCGGCGGCGGCGACCTTGCTCGGCCGGGCCGGTTTGGCTGGGGTGGGCGCGACCAGGTCCAGGCCGGAGTCGGGCGCCTCGGCGTCCTCGCTCATGGTGGCCTGCCGACGGCGGGAGGGCCTGCGCAACCGGACCTTGGCCGGGTCGGCGGCGTCGAGGTCGGGCTCCTCCTCGGGGGCCTCGTCCTCGTCCTCGCGCAGGCCGGTCAGCTCGCGCAGCCGGTTGGGCACCTCTCGCACCGGGGTGCCGTCGAGCACCAGCAGGCCGTAGACGGCGATCAGCATCAGCAGCGGCACCGCGACCCAGCCGCTGAGCCCGCGGGCGAGCGGATCGCCCGCCAGGTAGCCGAGTTCGCCACCGGCCCACCAGCGCAGTTCCAGGGTCTCCGGGCGGCCGGAGAAGATGTGCAGCAGACCGAGCACGGGCAGCGTGACCAGCAGCGCGCCGACCACCAGGCTGGGGCGGCGTTCGGGCTGCGGGTCCGAGCGCATCAGCACCACCGCGACTCCGGCCAGCAGCAGCGGCAGCACCACGACGCCGGCGCCGATCACGGTGCGCACGCCGATCTCCACCCAGCGGCCGACCGGTCCGCCCGCGTGCCAGTAGGCCCCGGCGGCCACGATCACCGCGGCGGCGATGAAGACCAGCGCCAGTCCGTCCCTGCGGTGGCCGGGGTCGAGTTCCTTGGTGCGGCCCACCGCGCGGGCCATGCCGCCCACGCCCTTGGCGATCAGCCCCCAGCCGCCGCGCACACCGCGAGTGATCGCGCCGCCGCCGCTGGGCTTCGGTTTCGCCTTGGTCCTGCCCTTGGCCGCGGGGCGTTTGGCGGGCGCCTTGGCCGTGGATTTCCCGCGTGACCTGGACGAACTCGCACGGGCACGGGAGGAGCCGCCGCCTCCCCTCTTCGAGGCCGCTGTTCGGTTCGCCATGCTCCACACGGTAGTCGGCTCGCCCCTTCCGTCACAGTCGTCACTCCCGTCACAGGAGCCTCAGTCATGACGAATTAGGAAGTGGTGGGGTCGCGAGGTTGGGCGGCATGCGATGCTGCACCTGTCATGGTTGCTCTGCATTCGGTTCCAGACGATCCGACACGCCGGTCGGTTCCGGCCCGTCGGTCCTCCAGGCTCTGGCGGGCGTTGATGGCCGCGGATCGCGCCCTCGTCGCCCTCACCGGGAAACTCGTGGTCACCGGGGAAGTCCCGGCTGAGCTGCGTGGCCGCCCGGTGTTGCTGGCCTCCAACCACATCGGCGTCTTCGACGGCTTCGTGCTGGTCGCGGCCTGTCACAAGGCCGGCCTCGCGCCGTCGCTGATGTCCACCGGTGGCATCTTCGACGCCCCGATCGCCGGCTGGGTGTGGCGGCGCTGCGGACATGTCCGGGTGGACCGCGGCAAGCGCACGGTCGTCCAGGCCATGGACAGCGCGGTCCAGGCACTCGGCGACGGCCATTCGCTGCTCATCTACCCCGAGGGCCGGGTCACCCGCGATCCCGGCCTGTGGCCGGAACGCGGCAAGACCGGCGCGGCCCGGATCGCGCTCGCCGCCGGGGTGCCGGTGGTGCCGGTGAGCCAGTTCGGCGCGCACGAGGCGGTGATCTGGGGCACGTTGGTGGTCAGCGGCTGGTCGGACTTCAAGCCGCTGATGATGTCCTGGTTCCGCGCGGTGAAGAACCGCCCGACCTTCCGCGTGCACTTCGGCGCCCCGCCGGACCTGTCGGACCTGTCCCCGGCCAAACCGGGTGACGCCGCCCGCGCCCGGGACCGGATCATGCGCGAGATCGCCAAGGGCATGATCGGCATCCGCCCCGGCGAGCTGGAGAAGCTGAAGTTCCACGACGCGACCCGGCCCACCGAGTCCCGCAGCCCGTGGACCCCGGACCAGCTCTGATCACCCCGCGCTGACCCCCACCCACGCTGACCACAGCCACTCTGACCACGCTTACGCGACCGGCCGCCCTCCTTCTCGGAGTGCGGCCGGTTCGCGTCTCGTACTGATTCGTGGCCCGGTCGCCGAACTCGTCGACCAGGCTCTCCAGCCCGAAAAACGGGTTACCCGGAGAACCGTTCTCCCGGCTCGCCGGGTCCGTCGTCGCTCAGACCGGGATGACGGTCGGCACGATCATCGGCCGGCGCCGGTAGGTCTCGGCGACCCACCGCCCGACCACGCGGCGCACCGACTGGGCGATGCGGTGCGGGTCGGTGATGTTCTCCGCCTCGGTGCGCGCCAGCTCCATCTCCACCAGCGGGACCACCTGGTCGAGGGCCTTCGGGTCGTCGGAGAACCCGCGCCCGGAGACCGTCGGCGGGGTGACCGCCCGGCCGGTGGCGGACTCGACGGCCACGACGATCGCGATGAACCCGCCCTCGCCGAGCACCAGCCGGTCGGACAGGGTCGACTCGCCGACGTCGCCGACGGAGAGGCCGTCCACGTACACGTGCCCGACCTCGACCCGCCCGACGATGCTCGCCGCGCCGTCGATGAGGTCCACCACCACGCCGTCCTCGGCGATGACCACCCGCTCCGGCGGCACCCCGGTCAGCGTGGCCAGTTCGGCGTTGGCACGCAGGTGCCGCCACTCGCCGTGCACCGGCATGACGTTGCTCGGCCGGACCGCGTTGTACAGGTACAGCAGCTCGCCCGCGGAGGCGTGTCCGGAGACGTGCACCTTGGCCGTGCCCTGGTGCACGACCTGCGCACCGAGCCGGACCAGGCCGTTGACCACGCCGAAGACCGCGGTCTCGTTGCCGGGGATGAGCGAGCTGGCCAGCACGACCATGTCCCCGGCGCGGATGCTGATCTGCCGGTGCTCGCCACGGGCCATCCGGGACAGCGCGGACAGCGGCTCACCCTGCGACCCGGTGGAGACGAACACCACCTGGTCCTCGGGCAGCTGCATGGCCTCGTCCAGGTCGGCCAGCAGGCCCTCCGGCACGGTGAGCAGGCCCAGATCGGCGGCGATGCCCATGTTGCGGACCATCGAGCGGCCGACGAAGGTCACCCGCCGCCCGTGCGTGGCCGCCACGTCCAGCACCTGCTGCACCCGGTGCACATGGCTGGCGAAACAGGCCACGATGACCCGCTGCTTGGCCTTGCCGATGACGCCGTCGAGCACCGGCCCGATCTGGCGTTCCGGCGTGACGAACCCGGGCACCTCGGCGTTGGTCGAGTCGACCAGGAACAGGTCCACGCCCTCGTCGCCGAGCCGGTGGAAACCGGCCAGGTCGGTGAGCCTGCCGTCCAGCGGGAGCTGGTCCAGCTTGATGTCACCGGTGTGCAGGACCAGCCCGGCCTCGGTGCGGATGGCCACCGCGAGCGCGTCCGGGATGGAGTGGTTGACCGCGAGGAACTGCAGCTCGAACGGTCCGAAGCTGCGGTGCTCGCCCTCCACCACCTCGATCAGCACCGGGTTCTGCCGGTGCTCCTTGCACTTGGCGGCCAGCAGCGCGAGGGTGAACCGGGAGCCGACCACCGGCAGGTCCGGCCGCAACCGCAGCAGGAACGGCACCGCGCCGATGTGGTCCTCGTGCCCGTGCGTGAGCACCAGCGCGTCGATGTCGTCCAGCCGGGATTCCAGCGCGCGGAAGTCCGGCAGGATCAGGTCGACGCCGGGCGCGTCGTCCTCGGGGAAGAGCACGCCGCAGTCCACGACGAGCATCCGCCCGGCGTGCTCGAAGACGGTCATGTTGCGGCCGACTTCGCCGATGCCGCCGAGGGCGACCACTCGAAGTCCGCCGTCGGGCAGCGGGCCCGGCTTGTTGGTGGGCAGCACTGCCGCGATGTCGATCACTAGCGGGAAACCTCCACATCCGCGGCGCGCAGAGCCGCCGCAACCAGCTCGACCTGCTCCGGGGTGGCGGGCGGCAGCGGCAACCTGGGGTTGCCCACCTCGATGCCCTGCAACCGGAGCGCGGCCTTGCTGAAGATCACGCCGCCGAGCTTGGCGAACGCGGCATAGATCGGCAACAGCGCGGTGTGCACCGCGCGTGCCCCGGCCACATCGCCCGACTCGTAGGCGCGCAGCATGCGCACCAGCTTGTCCGGCACGACGTGGCCGATGACGCTGGCGAACCCGATCCCGCCGACGGAGAGCCAGGGCAGGTTGAGCACGTCGTCGCCGGAGTAGTAGGCCAGGCCGGTGTCGGCCATCACCTGGGTGCCCGCGGTCAGGTCGCCCTTGGCGTCCTTGACCGCGACGATCCGCGGGTGCTCGGCGAGCTTGCGGAAGGTGTCCACCTCGATCGGCACGATGCTGCGCGGCGGGATGTCGTAGAGCATCACCGGCAGCTCGGTCGCGTCCGCCACCGCGCTGAAGTGCGCGAGCAGGCCGGACTGCGGTGGGCGCGAGTAGTACGGGGTCACCACGAGCACGCCGTGCGCACCCGCCTTGGCCGCCTCCATGGCCAGGTGCACGCTGTGCGCGGTGTCATAGGTGCCGACGCCGGTGATCACCGCGGCGCGGTCGCCCACGACGTCGGCCACGGCCCGGACCAGCTCGGCCTTCTCGGTGTCGGAGGTCGTCGGGGATTCGCCGGTGGTGCCGTTGAGGACCAGGCCGTCGCAGCCCTTGGCGACCAGGTGGGCGGCCAGTTTCTGGGCCGCGTCGAGGTCGAGAGCTCCTGCGGCGTCGAAGGGCGTCACCATGGCGACAAGCACCTGGCCGAACGGCCGGCCAGGTTGTGCGGTGGGGCAAGCGGTCATGGTCTGAAACGCTACAACGCTTTCGATCCCGCCCTGACCGCGCGGCCCCCGTTTGCCGCAGTTCACATGCCGCGCCGCGAATACTCCGGCGAGTCACATGCTGCGGTCGAGATTCTCCACCACGGCCACCGCGCGCGGGTCTCCCTGCAGTTCCACCCTGGCCTGTTCCCGCCCGAAGGAGTGCAGCAGCAGCTCGGCGGGCTCGCCCACGATGGTCACCGGGCTCGGCCCCTTCTTGATCACCGCGCGCTGCCCGTCCGGACGCGCCAGCGCCAGGCCGACCGGGCTCTTGCGGTAGGTCAGCCGGGCCGACATCCGGACCGTGCGCCACAGCGGTTCCTGGTCCAGCTCACGCGGCTCCCAGTCCGGCTGGGCGCGCCGGACGTCCTCGTGGTGGATGAAGTAC